>JAYVEF010000166.1:0-30785 GCA_043748965.1 Burkholderiales bacterium
CGTAATCAGCAGCACTGCCATGCCGAGACGTTCTTTGAGTTCGGTGAGCAAATCCAGAATCTGGGCCTGGATCGTTACGTCCAAGGCCGTGGTCGGCTCGTCGGCAATCAACAGGCGTGGCTTGCAAGCGAGCGCCATCGCGATCATCACGCGTTGCCGCATGCCGCCGGAAAGCTGATGCGGATAGTCGTGCACGCGGCGCGACGGTTGCGCAATATGCACCAGTGCCAGTAGTTCGGTGGCGCGCTCAAGTGCAGCGGCGCGCGACAGGCGTTCGTGCGCCGGCTGTTCTCAAAGTAGTCGATGCCCTTATCCCGCACGAACCGATCCTGAATGCCGCGGAAATCAATCCACATGTGCGAATACTGATGGATGAAAAGTGGCCCGCCGTAAAGGAATGCATAGCCGTAGATTTCTTTCCATTGGTAGGTTGAAGTCCACGCAGCGTAGCTCTCGGTCGGTAGCGGGTACGTCGGCGAGCCAAGCCCGAGGATGTATAGCAGAAGCGCTTCGTCATATCCTTCCCAACGGTACGGCAAAAAGCCGGCCTCGGGCTTCCACCCGTGGCTGACGGTCGCTGCGCCGTTGCATACCCAGAGCCAGTCTGCCCGCCGATAAAGCGCGTCGGCCAAGTTCCGCAGTTCCTGCTCGTCTTGGTTCTCACCATCGAAATAGGCGGCGGCTGCCAGCATGCCGGCCAGCAGGAAGGCGGTATCTACGGTCGACAATTCGCATAGGCCCGTACGGCGGCCCGTCTGCATGTCGAGGAAGTGATAATAGAAACCTTTGTAGCCGGTCGCATCAGGCGCGGTACCCTGCGGACTATTCCAGAAAAAGCGCATCAGTGTGAGCGAGCGTTCGACCGCGTCGATGCGGGTCATCCATCCCCGCTCGACGCCAACCGGGTAGGCCGCCAGTGCAAAGCCTACGGACGCGATGCTGGCCGGCGCGCCGGGTCGGGACATATCTGCAACGAGACAATTCGCGGGATTCGTCTCGTTCAGAAAATAGTCGAGACTGTGCCGCTGTAGCGTGTCTAGCCGCAGCTCATCGGAATCCAGCGAATTCGAGTGTTGCTGCATCATCGGATGTAGCGCCATATCGAGAAGCGCGCGGCTTGCATTGGCTGCGTGGGTCGCATAGGGTCAGCCTTTATCCCGTGTGCATCATTGCGAAGAGGGTCGGTTTGGGATGCTGCCCGAGCCTTTTCCGACGTCTACCGTCCAGCGCCAACCCAAGTTGCATCGGCACCTTGACGACCGGACTCCTACGCAATCCATGTCGCAACGCAGAATCTGGGACGCTATCGACGACCAGCCCACGCGCCCCAATCGCGAGAGGAATATTGCTGCCTTCAATGGAGGCACTTATTTTGGCGATTCTGCTACCCATACGCATTGTCGTTTAGTTCGTGGTTGGTGCAAGTGTGGCTTCTGGAAGAATGGCCGCAGCTCTCCACCATGAAGGGCGCAGCAGCAGGATCGGCATCGCCACCAACGGCAGCGCGAGCCACCCGAAGCCGATCTGGGCCAGCGCGCCGAAAAGCCAGCCCCCGGCCGCCGACCCGAGCGTCTGACCCAGTCCCGCAGCAGCGGCCAAGTTGCCCATCGTGGCGCCAAGCGAGCGGCGCGACCTGCCCGCAGCGATGAACGAGATCACCGGAAGTACCAGGCCGGTTCCAGCCGATGTGAGACTGATGCCGATGAACATCCACTCTTTGGATTGATGGAACCCAAGCAGCGCCAGGCCCGATACGCCGATCAGGGAACCGGCCGCGATGACCAGGCGTGGGGAGACTTTACTCAATAGCGATGTAAAGAACAGAATCGCGTTGACACCGATCATCACGAGTGCGCATTCGGCGAACATGAGGGCGATCTCCTGTGGCGTGGTGTCGACGTGCTGACTACCCTGCACCACAATGCCAAGCTCGAACCCGGACAACACGAAATTCACGGTCACACTGAGTAGCAACAACCCCACCAGGCTGGAGTGATCGTAGTCGCCCAGCGCGGGTTTTGGCGCGTCCACGCGAGGCGGCGGCAAGGTCAATGCCAAACCAAGCATCATGCCGGCGCTCAGGAGTGCTGCCAATACGATGACGATGCGCGTCGCCAGCGACACCGGATCAGGACCTTGCCCGATCAACGATGCGATGGCGTTGGCAAGCGCAATCAATCCCGGTCCGAACAGGAATCCAAGCAGCGAAGCGGCGCCCAGCCACGCAAAGCGACGCGCCCGCATCGCCGCGGGCGTATGGGCCGCCACCAGCGCCGGTACGATCGGGATCACTGCGGCGACGAACAAGCCTGCCGCAGTTCGCAGGCCATAGATGGACCACAAGCCGCCCATCGATGGCAGCAATAGCAGGAGCAAGCTGACGACATAGCCGATCAGCCCGATAGTCAGGATACGTGGCCGACCGATGCGATCGGAAATCAGGCCCCATATCGGCGCACCGACCAGCACGCCACCGGTGTACATGCCGCTCAGGAATCCCACATGACGCGAAACTTCAGCTGGAGTCGCCCCAGGCGATTGCTGCGCAATCCATGCCGGCAGCAACGGCAGCAACGATCCGTAGCCAGCTGACACCATGAACACGGCGGCGGCCAGGAAAAACATTTGCAGTGGTCGAAGATCGACCTGATCATGCGCTGCGTCGTTCGCAACGCTCGCCTGCAAAACGCGCGCGCTCGAGGTCGCCTGCTGACCGACTCCGTCTCGCGCCAAGTGGCGATCAGGCCCAGTTACTTGTGTCTTGATCATCACGGTGGCTTCTGTGCGCTGCCCTCTTAGGTACGGGCACTTGGGGGTGCGGCGGATACATGTGCTGTCGTGTCAACGGCATCGACGAAATGCTGCCTAGAGTGCGCTTGCTGGCAAGGATCTGATACACGCCGATCTCGCCGGATTCGAATTCCAGTGCACAGGTGGTCATGTAAAGTCGCCAGATGCGCCAGGTCGATTCGCTCATGTAGTGCAATGCCTCGGTGTGGCGGCGCTCAAGCTTTGCCACCCAAGACCTGAGTGTCAGCGCGTAGCGCGGCCGCAGTCCCTTCACGTCAACAATCTCGAACTTGGTATTTTCCAATTTGCTCTGGATGTTGCTGACCGTGTCGAGCTGGCCGTCGGGGAAGACGAAGCGGTTTATGCAGTGTGTCGACGCGGTCTTGTGCCAGCCTTCCAAGTCGTGCGTGATGCGGCGGTTGAGTAACGGACCAGTGGGCGCCGGCAAGCCTGCCCACTGAACTGGCTTATTCATGCAGCGGCTCTTGAAGTAACGGATACGGGAGCCGCCGCAACTTTAGGCTTCGCACTCTTGATCCCGGCGAGCTTGGTACGCTTGAGCAGTAGTGCGTTGATCGCCACCACGGCGGAGCTGCCCGACATCGACAACGCCGCGATCTCAGGCGACAGTGTAAAGGGATACAACACCCCAGCCGCGAGCGGGAAGGCGATCATGTTGTAGCCGACGGCCCACCACAGGTTCTGGTGCATCTTGCGCAAGGTGGCGCGCGATAGCTCGATGGCGCCGACGACGTCGTAGGGGTCGCTCTTCATCAGCACTACATCGGCGCTTTCCATCGCTACGTCGGTACCGGCACCGATGGCAAATCCCACGTTGGCCTGGGTCAGCGCGGGCGCGTCGTTGACACCGTCGCCCACCATGCCGACCTTCTTGCCGCTTGCCTGAAGCTCCTTGATTTTCGCGGCCTTCTGGCCCGGCAGCACATCGGACAGTACGCTGGTGATACCCAGGTCGGCAGCGATGCGCTGGGCCGTGCCGGCGTTATCGCCGGTGAGCATCACCACCTCGATGCCGCGCTCGCGCAACTTGGCGACCGCGGCTTTCGCGGTGGGTCGAATGGCGTCGGCAATGGCGATGAGGCCAATCACTTTTCCGTTCTGCGCGACATGAACCACCGTCCGGCCTTCGCCTTGCAACCGCGTCGCGTCCGCTTCCAACGGTCCGAGCGCGAGCTTCTGGGTGTCCATCAGCAGGCGGTTGCCGAGGAAGACGATGCCGGCGGCGGTTTGCGCCTGCGCGCCCTGGCCGTCGATGCTCTTGAACCCGGTCGGGGTGACGATCTTCAGCTTTGCAGCGCGCCGCAACACCGCTTGCGCCAACGGATGCGCAGAGCCTTGCTCGACGGCTGCTGCCGCAAGCAGCAGCACGTCCTCGGTGATGCCTTCGGCCATCACCATGTCAACTACCTCCGGCTTGCCGAGGGTGAGCGTACCAGTCTTGTCGAACACGATGACGTTGAGTTTGGTCGCGTCTTCTAGCGCCGAAGCATTTTTGAACAGGATGCCGTTTGCTGCACCCAACCCTGTGCCCACCATCACCGCCATCGGCGTAGCCAGGCCCAGCGCATCGGGGCACGCGATGACCATGACGGTGATCGTCAGCGTAACCGCGAAAAGAAGTGGCTGGCCGATCCACCAGAACCACACCGCAAAGGTCAGTAGGCCAACCCCGATGGCAGCGACAACCAGCCACTGGGCCGCCTTGTCAGCCAGCAGCTGCGCGGGTGCTTTGGAGTTCTGCGCCTCCTGCACCAGCTTGACGATCTGCGCCAGTGCGGTATCGGAGCCGACCTTGGTGGCCTTGTAGCGGAATGTACCGCTAGTATTGATGGTGGCACCAGCCACCTTCGCGCCGGGGCCCTTTGGCACTGGCATCGACTCGCCAGTAAGCATCGATTCGTCAACCAGTGAATCGCCCGACTCTACCGTGCCATCTACCGGGATCTTGTTGCCGGGCCGGATCACGACGATGTCGCCCACCACCACGTCGGCGGTCGCCACTTCAACCTCGGTACCTTTGCGCAGCACGAAGGCTTTAGCCGGCGTCAGGTTCATCAACGCCTTGATGGCAGAGGAGGCACCTGCACGGGCACGCATTTCCAGCCAGTGGCCGAGCAGGATGAATACCAGCAGCACGGACACCGCTTCAAAAAACTGATCGCTCTTAAAGAAAAAAGTGGCCCCGACGCTGAACAAATATCCGGTGCCGACGCTAAGCACGATCAGCGTCGCCATGTTCAGCTTTCCGGTCAGAAGTGCACGCCAGGCGGCGACAAAGAACGGCCAGCTCGGGTAAAGAACAGCGGCACTGGCCAAACCAAACAGCCACTGGTTCAGAGGTAGGCCGAAGGGTGGTGCCGGGGGCGGGAATAAATTGCCCATCGGCGAGTAGATGAAGATCGGTACGGCGAAGACGAGACAAATCCAGAAGCGGTTACGCATATCGCGCACCATCGCAGGCAGATCCATGTTGCCACCGTGGCCCATTTCGGAGGCCATGTCCGACGACACGGGCGACGCAGTACCATCTGGCACTGAATGTTCCTTGTGCTGCGCCCCTGCGTGATGGGGCGGCGCAGACATCCCATCTTTGGTTGCTGCTGTCGCCGGGAGCACCCACGACCGTAGCCGCTGCCACATTGAAGGCTGTTTAACGCGTACCTCCGATCCGGACGAATTGGCTGCCTTCGGTACGGATGCTGGCTCGGGTGCGGTTGCTGCGTCGTCCGGCATCTTCATGCCTGCCGGCATGGCGGAGGTGTCGGATTTTGCGGCTGGCGCCGAAGGGGTATCCTGCGCGAGCGCTGGTGCCGGCAGTATCGTGGGCCCAGTTGGAGCGGGGGATACTGCGTTGGAGGCGGCTCCTTCCACGGGTTGATCCACAGGCTTGGGTGCGTCGTTGGCGGTAGGCACCTTCGCGGGAGCCGTTGGTGCGTCAGTCGGGGCAGAGTCATGGCCGCGCAGGCGCACGCCAGCCTTAATATCGGCAACATCGACGTGCGTTTCGTCGTAGCGCACTGTGGCATTTTTTGCTGCGAAGTTGACGGTCACGCTTTCGACGCCGGGCACATCTGCGATCCGATTCTCAACCTCGTCGATGCTCCACACCGACAGCATGGCGTGCACTTCAATGACACTCGTTTTCATCGCATTTCCTCCGTGGCGTTCTTATTGAAAATGTCGTGGAATATCCGCAGTCATTTTGCTAGCTGGCCATTTTCGAGCGCTGACACATCGTAGGGAAATACGATGTGCGGGTCCGTATGGGTCAGTCGTTCATGCTTATCGGTGTAGTGGAGTCGACCGAGCAAATCCTTGATGATGTTGATCCGCGCCAAATGTTTGTCGTCACCACACACCAAAGTCCACGGTGTGATCTGGTTATGCGTACGCGCCAGCATTTCGTTGCGCGCTTGGCTGTAGGCTTTCCAATGTTTGATCGCCTGATCGTCAATCGGACTGATTTTCCACTGCTTGAGAGGGTCGTTTTTCCGGTCCTTCAGACGTCGCGTTTGCTCGACTTTACTGATGTCGAGATAATATTTGATGAGCTTTATGCCCGATCGAACCAGCATATTCTCGAAATTTGAAACCGAACCCATGAACTCTTCATGCTCATCGTCGGTGCAAAATCCCATGACATGCTCGACGCCAGCGCGGTTATACCAACTGCGGTTGAACAGCACTAGTTCCTGGGCCACCGGTAAATAAGGAACATAGCGCTGGAAGTACCAGGCACTACGATCGCGGTCGGAGGGCTTGCCGAGTGCTACGACACGCGTTTCCCGCGGGCTCAAATGTTGGACAATGCGTTTGATCGTTCCGTCTTTGCCGGACGCGTCCCGACCTTCCAGAATGATTAGTACCTTGTCGTCGCATTTGATGAAATGCCGCTGCAACTTGACCAATTCGACCTGTAGCTTCGGAAGAATTTCTTTGTAAGCGTGGTTCGATATTGACGATACTTGTTCGCTCGATTTCGAGTCATCTGGTTTTTTACTCACGGGATTCTTCCCACCCACGTACGATGCAAAAAGTTGTAGATCGGTACGTAGATGAGACCTGCATAGGCGCCGTAAAGAAAGCTCTGAACTAGCCCAATAAAAAAGCCGCGCCAGGTGAGCCACTCGAAGCCTGGCAATATATTTTCGAGAAACGCCGTCATGTGCGGAGTCGACGGCGTCAGCAGGCCGAAGACTACACAAAATACGAACGAAAACGTCGTCCAAATCGCTAGCGACCACGTCACGACTTTTATATTCAGCATAGCCTTACCTCCACTCGAAAAAGCGATATTTGTCGAATCAATGGTGATGGTCCGACCTTTTTTCCGAAGCGCGCTGCGCGCCGTCAGCATCTGCAGACCTGGGGTCACTTCGTCTATCGTGCCCCCCCATGGCCCCCATGGCTTCCGTGACCGAAGAGATGCATTGCGATCATTCCGACAGCAAACAGTACCCATACCCAGTTTTGTGAAAGCCACGTCATGATTTGCTCCTCCGTTCAAAGATCGTGATGGCCGGGCTGGACCGCCGCGGAGTAATCACTTTTGGGGCCCATCGCCAGGCCCCGAGGTTTCCGATTCGGGCGCATTGCAGTGGATTTGTGCCAGGTTCGGGGCACACGAATTCAATCAATTTTGGTTTTTGTGATGACTAAAGTGCGTTACCCACAGCAGCCACCCTTTGAGTGCGAAGCGTGAGCGGTTTCAGCCGAATCCACGCCATAGCCCGCACCTTTCACTCCTGATTTCAGTTGATCGGTCGCGGTCAGGTGACCGTCATACCGCACGGTGGCTTCACCGGCGGCGAGCGACACAATTACCTCGTGAACGCCGGGAATTGCGTTCAGGGCGTGCGCTACTTTGCTGGTGCATCCGTTGCAAGTCATGCCGGTTACTTTCAAAGTTTCGGTTTGCATGGTGGTGCCTCTTTTCATCAGGGTTGAGTAAAGGCTACGTTGGAACATGTGTTCGCTAGCGTCCTTCCATCATCTTGTGTTTGCCATAGCGGTCCGCGCTGTCCGGTTCGTCGTCCTCATCCATTTCGCATACCGCTGAAGCGGTCGATCCACCGGCGCGCCAGTACCAACCCACGGGGACGAAGCGTCCTGCGCACAGGCTTGCGAGATGCCCAGCTTGTTGGAACGACACTTCCAAGCCAGACTCCACTTGAACAACGTCATCCGGAAGCGGCTGAAACTCACCTGTACGCTCGTCATGCATGTGCGGCATGAAAATGCCGAGTCCATAGTGGGACAACCGGCGCATCATTTCCTGCACTTCAGGGCGGTGTACCGCTGCTTGCGCAGTGCTCAGCGCAGGTGGCAAATTAACTGTCAAGTTTCGTGGCGCGGTCGCTATCGTCATGGTGATCTCCTGTGGAACTGTTGCCGGCCCATTCGGAATTGGCTGGGTCAACGCCATGTCTATCTGGCTTCGGCCCGGACGCAGGCGCGTAAGCGAGAGTGCGCATATCGAGTGTCCCTTTCAACCTTTGTCAGAAACCAGTTTGCCCCCCGATGCGTCGCCCGCTGCAGCAACCGGGACAGCAGGCGGCTCGGCCGTGGCAGTGCTGGCTCGCTTGTCAGGTGCGACGGCGGCGATAGCCGGTGTGGTCAGTGTCGGTGTCGGCAGTACAGTTGCGACGGGCGCGGGCGGTTCACCCATCGCCGCGTGGCCTCTGTGCCCCATACCTGACGCGCCATCGGCGGGCACCCCGGCTTCAATTCCGCGCTGACGTACTGCCGACTTGATGTCGGTATTCTCGATTTGCGTTTCGTCGAATCGCACGGTGGCGTTTTCAGCCGCGAAGTCTACGGTCACGATTTCGACCCCAGGGACTTCGCCAATTCGTTTTTCCACTTCTTCGATGCCCAACACCGAGAGCATGTCGCGCACTTCAATAATGCCCGTTTGCATGTTTGTTCCTTCATAGGTGGATTGCAACGCATCGTCTGCGTGAAATCCGGATCGTTGATCGTGGAGTCGAATGCGATACACCAACCGAGCGCTACGCGCGCACGCCTTTCGGTGAATACTTCGCACACTGTGAAGACAGTGCCGTCAGAGTTACTTGATCCATGTCAAAAATTACACAACCAAATCCGTCGCACTTGCTGCGGAATCGAGCGAATCCATAAATTTGCTAGGGTCCTGATCGGCGTTCAAAATCAATGCGAATTTGTAGGCGCAAACTTCCCTTTGAGCCCCACAAGAATTTCCTGCACCGATGGCCGTCATTCGCCTGAGAATGTGCGTAGAGATTGATTCTCCAAAGACTATGTTTCAGCGATGCAAAATTGAACGATGACAAGCGTTGTTGCACGCAAAAGAATGGGGGCGCAACTGCCTTCACCCAAAGCAGCTATGCGGCGGCGCGGCTAGTGCGGACGGAATTTGGGCTTCCGGTCACGATCATTTGATTCTGAACCGCTACACGGATGGCGACTTCCGTTTGCTGGTTAGCCAAACCGTATGCTCGCAACCGAGTTCCGATCAGCCCGTCAAGGGAACGGGTTTTCGGGGATCAGCCTGCGGCTGGCGTAGCGCTCGTCAAATCTGTGCATGCAGCGGTACGACTTCGGCGCCGGCGCGTAGCTTGTCCAGATAATCCGCCCACTGCTATATCATCTTCCGGCGTTCCTTCAGGTGCTTGATTCGATTGTATGCGTTGCCGTTCGGGTCTTTCACTGCGTGCGCAAGTGGGTGCTCCAGCAAATGACTGGGTACTTCCAAAACCGCATCCATGATCGTGTGCACCATCGCTCTGAAGCCACGGGCCGTCATCACTTCTTTGGCATAGCCCATGTTGCGCAATGCTACGTTCACTGTGTTTTCGCTCATACACCGTTCGCCAGTGCGGATGCTGGGGAAAACATACTTGCGTTGATCTGTCATCGGATGGATGCCGTGAAGTATTGCCACCGCCTGCGCAGATAGCGGTACAGGGTGGTCATTTTTCATTTTTCATTTCCATTTTGCTGGCAGGTATGCGCTACTCCGCTATGTCCAGAGCAATCTCAGCCCAGTCTGCCGCGCGTGATTCTCCGGGGCGAAGCAAGCCAGCGGGGACAGTTTCAACGCCGCCACGGCCTATGGGTAGCCGCTGTAGGTATAGATCGAGCGCATCAGATCGCCCGCTTGCTTCGGCTCTGTGATCGCCGCATCATTGGTTTTCTGGATCGTGGTCAGTGCGCCTTTCAGGTCCGCCGTTACGTCGCGCTCTGCTATTCCGGTGGCCACTGCAAACCGTAAAACCTGTCCGCAAAGGGACTTTACACGGTGCGCTGAATCGATTGCCCCGCGTGCCTCGATTTTGCGCAGAGCGGCCAGCACGTTGATTGCCTTGATGCTGGAAAAAGGCTGCTTGCCGATGCATGGAAACACATCATGTTTCAGCCACGCGGTTACCTTTTGCTGTGTGATCGCCGCGCGCACGCTTGCCGTCTTCTTGAGCCACTACCGCGCCACGGATTCCAAGGTATGGCTTGCCGCGATGGCCGTGGGCTGCTTGTCGTCGCGCTTGGATTGGCTGGGGTTGGTGTCTTCGGCCAGTACTTCGCGTGCCGTTTCGCACTTCTTTCTGGCCTTAACGAGCGACACCGCCGGATAGACGCCCAGCGCCAGCGTTTTGCGCTTGCCTTGATGGCGGCAATTCATGCGCCAGTATTTGCCGGGAGCCGTCACCCGCAGATACATGCCTTCACCATCGGCGTGCTTGTTGCCAGCAGCTGCGCCCGGCTGGCATTGCGCAATATCACCTCAGACTGGTGCCGCGCCACGTAGGACTGGACAGCAGCGATGAACCAATTCGCCATTCTTTACGAAGACCGCTTTGCCTACGCAGTGAAATAATATTGAAACTGACCTCACCACCGCACCGCTCGCTCTTGCTCTGTGCAGGGGGCGGCGACCGGCGCCGTGGAAAAGTCTTCGAGGGCCGTGCCCACAAAAAAATGATGCTCCCAAAGGGGCCCGCATATACGACCGACGCAGGCAGTCCTTCGGGTAGCCCTGCGCGCACGACATCGGTACTGGACCAAGGTGCGCCAAACCTGCAGTCCTTCGCACGGGTACACATCACCATCGGACTGACAGAAACACCTGACCTATCAGCTCTGCTAGTGATATTTCAGGCGCAATTTTGGTTTAATGCTTTCTAACGGTTCTGCGCTTACGGCGACGGCCGGAAAGCCTAGTCCTCAACGAACCAAGAAAGCATCTCATGCCTCGTGCCATCGTCATCGGCGGAACCGCAGGAATCGGACAGTCCATTATCAAGGGCTTGGTCGAGACCGGTCACACCGTCCACTTTACTTATAATAGGAACGCCTCCTTAGCTGATAGCATTTGCGCGAAATACGGCGACACTTGCACTGCCGAGCAACTGGATTTAGGCTCGCTCGACGCAGTGTCTGCCTTCCTGGCGAAGGTGACTCGCGAAAACGCACCGGACGTGCTGGTCAACACTGCCGGGATGTCCGCCGATGCACTATCGCTGGGCAATGTGAGGGCACGGCTGGAACAAGCGACTACGATCAATTACTTGTCGCCGGCCACCATTGCCTCCCACATCGGTCAACTGATGACCGAACGCCGCGTTGGCTTCATCGTTAATATCACGTCGATTGCCTCCAAACGGCCGAAGGCCGGTAACGCCATCTATGGCAGTGCGAAGGCAGCGCTGGAGCGCTTCACTGCCACCCTTGCGTTGGAGATGGCGCGTTTCAAAGTGCGCACTCTGTGCGTCTCGCCTGGCTTCGTCGATACGCCGATGTTCGAGAAATTTGCCGGCGACAATGCGCGCGACATCATTCGCCAAAGCCCCACCCGTGAAATCCTGACTGCCGATCAGGTCGCAGAAACAGTTATCCAATTCGTCAAGGGCAACATCAAATCGACCGGTACCACTTTGGTACTAGGCAATGGCGAGCTGGTGTTCTAGTTAAGCATGTTTTCTGTTTTCTCAACCACATCTACCAAGGAAGCACCATGAATATCAGCCAAATTTCTCAAATCGCCGCTAGTGTCCTGTACCTAGATGATGCTGCTGCAATCGCCACTAACAAGTCATTGTTCCAGGAGTACGGTATGTCCTCACTGGACTTCGTGGACTTTGCATATGAACTGAAGGCTGCCGCCAATAAGGAATTCGACCCCGACCAACTGTGGCCTATCAACGCAATGATGAACAGCCCGGCGTTTTACACCGCCGGTAGCTGGACCGATGAAGGGCGCGCTGAATTGGTCCGCATCTTTGAAGGTCACACGGCCGTGCCAGACGCTGCCGGGTCCGAAGCGCTGTATCGATTGTTTTCGGTCGACTACGTCGAACATCGCCTGCGTACGCTGTAACCCACCGCACTCTCAAGGGAATCATTGTGACACCACTATACATCCGCACCATCGGCCTCCATAGCGAACGTTGCCCGGACATGGGGCACCTTGCCAGCGTTCTCGGCGACGTGTCAAACGCCGAGCCCGCGCGTGACCGTTACGCGGTTCCTGCGATCCGTCTTGACGCGGCCAGTTTGGCCGTCATCGGCCGTGAGGACCGCGCCACGTTGAACGAGTTGTCGACTGGCGTGCTCAATGCCATTTCCGATGCATTGCGCCACACTGGCGACGCGTGGATGGGAGATACCGAAACCGTCTCCGTGTTCACGGGCACCGATGGCGGCGAGATCACGTTCAATGCCATCGGCAGCCTGGTCGACCGCGCCGGCGATGCCGCGATCAACCGTCTGGGTGAACTCAAGGGCCTCACCAATCCGCTGAATATGTTGCGCCTGTTGTCGACCAACTCGACATATCACGTCTCCAAACGTATGGGTGCTCAGGGCGGTGGTTATCCTAATCAGAGTATGTCGTTGTCCGGACTGTGCGCGCTGGAGGATGCAGTGAACACTTTGCGTGCCGGCACCGGCGAGCGGGCGGTAGTGGTGGCAAGTGGCAACATGCGCAGCTTCGATTCGCTGGTGGTATTCGGAAAATTGGGATTACTGGACCCGATGGCCGACAAGCAGCAGGTCGACCCATCCTACGGCGCCGCCGCACTGGTGCTTGACCGGACCCACGCGGGTGTCGGCCCGGCACCGTTGGCAGAAGTGCTCGCAGTACATTCGCTGTTTGCGCCCGAGCCGTTTGTCACGGTTGAAACATGGAAGACGCTGTTTGCCGCCGCACTCGAGCGCCACGGTCTGCCCGACCTGATCGTCACGTACGCCAATGGCGCGCTCCAGTTGGAGCAGACCGAGTCTGCGGCCCGCCACGCCGTGTTCGGACCTATACCGACGCGGAACTATAAACGCTACTTCGGCTATACCGGCAAAGCCAACAACTTGCTGGATCTGGCCGCGGCGCTGGCCGACGACAGCATTCCGGTCGGCTCGACCGTGATGCTGTGCGGTGCGGGTTTCGGTTTCGGCATCGGCTATGCGCTGGTGCGCAAGCTGGGAAAACCGCAGCTGCAATAAACCAAACGCCAACGGCGCGCTTCTCCAAATCATCAAGCGAGTGATGCCTGGCATCGCCCGAGGGGAATTGCACGCCTGCGATTCATATCTATCAACCCGATGGGATCATTTTCAATGACTTACGATAACTCCCCGATTTGCATCAGCGCCATTGGCGCGGTGACCCCGCTAGGCGACTCACTTGACGATGTCACCAGCGCTTTCTACGAAGGGCGCAGCGGAATTCGCAGCATCCACAAGTTCAATACTGACAGCTTCGATACCAAATGGGCGGGCTTGCCCGAAGTGGGGAATGACCTGATGCGTTGGCCAGATCCCAGTGGCAAGCTCAGTGTCCGCCCGGGCGAGGTACTGTATGCCGAGCGGGCCATCCAGAACTTGCTGGCCCAATTCAATCCGCTCGATACTTATGCCGCTGACCGTGTCGGCTGCGTAGTGGGCGTCGATGAGCCGTCCATCAACCCGCAACGCTGCATCGACATTGTCAAGCGAGCGGGCTCCGCCAACATCAATAATCGTCGCGCGTTGATCAGTAAGGCCATTGAGAGTTTTCGCATCTCCGAACTGCTCGACATCGACACTACTGCAGTGCTGCGTACCATTCATAAAGCCGTGCGGTTTTCCGGCTACACCCGCACCCATGTGGGTTTGTGCTCGGCCTCGCTGCAGGCGCTGGGAATGGGTTTCAACGCGATCCGCGAAGGCCGCATTGATGCGGCAATCGTTGGCGGCGTCTCGGCCAAGGTCACTCCAATGAATGTGGCAAGACTGGAGGCGATCGGCGCTGTCTGCACTGACCCGGCGCTGGCTGGGCACGAGCGGTCGCGGCCATTCGATCGGCGCCGTTCCGGCTTCGTGCCGGCGGAAGGCTCGGTACTGTTTGTGATCGAGCGGGAGGACGCGGCGCGCCGACGTGGTGGCACCGTCTACGCCCGTATCAAGGGATACGGTGCCAGTCTGTCGGCCGAGCATATTGTCGCGCCACACACGCTCAACAGCGAGATGCGGCTGTGCATGCAGCGCGCACTGGTCGATGCCGGCATCCCGCTGGAAGAGATCTCCGCCATCAATACACACGGCACTTCGACCAAACTCAACGACCACCATGAAAGTCGCGCCATTGGTGAGGTCTTCGGCAAGATCACGATTCCGCCAGTGGCAGCGACCAAGTCACTGCACGGTCACCTGATTGCCAGCGCTGGCGCGATGGAGGTAATGGGAATCATTGGGTCGTTTCGCGATGACTTTCTGCCGGCTATCCGCAACCTGGGCGAGAGCGATGAGGAAGCCATTCTGCCGCTGCTGCGCACACGCCGCGATGGTCCGGTTCGTAACGTGCTGAAGAACTCGTTCGGCATGGGTGGTCTGGCGGCTTCGTTGGTGCTGCAAAACCCTAACCTGGTGCACTGAAAGTGAGGCGCGGGATGCGATTTGTAGATTTGCTGAATGACGCCACCTGGACTGCTGCCTACCGTGACACCACGCTCGACGCATCACGCGCGCGCAGCTTGGTCGAGCGAGCAGCGCAGCAGTTAGTCGGCGCCGCCGATACCGGAGCGTGCTCCAAGACGTTGACGGTATTCTGCGCCTTCACGCCGCTCGAGACCTTGCTGTGCTACTGCATCGCCTCGCGCCTCGGCCTGCTGGCCGCGGTAATGTCGCCGCGCACATCAACACGCTTTCTGGCAGACCTTGGGCCGGCTTTCAAGGTCCAAGTGGTGGCGCCGAGCGGGCACAAGCTACCCGACAGTGCCTTGCGCCATGGCGTGCACCTGCTCGATCTGAATCCGGACGGATTGCCGTCTGACTTGAGTGGAATACCAATGCTCGCGCCGGCGAGGGAATGCCGTTTGGTGTTTTGCACCTCGGGTACTACTGGTAAACCGAAGCGGGTGATTTGCGCCGAGAGTCGCCTGATCGACAACGCCAAAATGGTCGCTAACTACCTCGGCCTGACGGCCGAGGACCGGACGCTGTGCACCTTCCCTGTGTACTTCATGTATGGACTGTCGACCACGCTCTGTACGTTGTTGACGGGTGGGCATATTGACTTCTATGACTTTCTCCATCCCGGTCTGCTGGCGACCAAGGTGGTCGAAGGAGGATCCACGGTACTGCCGCTAATCGGCGATTGGGCTGATGGCCTGATGGAGCGCTGGCGTCAGATGGGTTTCGCGCCGCAGCGTTTGCTCCTGTTGAATGCTTCCGACCGACTGACTCTGCAGCAGGCCCGCACGCTGCTGCCGTTCGCGAGCGCATTGTGGAACAACTTCGGACAGACTGAATCCGGCCCGCGTCTATTCGCCATTAACCTGTCGCAGATAGACGACCTGGAGACCGTCTCGTATCGCGGAACAATCGCTCCGGGCTTCCCGGCATTCGGCGAGCTTGAACTGCGCATCGGTCACACCGACGAGGCAGATGGCTGCGGCGTGCTGTCGTACCGCACCCCTTACGCCATGTTGGGCTACCTGAACGACGACGCCAGTGTAACCCGCCCGGATGACTGGATTGCCAGTGGCGACCTGTTCTGCCGCGCCAGCAACGGCGCCTACCTGTGGGCCGGGCGTGCCGCGCACACCATGAAAGTCAACGGCCAGTTTGTCTCGCTACGCGCACTCGCCGACGATTTGCTGACCTATCAGACGGTGACCGGCGTCGGCTATGCCCACGGCAAAATCGGCGAGTTGTGCCTGTTTGTCGAGTCGGAGCGCCCGGCCAGCGACCTCAGCGCGCAACTTCACCAAGTTGTTGCGCGCACTTTGCGCGGCAGGCACTCGGATATTCGTATCGTGCCCGCACTACCGCGTACGGAGAGCGGCAAAATCGATTTCAAGCAACTTAACATCACCCTTGCAGAGGAATACGCATGAACCAGACTACCACTTTCACCGGCGTCCCAGTGGCCGTAGCCCGCACGATCGCGCACACCCACTTCGACTTGATACGCCTGCGCGATGTGTTGGGGCGACGCCATGCGCTCGACGTCGGCATCAATGCCGGCGTGGCGCCGGAAATCAATAGTTACGAGGACTTCGCTCGATTGGTGCCCGTCATGGACGGCACCGCCTACAGTGCGCTGGCAGAAGCGACGTTGGCCAAGCACGCCACCACGCCACTGTATATCGGCGGCTCCAGCGGCACCACCAACAAACCGAAGCTGGTGTTGGCCTGCACCCCGCGGTTGGGTGTGGGGCCGAGCGACGAGCAGCGAGAACTGATTGTCGGCTTGCGCGAGAAAGGCGTGTTCCAGCCAGGCGATGTGGTGGCCAATGGATTTTTGGTCGGGATGTTCTCGATCCTGCACCATGGCATGAATCGAGTATTGGAAGCGTGCGGCGCGAGTGTTGTTCCGCTCGGTTCACTCGATGAGAGCTGCCTTGATGCTCAACTGGGATTTCTGGCTCGGCTAGGCACCAACGTAGTGGTGGGCACCCCCGGCACGCTGGTCCAAATGGCACACGCAGTGCGCCGCACCGGCGTCACGCTCAAGCTGGAGCGCATCGCCTTTACCGGAGAGCGCCTGGGTCCGGTCAAACTCGCCCTGCTGCGCGACGTCTTTCCGGACGTGCGTGTGGTCAGTCTGTATGGCATCTCGGAGGCCGGCTTTGTCGCTATCGGCGAGGAGGCCAGTGGCACCCACAAGATCCGCGAGAACGCCTATTTCCTCGAGACAGATTCCGACGGTCGCTTGCTGCTGACCTGCCTCGATCCGGCCAATCCGGTCCCGATCGTGCGCTATATGCCTGGCGACCGCGTCACGCTGGAGTCGGTCGACGGCGCCGCCTGGATCCGCCATATTGAACGGAGCAATCTAGACTTCAACTTCATGGGTAATTTAGTTGAACTGCGCAGTGTCCGCGCCGCTGTAGCACAAAGCACAGAGGCCACCGATCCGCTGATCGATGTCGTACTGCGCACCGAGGAGGATGGTCGCGATCGTCTGACCGTACGCGTCTATGGCGTCGCCGATGAAGCGCTGGCACAAGCCAGACAGTTGGTTGCCGCGTTACCAGAGCTGCGGGAAGCCAGCGAAAAGAACGCGGGCACGGTCGAGGTCATCAGTGCCGTACTGGAGGACGCAGTACTGTCTGGTAACCGCAAACATCGTCAGATTCTCGACTATCGCAACTAACCGTCATCTTACTTTCAAAGGATTTTTCATGGCTCTGAATTTTCTGGGCATGTGCAGCCCTCCTGTGCATACCGCCGCCAACAACGCCCGCGCTGAGATCGACGTCAAGCGTTTTTCGAGTTGGCGCGAACTACCGATGGCGGCACTGCTAACCGAGGGGATCAATCAGTTCGCGGTGCGCTTCGCCCGCACCGTTCTCCCTAATGTGACGGAGCGCCGCCAACGGGTGCTGCCCGTCGGCATCCGGAACCTGGCGCAGCTAGGCGAATTGGGTACTGGACCGTTCCAGGTCGAGGGCGAGATCAGCCAGTTCGGTCCAACTGCCCGTGTACAGGTCACTGTACGCGGCATGCAGGGCGGCGTTGCGGCGCCATCGCTCATGCAGGCTGAGGTCGCGGCTGCCGTTGCCGGTACGATCGGTGTGCTCGACGGAACCTCAGCGCATGCCGACAGCGTGCCGCCACTGGCATGGGATATCGAGAAGAACCCGTTGTTCTACCGGGATGGACCGTTCGCCCAAATGGACCACTTCGGCTTCCACGTCAGTCCCAGTTGCCCGCTGCTCGAGGAACATTTTCCCGGCTTCGCGGTGGCGCCAGGTTCGCTAGTAATGGCATTTATCTGGGGCCAGGCGGCGCTGCGACTCGGCTGGCGTGGGGATAACCTGCGCATTGATGACGCCCGTTTCGTGCGTCCGGTCACCCCAGGCGTTGCCTACACCTGTACGCTGCGCGATGTCTCGACGGACGGCAAGCAGGATCGTCATCGCTTCGTGGTCAGCGCGCTGGATGGCACCGTGCATACCCAAGGCGTGTTCCATTTCGGTACCTCTGCGGGAGAAAAATTAATGGATCAGCTGGTGCAGCCCAACGTAGACCAGGTACCGTCATGAGCACCCTGCTTAGCCATGCGCCACTGTGGGTGTGGGCGCTGCTTGCGCTGTTGATCCGAAGCGGCGTTGCCGGAGCCCGGCCCAATAGCATCACCACTACTCGGCTGTTTCTGTTGCCGATTGCCTTCACGCTAGTCGGTGCAATGGCGGTTGGGCACAGCGCTGCGCCGCTTTCGACAGCGTCGGCGGCTGTCGCCGGCCTGATCATTGGAGCTGTTGTTGGTTGGCGGCTGTTTGCGAGGCTTGACGGCTATGCATGGGATGATGCAACGCATCGCCTGACCCGCCCTGCCACCTGGCTGGTGATGGTGATCAGCTTGTCGGCCTTTCTACTCAAGTTCGGCTTGGCCAGCGCGATCGGCTGGCGACCGGAGTTGTTAAGTGGGCTGCAAGGTGCGTTGCTCAATGGCGCTGTGACCGGTGCCACCAGCGGCCTGCTCTGGGGCGCGTGCGTGACTCAACTTCTGCTCGGCCGTACCCACGTGCCTTTCGCGACGGCGGGTGCTGTATGAGTTTGCCAAAGAAAATCGCACGTGGCATCCTGCCTTACGTCGCATTCAATCTTGCGGTGCACTACACGCCGCTGCGCTATTTGGTGCTGTTGTGGCTCGTGTTAATTGCCATGCAAGTGGTATTGGGTTGGCGCGCGCTGCGTGAAGGCAACCCAGTCGCGGTGGTTGCGTTGGCACTGTTCGTCACGCTGTTCGCCAACGGCTACACCAATACGTTGCCGTGGGCTAACGCCTATGCGGGTACGCTTTGCTACGCACTATTTGCTGTCACCGCGCTCGGCACTGTACTGTGGGGCGCACCCTTCACGGCAACCGAGGGTCGCAGACACGTTCCGCAGGAATTTTGGCGACACCCCACTTTCATCCGTATCAATCAGCATCTCTCATTGGCATGGACCTGCACGTTCGCGCTTAACGGCGTGCTGATGCTATGGTCGCTGTCATACCCGCTGACAACTTATCTCGCATGTTACGCCGCTCTTGCTGCTGCCATTACTTTTTCAGACCGCTATCCGGTTTGGGCTCGTCAGCGCGTCACCCAGCGAACTGAACGGGCAGCCAAGGCTGAGTCTGTCTTGCCAGCGAACTTGCCCTCTCAGGTTGGCGCAGTTGGCTGATCCACTTCGCATTCTCCCTCTTTAAAAGGAACACCTTTATGAAACATCTCTTGATTCTTGCTCGCGGTGATGCGCGTACTTACCGCGCCGTGGATGGCAGCTCGTTGCTGGCAGGCTTGCCGTTTGAAGTCACGCTGTTTGCCGACCGGGGCAACGGCCCGGACCTCCGCGCACTGGAAGGCGAACACGAACTCGAAATCGTGCGCTGGAGCGAACAGCCGGCGATCGTAGCGCGCGCCGTTCAACTCCATACGGGGGTGCCATTCACTGCCGTCACCACGTTCGACGAACAATTGATCGGCCTTGCCGCACAGATTCGTGAGGCGTTGGGCCTAGGCGGGATGCCGCCGGAAGAAGCCGAGTTGTTCCGCAATAAGATGCGCATGAAGGACGTGTTGTCCAAGGCTGGAGTGCGCACGCCGCAGGCGAGCCACGCGACGCATCGTATCGAGGTCGAGGCACTTTTGGCACGCCATGGCAAGGTCGTTGTCAAGCCGATTAGTGGACTCGGCGCGCGCGACGTGGAATTCATCGACAACGCTGCACAGCTTGAAGCATGGTACGCACACGGCAAGGACTTGGCCGAGTTCGAAGTTGAAGAATTCATTGACGGCACCCTCTACCATGTCAACGCTGTTGTACGCGATGGGGTGCCGCTGTTGACCGCTAGCGCGATCTATATGCCTGGTATGGGCAACATCGATTTCCCGGCCGGCGCACCCTTCGTCAGCGCCATGGTGACCGATACCATACTGAAACAGCGGCTGAACGAGCATTCGGATCAGGTCATCGCTGCATTAGGCATGCGGAATGGTGTCACCCATCTTGAATGCTTCGTCACCAGCGCGGGCGAAATTGTCTTTTGTGAGGTTGGTGCGCGTCCTGGCGGAGGCGGCATTGTCTGGATGATCGAGCAGCACTGCGGTGTCAATTACAACCGGGCCTTGATGCTGCTTGAAGCTGAACACGGCCACTTGCTGCAGGTGCCTGCGCAAGGCCGGAATGGCACGGTGGGCCTGGTCGGATTCCGCAGCGCCAAGTCAGCCTTCATCCACCGTGCCGCCGAGCAAAGCGATTTTAACGACGACTGGATCCACGTACGCCAAATCGACGTCGGCCAGGGCATCTTCAAAGGCGCCGCCGCGCACTGTACTGATTTTCTTGGCTTGCTCATCTTCAGCTCACGCGACATGGTCGACTTCGAGAAGCGCCGCCTGCACTTGTCCGAGCGTTTCTACCGCGCCCTAGAGATGCAAGTCGTTTAACCCTTCGCCAAATCAACGATCCTGCAAATTTGTTAACTCTACTGAAAGTCTACGCCATGAGCTCAATCCCCCTGAAACGCTGCCACCATCTGATAGAAGCCGACGACGCCAACTTGAACGGAAGTACTTTTGAAGAGGTCAGCCTGTCTGGTTCCCGCTTTGTCCAGGTCACCATGGAAAAATCGACCTTTGCGAAGGTCAGCATGATCGACGCCAACTTTCACGGCGTCCGTTTCGACAACGCCCGCTTTGAAAAAGCCAACTTTCTCAATGTCGAGATCTGTGGCTCGAACTATGAGGGACTTCGGATCGAAGGCATTTTAGTAACGGACCTGCTGGCCGCCTTCGGCGCCCACGCAGTTGCTTGACGGAGCACTGCCATGCGCATCCTGATCCTCGGCGCCGGCGGCACCGGCGGCTATTATGGCGCGCGGCTGGCCGCCGCCGGCTGCGACGTTCGCTTCCTCTTGCGACCGGACAGTGCCCAACGTGTCAGCCGCGACGGACTGCGGCTGTCCAGTGTGCGTGGCGACCTGCAATGGCCGGTGTGCGTATCGACCGTGGCCGACGGCCCCGCTGACCTGGTTATCCTCAGCTGCAAGGCATACGACTTGGAGGCCGCTATCGCCGCCATCACACCGGCGGTTGGGTCCCACACTTTGGTGCTGCCACTACTGAACGGACTGCTTCATCTTGAACGACTGGACCAAGCCTTCGGTCGCGCACGCGTGTTGGGAGGAATGTGCAATATCAGCGTTGGCCGCGCGCCGGACGGCGGTATCGTCCACTACAACAGGTATGACGAATTGATCTTCGGTGCGCGTGCGCCCGCCGCAGGCCCGATCGATGCCGACAAAGTCGCCGCGCTTTTTGCGAGTGCGCATTTCCGCAGTGTTCAGAGCCAGGACATCGATCAGGATATGTGGGAAAAGTTTGTCTTCATTGCCACACTGGCTGGCATGACCTGCGCGCTTCGTAGCGACATCGGCCGGATCGCCTCGACCGGCCCTGGCGTGCAATTGATGCGCGACGCGTTAGCCGAATGCCAAGCGGTGGCAGCTGCCAGCGGATATGCCGTGCGACCACTGGCCAACAAGCTGGCCTCGCGGGCGTTCACCGAGCGGGGCTCGACGTTTGCCGCGTCGATGCTGCGCGACTTGCAGGCCGGGCATCGCACCGAGGCCGAGCACATTGTTGGAGACATGGTGGGGCGCGCCGCCGCCGCCGGCCTGTCCCATCCCTGTTTACGGATGGCGTTGTGCCACTTGCAGGCCTATGAACAGGGGTTGGCGGCCTGAGTTCTTATCCCGGGCAAGCATCGCGCTTGCTCGTTCTGCACCAGATGACCCTCCGTCTTCCGCCATCAGCTTCCGTGCTGACAAATTCGCCCGCGCCTCGGTCCTGCCAGAAACCCTATCAAACCTGCTAGTTACGCGCGCCGACAAGCCTCCGTAAGATGTTAATAGCGCCGCAGAAGGCTTATTTCATTTCTCTAAATCAAGGAAACTGTATGAAAAAATTATGCAAAGTAGCGTTGATCGGCGCCCTGCTGGTGGTGACAAGCGCATCGGCTGCAACGCTGCAGGTGAAAATCGATGGTGTCGCCAGCGACAAGGGCAAGTTGCGGGTGGCGGTATGCGACGAAAGTACCTTCCTGAAGAAATGCACACTGGGCGCGTCGGTGCCAGCGCATTCAGGTTCGGTCACCGTTGACGTCCCGTCAGTGCCCGCGGGTACATGGGCGGTGATGGCGTATCACGACGAGAACGATAACGAGAAGCTCGACCGCAATCCGATGGGCATTCCCAGCGAGGGATACGGCTTTTCCAACGGAGCGATTGCCAAATATGGTCCGCCTCAGTTCAAACAGGCTAGCGTGCTGATCGGTGCGACCGGCAGCGCGGTAGTTCAGATCAACTTGCAATACTGAGGCAACCATGCACGCCCTCCATGTCCAAGACTTATCAAAGCGATACCAGCGCGGTGCCGAGACTTTCACTGCGCTTGACCAGGTATCTTTCACGATTGAACCCGGCGAACTGGTGGGGCTGACCGGTCCGTCCGGCAGCGGCAAAAGCACGTTGCTGAACATTATTGCTGGTTACGACCAGGCTGACGCCGGCAGTGTGGTCGTCAATGGTTTCAACGTAAGCCGTGCCAAGCCGACCGAGATGGACGTTCTGCGCACCCGTACGGTCGGATTTATCTTCCAGCAGTTCCACTTGGTGCCGGGACTGAATGCATTGGAAAACGTCGAGCTGTCGCTACTGAATACCGGGATGAACAAATCTCAGCGACGCGCCCGCGCCACGGAGATGCTGGACCGCATGGGACTGGCCGAGCATGCGGCGCGCCGTCCGGCCTTGCTTTCGGGCGGCCAACAGCAGCGCGTTGCCGTGGCACGCGCCCTAGCCGCCACGCCGAGTGTGGTTCTGGCCGATGAGCCGACTGCCGCACTCGATCGTGCCAACGCCGAAAGCCTGATGGACCAACTGGCGACGCTAGCTCGCGAAAGCGGTATGGCTGCCCTTGTATCGACCCATGACCAGCGTTGCCTGGACCGGGTCGACCGTATTATCCGCCTTGAAAATGGAGTCCTGTCATGATGTGGCTATCCCTCGCATGGCGAAATATTTTCGCCAATCACCGCCGTTCGGCGCTGGCGCTGGCGGCCATTGCCGCGACGGCAGTGGCGATGATGCTGTTCGCCGACTATGTCAATGCCATCCGCGTTGGCCTGCGCCACACCACAATTCACGACGGCCTGGGCCACCTGCGGGCAGCGGCCCCGGGCGGTTTCGATGCCTACGAAGAGAAGCAGTTGCAGCACGGAATGACGCCGATACAATATGCGGCGCTCAAAAAGGCGGCCGATGCTGAACCGGCAGTGCGCCGCATGGTTCCCAGTCTGGCATTTCAGGGCCTTGTATCAAATGGACCACGCACGCTGTCCTTCAGTGGCAGCGGAGTCGACCCGGTACTTGAAGGTGCCGCGTTCAGTGCAAGCCACGATATTGTCGCGGGCGCCCAGCTCAACGCGGGTGCGGTCGACGACGGCGTGGTGCTGGGCACTGAGCTTGCGCACCGACTGGGTGCCAAGCCTGGCCAGTCAGTGACGTTGTTAACCTCGACGGTTAGTGGCGCCATCAACGCCGCCGACGTGCAAGTGGTGGGGCTGGAGAGCACGGGATCGCCGGAGCGTGATCTGCACTTGCTGCGCGCAAAGCTACCAATGGTGCAGTCGCTCCTCGCGACTGACCGCGTATCAACCGTAGCGCTGCTGCTCGATGACGAGGCCGATGTCGAAACAGTGCAGCGTCGCTTGGGCGCGGCGTTACCGCAGTTGGAGTTGCGCAACTGGCTGCAACTGGCACCGTATTACACCCAAGTACTGGGCCTGTACGAAAACCTGTTCCGCATTTTTGGCCTGTTCATTTTGATCGTCAGCCTGCTGGGACTTACCACCATCATCCTTACCAGTGTGCTGGAGCGTTCGCGCGAGATCGGGGTGATGCGTGCGCTTGGCATCAGTGCCTGGCATGTGCGCCGCGCCTTCGTGCTCGAGGGGCTTGTGTTGTGTGTAATTGGCGTCGGTCTGGGCATGCTGACTGCGGCCGTATTGGGGGAGGGTATCAACGCGCTGCGCCTGACGATGCCGCCACCGCCCGGTCAGACCGAGGGATATCCGCTACGCGTGTTGTGGGATTGGTCGGCAACGATGGGTATCGCAGCGCTGGTGCTGCTGCTGGGCATTCTGGCTGCCTGGATGGCAAGTGGCCGTGTCACGCGGCTGAAAGTAATCGACGCTTTGGGAGCAATATAATGAAAAATGCAATCATCGGTAGCTTCTTGATCTTGTCGCTGGCTGTACCGGGCCGGCATGGAGTGGCGGCCTCGGCACCATCGACCCCGAGCGTTGAGCCAGCAGCCCTCGTTGCCAGGCTCGATGCGCTGCGTCGTCCAAGTGCGCCGAATTTGAAAATGGAATTTACGCTGACCACCACCGACGGCGGCACCCAGGACACCTACAGTTATACGGGGCTGATTCGGAAGGATGCCGGCACCCTCGTGTTGGCCGTCGACGGCGACCAGCGTGGTCAGAAATACCTGTACACGCCTGGCGGCTACTGGCTCTATGCGCCGCGTACCCGGCGGCCCATGCGTTTGACGCCGCTGCAGACGTTGCGCGGCCAAGCCAGCATCGGCGACATCTCGCGCCTGAACCTGGCGGATGACTATAGCGCCACCTTTGCCAAAATTAGCGAGCAGCGCATCGATGAAAAGGATTGCTGGGTGCTGACGCTGACCGCAAAATCCACCGAAGCGTCGTATGCCAGCATCACGTTGTACGTCGCCAAGGCAGACCAGGTGCCGGTACAGGCAGAACTGATGGCTGCGACCGGGAGAAAACTCAAGACGTTGAAGTTTGGTGGCTTGAAAAAGATGGGCAGTCAGTCTTTGCTGACCACTTTTACCTACATCGACGCGGTCAACCCGGACAAGCGTACGGTACAGCAAATCAGCGCCGTTGAGGCCAGTACCACCCCGGTTGCGATGTTTCAGCCTCAAGCCCTGACGCTGGAGAACTGATGCGCGTCGCTTTTGTCCTGATCTGCGCCGCGCTGGCAGTACCGGCCGCCAGCAGTGCAGCCGACGGCGCTGTGCATGGTTATACACTGGCTGGCTTGACGCAGACGCAGGGGCGCAGCACCGATGCCAACCCCAACGATTTGTTTGACGTGAGCGGCGGCCGTAGTGAACTGGCGCTTGGATTGGAAGGCGCGCTACATGGTTGGCGGTGGCGAGCACGGCTGACACTGGAAGGCGGGTATGGCAGCGACCCGAGCCAGCGCGGTGGTCGTTTGCAGCAGTTGCAATACGACTGGCGCTGGCGGGAACGCTGGCATTTTTCTGCGGGGCAGCAGTTGTTGGCATGGGATAACGGCCTGTCCTTCCAGCCGCTGGGATTTTTCAAGTCGTCGCGCACGAACCTGAGCGATGTGTTCGATACCGAGGGTCGCAGTCAAGGCTTACCCATGCTGGTGGGGACCCGGCTGGGCGACAGCATCACCACCGATATTGTCGCCAGCGTCGCGAATCCGGGCAGTGATGCCGTTGAACGGCGCAATGCGCGTCAGGTAGCTGTGCGCTGGTCCGGCGAACCGGTGCCTGGTCTGAATATGGCGTTCATACTGCGCCAGCGGGCCGGGGCGCGCATCGGTGCCGGGGTCTCCAGTTCGTACGGCGTGGGAGAGGCGACGCTGCGGGCCGACGCTTATTTCGGCCCAGCCGAGGCGCGCCTTTTTCCGGTCGCTCTGGTGGACGGCCCGGCGCAGTTATACACGCCACCGCTGACGTCAAGTGTCGACCCTGGTGGCGCTTACCGAATACGCTCGGCGTTGGGTGCAACCTGGACGCCGCAGCGAGGCTTGGGTCTTTACGGGGAGTGGCTGCACCACGGCGACGGTCTGTCGAGCCGCCAGTGGGACGTGTACCGCAATCAGCTGGAATTGCATGCGAATGCACTGAATGGACCGCAACGCGCCGCGGCCATCGGTAATCTTGGCACCGACCTCGGTGTGCTGAGCAGCACTGCGGCTGGTGTCAGGCGCGACTATCTCTATCTACGCGCCGAACTGGGCCAAGGCGACGCCGCCTGGTATCTCTCGACGCTGGCAGGATTGGCCGACGGCAGCACGCTGACCACGCTGTCGAAGAGTTGGCAGATTCGACGACACACCACGCTGCGCACCAACCTGAGCGCATTTACCGGCCACGAAGGGAGTGAATTCGGGCTGATCCCCATTCGCTTCCAAGGCTCGCTACTGCTGTTGCACACATTTTAAAAAATAGGCTGATCATGGGAGAAGAATCATTATTGCCGCAGCCAATCGATCCGCGCGGATTACCTGCTGAAAATGCAGTAGCGATCTATTTGTTGGAGATCGACCAGTCTGGTAGCAAAAGTTCCACTGAGCGTTACCTGCCCCTGCTGGCCACCCTGGAATATGCCAATTGGCAGGCAATTCGCCCGGTTGAACGCCAGTGGCAATACTTGCAGAGCCGGGTGCTGCAGCGATTGGTACTGAGCGCTTACCTGGAGAGCGATCCCAAGCTACTTCGGTTCCAACGGGATGAATGGGGCCGTCCGCGTCTCGTCGAGCATAGCGCGCTGCATTTCAGCCTATCGCATTGCGCGTCACACGTGGCCTTCGCAGTCGGCAGCGATCCCGTTCTCGGTATCGACGTCGAGACAGTGGTGCCGGTTCGGCCCAGTTTTATGCGGATTGCACGCCACTTTTTTCATTCGGACGACTTGGCACAGATGCTCGATTGCTCGGAAGACCAGCGTTACGGGCGTTTCCTTGAATTGTGGACCTTGAAGGAAGCGTATCTGAAGGCCATAGGATTGGGCATGCACAAGCCTATGGCCGATTGCGGCTTCGTGCGTACGCCTGCCGGATTGATCGTCGCTCAGGATCGAGCAGCAAGTAGCGACCGTGTCGCACCCGATGGCTTCATCGCTCAACGCCGCATACGCGGGTGTCAGTTGGCACTGGCTTACCGACGCGGCCGCCCGGTAAGGTTCCGCTATCTCAACAGCAACACCGAGCTGGCTTGGCAGGATGCGGCGTAATGCGGCGACTGGCCGGGAGCACGGCTTTGACGCACTTCCCCTCGTCAGATCCTGCCTGCGCCGGCGGCGAGTCTGTCGCGCATCCATCAGGCGGCTGACGGTGTGTTCGGCTGGTGCAACGCCGATTCGCACGCGCCATTGTGAATCATGCGCCTGGGTGCCCATTTCCGGCAGATGTTTCGGGTGCAGAGTTGCAGAGGTTCGACGTCGCCATCGATCGAGTTTGTAGATCTCCTTGCCGGTGGTGGAGCACGGCGCGACAACGACTCGACCCGGACGCAACGGCCACAATTATCGTGCTACCTGCCGCGGAGTTTGCAGTCGCAAGCTTGGCAGCACCTACGTTGTTTGGCCTCTCGCGATGATGGGAAAATGAATATGGCGGGCTGGGCGCGCTACCCGTTCCCGACGTGTAAAGCAGGGAAAGGGAAATTCGCTGAGAACGAGTGAAACGACGGCGTGAAACGATGCTCCTGGTCAGGAAATTGGACGTGGACTGTTGCATGCGTCCGTCAATCATAGGATTCAACGCAAGACTAAAAGTCGCGCAATTGATTGTGGCACGCAATTTTGCTTGCCACAACTTGCGAAAATTTATCTATTACTAAAGTTTTGCGTACTATCCTGCTGCTGAAAAAGCGCAAATTCTGGCGATTGGACATGTCCGCGTGGAGGGAAACATGGCCGGTTCAGCTTGCCAAATGAAAGTCGCGGAACCAAAGTGCATCGAAAATCAAGGAAAAAATTTGTTAAAAAATGCAAATTAGCTAAAAAGTGTGTGGTACGATAATTAACAATCTAACAGTTCGGCTGTCACATTCAGTGAGCGGCTTGGTTAATCTACAATCCTCTGGCAAACCACATGAGTCAAGATTTTAATGGTTCTCACACCGAACCTGATTACTTTTCCACCTACGATGCACTGATGAATGCGTCGGACGAGATAGATGCCGTGGCACGAATGCAGTCTGCCGCGCAGGGGCTCGGCTTTGACAAAGTTCTATTCGCGGTCATCCCGCAGCCCAAGGTTAACACCGCTGACATGTATTTGCGCAGCAACTATCCGGAGCCTTGGCGCGAGCACTATGACCGCAACAACCTGAGCAAGGCAGATCCCACTGTCGAATATTGCTTTCGTTCGAGTGCTCCCTTCGTCTGGATGCCCCAATCGTTCAAGACACCGGAACAACAAGCACTCTATGAAGAAGCGGCTTCTTTTGGACTGAAAGTGGGCGTGACTCTCCCGATCCGCGGAGTCGGTGGCGAGATCGGCATGCTGACATGTGCGCGCGACGAAGCGCCGGGCCCGGCTTTCTTGAAAGACCTTGGCCAAAATCTCGGTGGGCTTTCGCTGCTACGTGATATCGCCTTCGACTCACTGCAGCAATACGTTCACGCGTCGGCGGCCCCTACCGAGCAACCCCCGGCTCTGACGAAACGCGAACTTGACTGTCTGCAATGGATGTACGTCGGCAAGACTGCCTGGGAAATCGGCCGTATTCTGCATATTTCTGAAGCCGGCGTTAATTTTCATATTGCCAACCTGCGAAATAAATTTGGTGTCAGTCGCCGCAACGATGTAGTGATTAAGGCAATTCGCTTTGGACTCCTTTCGCCGCCGGGTTGATCCTTTTATTCGTTCACAAAATCTGGCGAGCGCACACGGCGGAGGTGCTTGTCACTGATAATATGCAGGAGATACAGACGTAACAGCATCAGGACCGGCAGGGGCATTTCCCTGCTGCGCTCGAAACGGCTCCCCTGCGTCTGGGTGACACCGAATCGACTCCAGAACTGCGTTTGATTTTCGCGCATAACATGACGCAAGTCGCGAATCAGATTTATATCATGCGGTGTAATCAAATATGCTGTCCTTTCATTCTGATTTTCATTTTGATGCATTTCTTTGATTACGCTCCGAGTTAAAATAAATGCCTCATTTTGTCTGTTCACGATATTTGGTATCCTCTCCCTACTGATACAATGGCACCAATTCCGCCGGCGCAGCCAACTTCATATTAATGCGCGCCATTTCCAAATAGTGCGGTACGAGTCTTTTCACCTAAGCGGATTTCCAGTGCTACCGCCCGCTCTACGCCGATCTGGAGTGGGGGACCCATTCGGACGGTTTCAACGCCAGTGTGACGCAGCAACCGCTCGATAGCGGTGGTAGTCACGGTCACGTATTTTTCAATACCGTTTTCGTCAGCAAAGGTCACGATGCCACGCATTGCCGCAAGCGCGCGCTCCGCAAATCCGAAGCGTGAATCGCCCTCAGTTTCAATTGCAAACCGACTCAGCTCCCATACAGTGCCATCCTCCGGAGGAACCGCACCGTGCAGTAGTTCCGGAAACGTGTCTTTCAACATGTAGGGACCTTCGGTGGGCATGATACGCCAGCAACCACACACTTTGTCTAGATCATCCCGGATCACCATATAGTGCGGCTCTAGTGCGTCATAGCCGTCAATTTCCATGCCGGCCAGCACTGGTACTTCCCACCCCATGCGGTCACGGAAAACCCTGGCACGTAGTACGTGAATATCACGCAGGTCATTACGATTGAAGTTGCTGCGCTGGCCAATTTGAATCGAATTCATTTTTTATCCCTTGAGTTATCAGAATTAATTAATTGCCGATTTATTTCTGCACTAAAATTCACTGCTTATTTGCTGCAGCTGATGTAGCTACTTTAAGCCCGTGGACTAAACAGAGTAACTAGCAGCTTTAATAGTGATAATTAAGAGACAACCTATTAGATCTGATAGGGACGGGTCGAGATTTAAGTGGTATTAAAAAGTGGAAGGGACGGGAAGCGTTGGTAGACAGTTGATTCTCCCCTCGCAATAAATCGGAGGGTAAAGTTGGAATTTTCTTGAAACCAGATCAGGGAGTTCTGCAGTCAAAAGATCACGATTTGCTCACAGACAGATCGTGGCTGCGTTAAAGCAGGCTGATGGCGGGACGCAGCTGCCGGCTCATTAACAAGAGCACGTCGTAAACATGGAAATGTCTTGTAAGTGGCCGCTGAGGTCTGCAGGACGGACGAGTCGAAGGTGGTCAGGATGACGGAGCTCGAACCCGAAACCCGACCTATGCCGAAGGGGCACGTCGAGGAGAGGTGGCGCCGGAAATTCAGACAGGCGGTTAAGTGGAAATTCTGCGCAAATGAAGCGCGAAATACGTGCTACGGGAGCAGAGAAGATAAAACGTACCAGAAGGAACCATACAACGGCATTCAAGGCAAAGGTTGCATTGGCTGCAATCAGGGGGAGAAGACATTGGCCGAGCTGAGCACGCCGTGTGATGTGCATGTCAACCAGATCACACAATGGAAATCGAAATTGATTACGCGCTCGACTGAGATCTTTGCCACGGCTGCGGAGCGCAACGAAGCTGCTGGTCCCGACGTTGGATCGTTGCACGCCAAGATCGGACAA
>JAYVEF010000167.1:0-3917 GCA_043748965.1 Burkholderiales bacterium
TGGGTGTTGCACTTCAGCTTAGAGACCGCCGCATTGGTGGGGTGAGCAGGTCCGGATTTTCCCAACGCGTAGAAAGGATGAAAAGGTTTGAAATTTGCCAGTAGATCTCGAAAATTGATCGAAAGTCATTCCAAAGCCGATTCGACGAAATTTCGGTGATTTTGGCCCGCCGAAACAAGGGTTGTACATCCCATCCTTTATTGTCGCAGATCAATTTTATTATTGAAAAATATATTTAAAAACACAATTTTTTAGTATTCAATGGTACCTTTGTATGGTCATGTGGAAAAATCTGCATGACTTAATAGCGATCTCTTCATATTAACTACTAAAAAAAAGGAATCAAAATGAAATATCTTCTTGGTTTTTTGATGGCGGCTCTTTGTGCAATGAGCGCTCAGGCAGCAGTGACCGTGATCCCAGCTGCTGGGCTGTCGACGACGTTTTCCTGGACCACAGGAATCGGTATGGCGGACGATTCGTTTAGCCTTGCGGTCGCGGGCCCGTCAAGTATCGCCGTGACATTGACAGACGGTTACGTTCCTGGGGACGAATTTGCGCTTAAGTTGGATGGTAATTTGATTACGTGGGATTCCGCGGGCTACGTCGGCGGATACTTTCAAGGGGTTGCCAATAGTGTTGCCTTAAGTACTGGCACTCACCAATTCGATATTTTCCTCACGGCCCTGGCTCCAGGATTTACGAGCGGTGGCGCGTTTGCGAATTTTGGAGCTGTTACAGCAGTCCCTGAAGCAGAAACATATGCAATGCTAATAGCTGGATTTTCCTTGCTGGGGGTTTTGTCCCGTCGGAAGAAAAATCAAGTTTAAGCATTCGAAAAATCCGGTAATTACCGACGCAAAAATTAACAGACCGCGGTCGTTGGCGTTGGCTTGATTTGTTTCCTGAAAAAGGTCGAGTAGGCATACACGGTTACCCGTGTATGCCTACTTCCGAAAACCGGGCACGCGAGTTTCTCTGCAGTCAACTCAAGCCTCTCAAACGCATCTTTGGACACTCAGACATGCTGCTGATGTTCCTATCGGAATTAAGTCTTTAGTCAAGGAAATAAAATTCCTTGGATCAAAACTTGTAACCGACCTTCAAGATCGCCAGATTCACCCCATTGTTCGGATGTTTGATCCCCCCGTTCGAAAAGTGCGTGATCTTCAAACCCAGATCGAGACCACAAGGCATGACGTAGCCGACACCGAGCGCGGTACCGAACTGCAAATGCGTCGACAGAGCGCGATGATTGTTGTCGTACACCTGTGAATTCAGATGCGGGCCGAGGCCGGCTTCAAAATACGCGCCCTGATGGTTGAGCTGCTGCCAGCGGCCGGTTGGCGTGAAACCGATGTCGATAAAATTTTGCGTCGCGCCCTCTTCATTCTGGTACTTGTTCTCACGCCAGACGGCACCCGTCAGATCCCAGTAGCCCCAGATTTCTGAGGTTGCCGAGCGTGCCAGTGACCCGTCCATATTCCACTGTGCGCCGAGGCGGTAGATTTGCGATTTGTTCCCGCTGGCGACTTCGGCGGAGACTGAATCGATTGCAAGACTGGCACTGCTGAAGGTTGCCAGCAATATGCCGGTCAAAACGATTTTGCTGATGGCCGGTAGGGTCATGGTGTGCCTCTGGAGATGGGTTGGAGTTTTATTTCAGGAGCCATTTGGATTTGCTTCGCGCGACATGATGGCACGGATTCCGAGCATTTGCGCTAGACGATTTCGGCGTGGGCTGGTGAACAGAGGCACAGAATCTTCTGGTTTCTGCCTGACCTCTCACTAGCCCGACTCCCACTAAAAACTGCCAGCGAATTGATACCGGCTGCCGGGATGCCACATGGTGACTACCGATGCAACGACAGATTTCGATAGGGTGCGGCGCTTCAGCACCAGGCACGATTCGCTGGCTGAGATCTTCAGCATCTCGGCGATATCGGGCGGCGCCAGCAGCGCTTCAATGCTGTAGTGCACACCCTGCAGCGGAGCGACGGCGACCAGATATTCATTCGGTGTTGCTTGCGAAAAATCCTGCCGCAGATAATCGGGCGCAACCACTGGATTGACCCAGCGGTCTTCGAGCTGAATCGGTACGGCGTTTTCAAAGTGGACAATCACCGTATGAAACAACAGCTGCTTCGGCTTGACACCAAATTGCAACGCGAGCAATTCGGATGCCTTGCCGCGTTCCAGCAGGTGCAGCTCGCTGCTGTGCGCGTGTCCGCGCGCGCGAACTTCTTCGGCGATGTTCTTGATGTCGACTAACGTCGATTGATATTTGTGCCGGGCGACGTAGGTACCGGAACCCTGAATCCGGAACAGCACCTGCTCGGCCGTCAGCTCCCGCACCGCCCGGTTGACCGTCATGCGTGACACGCCGAACTGGGTCGCCAACGCCTGCTCGGAGGGAATAGCAGCGCCCTCCTGCCACTGGCCGGCATGCACGCCGGCCAGTAAATGGTCCTTGATTGCCTGATAAATCGGCGTACGCTGGTCACGATAGGGCACAGTCACAGAAATCTCCGCAGCACAAAATACAGCGGGCATGGTAGCACCTGTCTGCACAACACCGTCAAAACTTGCAAAAGTTGTATAGACAACTTACACTGGCAAAAACAAACTCCGGAGTAGTGCATGACGACCGCTTTTTCAATTGGTACCGATCAAACTGCAATGGACGCCCTTGGCCCCGATCCGCGACTTGACCCCACCCGCGTGATCCGCGCCCCCAGCGGCACGCGCCTGTCGTGCAAGAGCTGGCTGACTGAAGCCGCGTACCGCATGATCCAAAACAATCTGGACCCGGAAGTCGCCGAGAATCCGACCCACCTGGTCGTCTACGGTGGCATTGGCCGCGCCGCGCGCGACTGGGCCAGCTATGACCGTATTCTGGAAGTCCTGCGCGAACTCAACGATGACGAAACCCTGCTGATCCAGTCGGGCAAGCCGGTCGGGGTGTTTCAGACCCACCCCGATGCACCGCGCGTATTGATTGCCAATTCGAATCTGGTCCCCAAGTGGGCGAACTGGGAACACTTCAACGAGCTCGACCGCAAGGGCCTCTTCATGTATGGGCAAATGACGGCCGGCAGCTGGATCTATATCGGTAGTCAGGGCATCGTTCAGGGCACCTACGAAACCTTTGTCGAAGCCGGCCGCCAGCACTACAACGGCAGCTGGACCGGGCGCTGGATTCTAACTGCGGGACTGGGTGGCATGGGTGGCGCGCAGCCGCTAGCAGCCACGCTGGCCGGCGCCGTGTCGCTCACTATCGAATGCCAGCAAAGCAGTATCGATTTTCGGCTACGGACACGCTATCTGGACAAGCAGGCACGCGATCTGGATCATGCGCTGGCACTAGTGGCTGAACATTGCAGCCGCCGGGAGGCGGTCTCGATCGGCCTGCTTGGGAATGCGGCCGACGTACTGCCTGAACTGGCGCGACGTGCCCAAGCCGGCGGGCCGCGTCCCGATCTGGTGACGGATCAAACCTCGGCACACGATCTGACCAACGGCTATCTGCCGATCGGCTGGAGCGTGGCGCAATGGAAGGCCGCACAAAAAGAACCGGCGTTGCACGCCCAATTAACCGCCGCAGCGGCGCGTTCGTGCGGCGCACACGTCCGGGCGATGCTGGACTTTCATGCGCTGGGAATTCCGACCATCGATTATGGCAATAATATCCGGCAGGTGGCATTGGACGATGGTGTCAGCAACGCCTTTGATTTTCCGGGCTTTGTGCCGGCGTATATCCGGCCGATGTTTTGCGAAGGACGCGGGCCGTTTCGATGGGTCGCACTGTCGGGCGATCCGGAGGATATCTACAAGACCGATGCCAAAATCAAGGCACTTTTCCCCGAGCAGAAAGCCGTCCATCACTGGCTCGACATGGCGCGCGACCGGATTGCGTT
>JAYVEF010000168.1:0-12408 GCA_043748965.1 Burkholderiales bacterium
CTGCGCATGAGCAGAAAGGGCAACGACTGCGGACGCAGCGAAGACGAGTTTTACTAATTTATTCATGTTTCTCCTCTCGGTTGGGATATCCGCAGAAATTAAACTGCGCAACAAATGCTACGACATCAAAAAAATGGATACTAACACGGCGACCAATCAGCCTCAGCACGAAATTGTCACACTGCAACGAACTAACATCACCCTATTTTGCCACACCGAAGACCTGCCGCGCGGGTTGTCAAATCTGCCAAATGGCGTTTTCATCACTTTGTTGCATTTTAGCGACGGCGACATCGAAATTGCTTCAAATTATGCAACGAAACCGGCGTTCATATCGTCGAGTGCGGGCCAGCAACATCGAATGGTTACTTCACTTCGCTGTCGAATTCAATCGTAGCGCGCCGATTTGGTGCAAGGCAGGCAATCAGCTTCACTTTCGAAATCTTGCCATTACAAAATACCAGCGGCGATTCACTACCGACGCCACGCACTTCTATCGGCACCGTCACACCGGCATGGGTTACTGCGGCGGCGATCGACGCGGCGCGTTTTTGGGACAAAACGTGGTTGCTGCGCGCGCTGCCAATGCGATCGGTGTGGCCGGTAATCTTGATCGCCTGCAATTTACTGCAACTGGCCAGACGCTGGCGCAATTCGGCCTCCAGGCGTTCGCTAGTGCGCGCTGTAAGGTTGGCTTTGCCAAATGCAAAAGTCGCATCGCTAGCGAGCACAATCGCGCTGTTACAGCGCGGCACTGGTGCGGTCACGGCCAATGGCGCGGCCGGCACCAGGCTTGCAGTGGCAGGCGCCAGCGCCGGAGCGGTCGGTTGCGCAATCGGCGACGACAGCGCGCCATCGCAGCCCTCGACGGCGTCACCCGGCTCCCAGTATCCAGTGCGCCAGCACATGCCGCTGCCGTTACGCAAGACATTACCGGGTGCGTCTTGCATGTAGGCACTAGAATCGACTTTGGCGCGAACATCGGTAACTGATTGCGCGGCGGCGCCAAATGCGGCCATACCGAGGAGGCAGTGGGCCATTTTTTTAAACATAAATTTGATCTCGCCGGGCCGGGGGCCGGTCATGGTGGGTAGTCTGCGGTCAATGACGCTATTTAATCATAGTTTTTTAACCTTCTGCCATTATTCCACCGCTTCCCTGTGGGCCGGGAAGGGTGCGGCAAAACCGTAGGGCGATCTGTTGCGCATGCTAAAATATCTAGTTCGATGGCGCGGTTACGACGCCAGCGCTGCCAGCGCAATGCACCCTAACCTTATAGCAAAGAGCACCGCCGCCCATGGACCAGTTCGCCAAAGAGACAATTCCGATTTCCCTCGAAGACGAGATGCGAAAAAGCTACCTCGATTACGCAATGAGCGTGATCGTCGGGCGGGCTCTGCCGGACGTACGCGATGGCCTGAAACCAGTGCACCGGCGCGTGCTGTTTGCCATGCACGAAATGAATAACGTCTGGAACCGCCCGTACGTCAAATGCGCCCGCGTGGTGGGTGAGGTAATGGGTAAATACCATCCACACGGTGACCAGTCGATCTACGACACGCTGGTACGGATGGCGCAGGATTTCTCTTTGCGCTACACGCTGGTGGATGGCCAGGGAAACTTCGGCTCGGTGGATGGTGACAACGCTGCGGCGATGCGTTATACAGAGTGCCGCCTGGACAAGATCGCCAGCGAAATCCTGGCCGACATCGACAAGGATACGGTTGACTTCGTACCGAACTATGACGGCAAGGAAAGAGAGCCGACGGTTCTGCCGACCAAGATCCCCAACCTCCTGATTAATGGCGCCTCCGGCATCGCCGTTGGCATGGCGACCAATATTCCGCCACACAATATTACCGAAGTCATCGATGGCGCGCTGCACGTATTGCGTAATGCAGAGTGCACGATTGACGAGCTGATCGAAATTATCCCGGCCCCGGATTTTCCGACTGCGGGTATTATTTATGGTGTGACGGGAGTGCGGGATGGTTATCGCACTGGACGCGGCCGTATCGTGATGCGTGCGAAAACCCATTTTGAAGAGTACGGCAAAGAAAACCGTACCGCGATTATCGTCGACGAGCTGCCCTATCAGGTCAACAAGAAGTCGCTACTGGAGCGCATCGCCGAACTGGTACGCGATAAAAAGCTCGACGGTATTTCGGACATCCGCGATGAATCCGACAAGTCCGGCATGCGGGTCGTGATCGAACTCAAGCGCGCCGAAGTTCCCGAAGTCGTCCTGAACAATCTGTACAAGCAAACCCAGTTGCAGGACACCTTCGGCATGAACATGGTGGCGCTGGTCGATGGTCAGCCGAAGCTATTGAACCTGAAGCAGATGCTGCAGTACTTCTTGTCGCATCGGCGTGAAGTTGTTACGCGGCGGACGATATTCGAGCTGCGCAAGGCCCGTGAGCGCGGCCATGTGTTGGAAGGCCTCGCGGTTGCGCTGGCCAACATCGACGACTTTATCACCATCATCAAGGCCGCGCCGACACCGCCGATTGCCAAGACTGAATTGATGGCGCGCTCGTGGGATTCTTCGGTCGTGCGCGAGATGCTGGCGCGCACAGGCGAGGACAGTATTGGCGGGATTGAAGCGTTCCGCCCCGAAAATCTGCCGAAGCACTACGGTATCCAGACGGACGGGATGTACAGACTGTCCGACGATCAGGCGCAAGAGATCTTGCAGATGCGCCTGCAACGTCTGACCGGTCTGGAGCAGGACAAGATCGTCAACGAGTACAAGGAAGTGATGGCGCAGATCGCCGACCTGCTGGATATTTTATCCAAGCCGGAACGCGTGACGGTGATCATCGTCGATGAACTCACCGCCGCCAAGAACGAATACGGCGAAGGTGCCAAGGACGTGCGGCGCTCATATATCGAACACAACGCCACCGATCTCGGTACCGAAGATCTGATTACCCCGCTCGACATGGTGGTCACACTGTCGCACACCGGTTACATGAAATCGCAGCCGGTTTCCGAATATCGCGCGCAAAAGCGCGGCGGGCGCGGTAAGCAGGCCATGGCTACCAAAGAAGACGACTGGATCGATCAGCTGTTCATCGCCAACACCCATGATTACATCCTGTGCTTCAGCGACCGGGGTCGACTGTACTGGCTGAAAGTCTGGGAAGTGCCACAAGGCTCGCGCAACTCGCGCGGCAAGCCGATCGTCAATATGTTCCCGCTAGTCGATGGCGAGAAAATCACCGTGATTCTTCCGGTGTCAGGCGATAATCGGACCTTCCCGATCGATCGTTATATTTTTATGGCGACCAGTCTCGGCACGGTCAAGAAAACGCCATTGAACGACTTCAGTAATCCACGCAAGGCCGGCATTATCGCCGTCGATCTGGATGATGGCGACTATTTGATCGGCGCAGCACTGACCGATGGCGCCCACGACGTGATGCTGTTTTCGGATTCCGGCAAGGCAGTGCGCTTCGATGAAAACGATGTGCGGCCGATGGGCCGCACTGCCAGGGGCGTGCGCGGCATGAACCTGGAAGACAACCAGCAGGTGATCGCCTTGCTGGTGGCTGAGAACGAGCAGCAGTCGGTATTGACGGCTACTGAAAACGGCTTCGGCAAACGTACACCGATTACCGAATACACGCGTCACGGTCGCGGTACCAAAGGCATGATCGCAATTCAGACCAGCGAGCGCAATGGTAAAGTGGTGGCCGCAACGCTGGTTGAAACCAGCGATGAAATCATGCTGATCACCACCGGTGGCGTGCTGATCCGCACCCGCGTGGCGGAGATTCGCGAGATGGGGCGCGCCACTCAAGGCGTGACGCTGATCGCGGTAGAAGACGGTACCAAGCTGAGCGGCTTGCAACGCATTGTGGAGTCCGATGTCGAGGATGAACTCGACGCCGCTGCAGAGCTGGACGGCACGCCGGCGACCGATGCAACTGGTGAATCAGAGTAAGCAATGACGCACGTGTTCAATTTTTCCGCTGGTCCTGCCGTGCTGCCACAGGAAGTACTTGCCGAGGCCGCCGCCGAGATGTGCGACTGGCACGGCTGCGGTATGTCGGTGATGGAAATGAGCCATCGCGGGCCGGAGTTCATGTCGATCCTGGCGGCAGCACAAAGCGATCTGCGTGCACTGATGGCGGTGCCTGACAACTACCGCATTTTGTTCATGCAAGGCGGCGGCTTGGCTGAAAACGCCATAGTGCCGATGAATCTGGTCGGTCGCAAGCCACAACCGGCGACGGTAGATTTTATTCATACCGGATCGTGGACTGGCAAGTCGATGAAGGAAGCTGGCAAATATGCGCAGGTCCATGTGGCCGCGTCCGGCGCAGCGACTGGCTACACGCGGGTGCCACCGCGTGCAGACTGGCAGCTGTCGGCCGACCCGGCCTATGTTCATATCTGCGGCAACGAAACCATCGACGGAATTGAATACGCAACTGCGCCCGACATCGCCAGCGCTACCAACGATGCACCATTGGTGGCCGACGTGTCGTCACACATTATGTCGCGCGTGCTGGATGTCACGCGGTACGGCGTGTTGTTCGGCGGGGCGCAAAAAAATATCGGTCCGGCTGGCCTGACGATCGTGATCGTGCGCGACGATCTGCTTGGCGATGCGTTGCCGATTTGCCCGTCGGCCTTCAACTGGCAGATCGTCTCCGACAATGATTCGATGTACAACACGCCGCCGACCTACGCGATCTATATCGCCGGGCTGGTGTTCCAGTGGCTCAAGCGCCAAGGTGGAGTGGCGGCGATCGAGCAACGCAATATCGCCAAGTCGACGCTGCTGTACGACTATCTGGACAGCAGCAAACTATATTTTAATCGGGTTGAAAAAGAGTCACGCTCCCGCATGAACGTGCCATTTTTTTTACGCGATGAACGATTAAACGAAGCATTTCTGGCAGGCGCCAAACAGCGCAACCTGCTGCAGCTGAAAGGCCACAAGTCGGTCGGCGGAATGCGCGCGTCACTCTACAATGCGATGCCCATCGAGGGCGTGCACGCCTTGATTTCCTGTCTACAGGAATTCGAACGCGCGCACGGTTGAATTCACAGCATGTGCACACTGCGGACCCCGCGGTCCGTCCGGCGTATGTGCTTGATCAGGGACTGACCACGAATGACCGTCGACAATAAACTCAAGCCGCTACGCGAGCAGATCGATTCAATCGATACGCAGATTATCGAGCTGCTAAATCAGCGTGCCCGTGTGGCGCAGCAGGTTGGTCACGTCAAGGCAGAAACCGACGCGCCGGTGTTTCGTCCCGAACGCGAGGCGCAGGTGCTGCGCAAGGTCGCCGAGCGCAACCCGGGTCCGCTGAAGGCGAGCGACGTGCAAATTATTTTTCGCGAAATCATGTCGGCCTGTCGCGCGCTGGAAAAACGCGTCACGGTCGCCTACCTCGGGCCTGCTGGGACATTCAGTGAGCAGGCCGTCTATCAGCAGTTCGGTCGTGCGGTCGAAGGCGTGCCGTGCGCCTCGATCGATGAAGTGTTCCGCGCAGCAGAAGCCGGCACCGCTGATTTTGGCGTGGTCCCGGTTGAAAACTCTTCTGAGGGCGTGATCAACCGGACCCTCGATTTGCTGCTGCAGACCACGCTGGCGATCAGCGGCGAGATTTCGATCCCGGTCCATTTGAGCCTGATGACGCGGGTCGGTACGATGGACGGGGTGCGTCAGATTTGTGCCCATTCGCAGGCGTTGGCGCAATCTCAGGTCTGGCTGAATCTGAACTATCCGAACATTGCGCGCCAAGCCGTCGCGTCCAACGGCGAAGCCGCCCGCCTCGCAGCCGACGATCCGACCGTGGCCGCAATTGCTGGTGAAATTGCGGGCGAGCGTTACACGTTACAGGTTGTCAAAGGCCATATTCAGGACGACCCGCACAATCGGACCCGCTTCGCCATCGTTGGGCGCTTGCGCACTGCGCCGAGCGGCAAGGATCAAACCTCGCTGGTGCTGTCGGTACCGAACAAGCCGGGTGCCGTATACAACCTGCTGGCGCCACTGGCCAAACATGGTGTGTCGATGACGCGATTTGAATCGCGGCCCGCGCGCACCGGTACCTGGGAATATTATTTTTATGTCGATGTGGAAGGGCACGTGGACGATGCCAAGGTCCTTGACGCGCTCAATGAACTGGAGGCGAGCGCCGCTTTTTTCAAACTATTGGGATCCTACCCGGCCAGTCTGTAACGGCTCTGGAAGTGATTTTTTAAAATTTTAATTTGGATTCGTTCATGTCATTTCAATTCGGCCCCGACTACGTGCGTGCCATCGCGCCTTACCAAAGTGGCAAACCGATCGCGGAAGTCGCTCGCGAGTTCGGTCTGGAGGAAGCCAATATTGTCAAGCTGGCGTCGAATGAAAATCCGCTCGGAATGCCCGACTCTGCGCGTGTGGCGATGATGGCGGCAATGGCAGAAGTCGGTCGCTATCCGGATGCCAGTGGTTTCGATTTGAAGGACGTGATCGGTACCCGCTACGGTGTCCCCCAAAACTGGATCACGCTCGGTAACGGCAGCAATGACATCCTCGAACTGGCAGCCCATGCCTTCGTCGAGCCGGGACAGGCGGTCGTCTACGCGCAGTATGCTTTTGCCGTGTATGCGTTGGCGACGCAGGCAGTGGGCGGCCGCGCGATCGTGGTTGCGGCGCATAATTTTGGTCACGATCTGGACGCAATGGCGGCAGCGATCACTGCCCAGACGCGGTTGGTGTACATCGCCAATCCGAACAATCCGACCGGAACCTTTTTACCCGAAGCGGCGATTGCGGCGTTTTTGCAAAGAGTGCCGGCCGAAGTGGTGGTGGTACTGGACGAAGCCTACAACGAATATCTGGCGCCCGAACTGCAATACGATTCGACCGCGTGGGTACGCCAATACCCCAACCTGCTGGTTTCGCGCACGCTGTCCAAGGCATTCGGACTGGCCGGTTTGCGGGTTGGTTTCGGGATTGCACAGCCGGCGATTACCGACATGCTGAATCGGATTCGTCAGCCATTCAATGTCAATTCAATGGCGCAGTCGGCGGCGATCGCCGCACTGAACGACACCGCTTTTCTGGCGAAAAGCGCACAGATGAACAGCGATGGCTATCGTCAGCTAACGGATGCTTTTGAGGCGCTCGGTTTGACCTATGTGCCATCGTTCGGTAACTTTGTGCTCGTCAAAGTCGGCGACGATGACGACGCTGGTGCGCGGGTCAATCTGGCGTTGCTGAGGCGCGGCGTGATTGTCCGTCCGGTCGGCAATTACGGTTTGCCGCAGTGGCTGCGCGTCTCGATCGGGCTACCGACCGAGAACGCTATTTTTATCGCTGCGCTGGGACAGGTGCTGACCTGAATCCGCCAATGAGCGTTCCGGCCACGATGTCAGCGGCGCCACTAAGCAGCGTGAAAAAAATCGCGATTTTCGGCGTCGGCCTGATCGGAGGATCGTTTGCTCTCGCCTTGAAGCGCTCCGGCGTCACCGCGTCAATCGTCGGTTACGGGCGCACTCCAGCGCCGCTACTGCGTGCGCTTGAGCTAGGGTTGATCGACGTGATCGCGGATTCGGTAGAACACGCGGTCATCGATGCCGACCTGATCCTGGTGGCCGCGCCGGTGGCACAAACCGGCGCGATTCTGCGCGCGATTGCGCCTTGGCTGCAGGTAGACACAATCGTCACCGATGCCGGCAGCACAAAAACCGATGTGGTCGCTGCTGCGCGCGCCGCACTGGGCGGCAAAGCTGCCCAGTTCGTTCCTGGTCATCCGATCGCCGGTCGTGAACTGAACGGCCCGGACGCCGCCGTCGCCGATTTGTTTGTCGGCAAAAAAGTAGTCCTGACTGCGTTGCCCGAAAATAGCGTTGTCGCCATTGAGCGGGTAGCAGCGGTCTGGCGGCTGTGTGGCGCCGTGCTGCATCAGCTCAGTGCGGCCGATCACGATCGCGTGTTCGCGGCAGTCAGTCATCTACCGCATTTGCTGTCGTACGCGCTGGTCGACGATATCGCGCGCAAGCCGCATGCCGACGTGCTGTTTCAGTTTGCTGCCAGCGGTTTTCGCGACTTTACGCGGATTGCCGGATCGTCGCCTGAAATGTGGCGTGATATCGCACTTGCAAATCAACCTGCGCTGCTGATCGAACTCGATGCATATTTGCAGCGGTTGCAGGATTTACGCGCAATGCTGGCGCAGCGTGACGGTGCCGCCATCGAATCGATTTTCGGCAACGCGCAGCAAGCACGGCAGACGTGGATTCAAACCATCGAAGCAGCCGAACAATCGAACCCGCAAGGCGGTGACTGATGCGGCACTATCCACCGCATATCGATTTAAAACCCTCGCGGCATGCGCAGGGCACGGTGCGCTTGCCGGGTTCAAAAAGTATTTCCAATCGCATGTTGCTGTTGGCCGCGCTGGCCGATGGCATCACCGAGATCAAGGACCTGCTGGCCTCCGATGACACGCACGTGATGCTTACCGCGCTACTGGCGCTTGGCACCCGGTGGGAGCGCATCGGCGACTCTCAGGATTATCGGGTGCATGGTGGTACCGGCACATTTGCGCAGCATCAGGCCGATCTGTTCATGGGCAATGCCGGTACGGCAATCCGGCCGCTGACAGCGGCATTGGCAGTCCTGGGAGGTGACTACACGCTGCATGGCGTGTCGCGCATGCACGAACGGCCGATCGGCGATCTGGTGACGGCGTTAAACGCGATCGGCTGTCAAATCGAATATACCGGTATCGAAGGATTCCCGCCACTACGGATTCGACGCGGTCACATTCATGCGCAGACTATTCAGGTGCGCGGTAATGTTTCCAGCCAGTTCTTGACCGCATTGCTCATGGTCGCGCCGCTGATTGCGCAGCACCATGCGGTGACGATCGAAGTCATCGGTGAGCTGATTTCCAAGCCATATATCGACATCACGCTAAATCTGCTGCAGCGGTTCGGTATCGCCGTGGCGCGCGACGGCTGGCAGTCGTTCGTCATCGCTGCGGCGCAAACTTATCGCAGTCCCGGCGTGATCCATGTCGAGGGTGATGCATCGTCGGCGTCATACTTTCTGGCGGCTGGCGCGATCACGGGTGGTCCAGTACGGGTCGAAGGTGTCGGTGCGGCGAGTATTCAGGGGGACGTGCGCTTTGCCGACGCGCTGCGCCGCATGGGCGCGACTATCGCCGTTGGTGATAACTGGATCGAGGCTAGCGCGAGTGGCGTGCTAAAGGCCATCGACGCTGATTTCAATCATATCCCCGACGCCGCCATGACGATCGCGATTGCCGCGCTATACGCCGACGGGCCAAGCACGCTGCGTAATATCGGCAGCTGGCGCGTCAAGGAAACCGACCGGATTCATGCGATGGCAACCGAACTGCGCAAGCTCGGTGCCACCATCGAAGAGGGCACTGACTATTTGCGCGTGACGCCACCTGCGCAAATTCAGGCAGCCACAATCGATACCTATGACGACCATCGGATGGCGATGTGTTTCTCGCTTGCCTCGCTGGATGGTAAGGGATGCCGCGGTGCCGCGATCCGGATCAACCATCCTGAGTGCGTGGCCAAAACTTTTCCAGAGTATTTCGAGGTGTTTGCCGGTATCGCGCATCATCAGCTTTTTTAAGATGCGTGCGTGCGTGCGTGCCGGCCGCCGCACCGCGCAGTGGCCGAATCTGGTGTAATAGAGTCCATGTTTTCGGACTTTTTCTAAATCGGTGATCATGTCCAACTTAAAAATTCCTGTGATCGCCATCGATGGACCGACTGCCTCGGGTAAGGGCACCGTGGCACATCGCGTCGCACAGTTGCTCGGATTTCATTATCTCGATTCGGGGGCACTGTACCGGCTCACGGCATTGACGGCATTGCGAAAAAATATTGCGCTAACCGATGAACACGCGTTGGCCAAAGCCGCCGAACATCTGGCATGCCATTTCAATGGGGAACGTATATACCTGGCAAACGAAGATGTCACGCTCGCGATTCGCGCCGAAGCAGTCGGTAGTACAGCATCGAAGATCGCTGCATTGCCGGCACTGCGCCACGCACTGTACGCCTTGCAAGTAGGGTTTCGAGAACCGCCGGGCCTGGTGGCCGACGGGCGCGACATGGGTAGCGTGATATTCCCACACGCAACCCTGAAAGTGTTTTTAACGGCGAGTGCTGCCGCACGCGCTCAAAGGAGACATAAGCAATTGATTGACAAGGGATTTTCTGCTAATATAGAAGACCTTCTAAATGATTTAAACGAGCGCGATGCACGCGATGCTAACCGCGCCATTGCTCCGTTGAAGGCATCCGAAGGTGCGCTGTTGCTCGACACTTCGCATTTGAGCGCCGAAAAGGCAGTCAGTCAGGTGTTGTACTGGTTCGCAGCGGCCAAGAAACGCGATGAGGTGGTTGCAAGCCATGTTGCAGGCGGCTGACGCATAGATTTCAATAGCTCGTCGGCAATGTTGCACGCAAGGACTGCCAATCGGGTGCTGACTGGACACAAATCGATGGGCTGCAGTAGTGCTGTCATGGCAGTCTAGCAATTAGATTCGAATGTAAATGTATGACCGTATCACCCAGTGTCCGGTAGCGCGCAAAGCGCCGTCGGGCGATCACAAACTTAACCCTTTATCTGAAACGTTCATGTCGAGCGCACCGGATACAGGCAAACCTGCTCAAAAAACCACGCTATGTCTACTGTCGCTACCCCTGAAATTGCTGTTGGTATGGAAAGTTTTGCTGCTCTTTTTGAAGAATCGTTGCTCCGTCAGGACATGCGCTCCGGTGAAGTGATCTCTGCTGAAGTCGTCCGCCTCGACCATAATTTCGTTATCGTCAACGCCGGCCTGAAGTCGGAAGCATTCATCCCGATCGAAGAATTCAAGAACGACAATGGCGAACTCGAAGTCAACGTCGGTGATTTTATCTCGGTTGCCATCGAATCGCTCGAAAACGGTTTCGGTGACACCATCTTGTCGCGTGACAAGGCCAAGCGCCTCGCATCGTGGCTCTCGCTCGAAAAAGCGATGGAGTCCGGCGAGATCGCCATAGGTACCGTCAACGGCAAGGTCAAGGGCGGTTTGACCGTTCTGACCAACGGCATCCGTGCCTTCTTGCCGGGTTCGATGGTCGATACCCGTCCGGTCAAGGACACCACGCCGTTTGAAGGCAAGACGCTTGAATTCAAGGTCATCAAGCTCGACCGCAAGCGTAACAACGTTGTTCTGTCACGCCGCGCCGTCATCGAAGCATCGATGGGCGAAGAGCGACAAAAGCTGATGGAAACCCTGAAGGAAGGTACCGTTGTCACCGGTATCGTCAAGAACATTACCGACTACGGCGCATTCGTGGACCTGGGCGGCATCGATGGCTTGTTGCACATCACCGATCTGGCATGGCGTCGTGTGCGCCATCCGTCGGAGGTGTTGACCGTCGGTCAGGAAATCACTGCCAAAGTCCTGAAATACGATCAAGAGAAAAACCGCGTTTCCCTGGGCGTCAAACAGTTGGGCGATGATCCATGGACCGGTCTGTCACGTCGTTATCCGCAAAGCACCCGTCTGTTCGGCAAAGTCACCAATCTGACCGACTACGGTGCCTTCGTTGAAGTCGAGCAGGGTATCGAAGGTTTGGTGCACGTGTCCGAAATGGACTGGACCAACAAGAACGTCGCGCCGAACAAAGTCGTGCAATTGGGCGATGAAGTCGAAGTCATGGTTCTTGAAATCGACGAAGAACGTCGTCGCATCAGTCTCGGCATGAAGCAATGTAAAGCCAATCCTTGGGATGACTTTGCGGTCACCCACAAGAAGGGCGACAAAGTCCGTGGCGCGATCAAATCGATTACCGACTTTGGCGTGTTCATCGGCCTGGCTGGCAACATTGACGGTCTGGTGCATCTGTCGGATCTGTCATGGACCGAAACTGGCGAAGAAGCTGTTCGGCGCTTCAAAAAGGGCGACGAGCTCGAAGCCATCGTACTGGCCATCGACGTCGAGCGCGAGCGCGTTTCGCTGGGCGTCAAGCAACTCGAAGGCGACCCGTTCAACAACTTCGCTGCGATGAACGACAAGGGTTCGCTGGTGACCGGTACCGTCAAGATGGTCGAGCCTAAAGGCGCGGTGATTCAGTTGTCGGAAGAAGTCGAAGGCTATCTGCGCGCCTCCGAAATTTCGCGTGACCGCGTTGAAGATGCCGGCACGCACCTGAAAGTCGGCGATACCGTCGAAGCAATGGTGTTGAACATCGACCGCAAGGCACGTGGCATTCAGCTGTCGATCAAGGCGAAAGACAACGTCGAAACGCAAGAAGAAATGCGCAAAATGTCTACTGCAGCCGATTCGAATGCCGCTTCCGGCACGACCAGTCTGGGCGCGTTGTTGAAAGCCAAGCTCGACAACAGCAAGAACT
>JAYVEF010000169.1:0-3896 GCA_043748965.1 Burkholderiales bacterium
CTCATCCAGTCGATGGTGTCGATGCTCTGGCGATACGCGGCCAGCAGGTTCTGCACCAGTTTTTCCATGTGCGCCTTGCGCTCCGGCGGAAAATACTGCGCCACATAAACCTTGCCGAGTGCTTCTCCGATCGAACCTTCGATCATGCCGACGCCGCGTTTCCAGCGCGGTTCGTTTTCAGGGATACCGCGCAGCGCCGTACCGCGATACGCAAAATGGGCATCGACATAGGGCTTCGACAGCAAGGCGGCGTAATGACTGATCAGATGTGTTTCAAGATACTTTTTCCAGGCTGACAGCGGTTCTTTTTGGTAGACGGTATTAAAACCTTTCACGTAGCTCGGCTGGCTGACGATGACGTAGTTCACTTTGCCATCGATACCGGCTTCGGTCAGATACGATTTCCAGTCATATTTTGGCGCTAGCGCATCCAGCTTGACCAAATCGATCTTGTTGTAGGTTTTGACGGGATCGCGGTTTTCAACCTTGGTCCACTGCACTTTGGCCAGCGCGGTTTCCAGTGCCAACACTTGCTTTGCGTCGCCGGCAGCGGTTTTATCACCCGCCATGCCGAGCGTACTCTGGACATATTCCTGGTATTTCGTGCGTGCAGCTGTCAGCTTCGCGTCATTCGGTTTCAGGTAGTAATCACGATCGGGCAAGCCCAGCCCACCTTGCGCAAAGTCGACCACGTATTTGGTCGAATCCTTGGCATCGAGATGAATATTGAAGCTGTACGGCGTATCGACGCCAAGGCTGTTCAAGTGCGCCATCAGCGCAGGCAACTGCTTTTTGTCTTTCACAGCCGCGATCCGGGTCAGCTCGGCGTCGAGTGGCTTCAAGCCGAGTTCTTCGAGCCTTTTTTCATCCATGAAGCTGGCGTACATATCGCCAACCTTGCGCGTTTCGGAGTCAGCCGCGGCCTTGTCGTCTTTAGCAGCGCCTTCGATGATGCCGCGCAGTTGTGCAAGCGTGTCGTCACGCAGTTTGGCAAACGAACCCCAGCTTGATTTATCTGCCGGAATTTCCATGGTGGAAAGCCATTTGCCGTTCACATATTTAAAAAAATCATCCTGAGCGCGCACGCCCTTGTCCATATACTGCAGATCGATGCCTGTCACCGCTTGTGCCGGTTTCGTGCTTGAGGGTAAATCAGCTGCGGTAGCAACGCCGGCGGCCATGCTGAGGTAAAGCGCATTCACCAGATAACGATTCATGAAAGTATCCTTTGGGTTTCCTTTGCCATCGGGCGGCAAAGCAAGACCGGGAATCTAACATAGCTGGGCGCTAAATACACGGCCCGTCCGGCAATCTCCGATCCATTTGCGGTACCGAATCGGCAATTTATGGTTCAGAATAGAACCCTTGCGAAAAATGCCGGCGTGCGCAACTGCTGTGCAGCAGGTTTTTTGAACGGTACCATCGACAATCCGGCTGTCTGTGTCTTTGCAGGGTGTGCGGCAATCCCGCCACCTTCGCGTGCAGGCAGCTGCCCCTGACAAGAGTTGAACTGGAGAGACTAAGCGCATGAAGCAGACCCGTAAATTCATCCTCAAAGCCGGCCTGATGGCCGTGCTGTGCGCCACCGCCGGCATCGCCAGCGCGACCAAGACGTTAGTGTTCTGCTCGGAAGGCAGCCCTGAAGGATTCAACCCGCAGTTCTATAGCACGGGCACTACCGCGGACGCATCGTCGGTTCCGATCTACAACCGGCTGGTCGAGTTCGATACAGGCACCACCAACGTGGTGCCGGGGCTGGCTGAATCGTGGACCGTCGCTCCGGACGGCCTGACTTATACATTCAAGTTGCGCCACGGCGTAAAGTTTCACAGCAACGCCAAATTCAAGCCTACGCGTGATCTGAACGCCGACGACATTCTGTTCACTTATAACCGCATGGCGGACCCGAAACATCCGTTTCATGCTAATACGCCCGGTACCACCTACGCGTATTTCGAAGACATGGGCATGAGCAAGATTGTCGACAAACTTGAAAAAGTCGACGAGTACACCGTACGCTTCAAGTTGCTTCATCCCGAGGCGCCTTTCCTGGCGGATCTGGCGATGGATTTCAACTCAGTTCTTTCGGCTGAATATGCTGACAAAATGAAAGCCGCCGGTACACCCGAAATTGTCGACCGCGAACCGATCGGCACCGGCCCGTTTCAGTTCGTTTCGTACCAGAAAGACGCGATTATTCGCTACAAGGCTTTTGATCAGCACTGGAATGGTCGCCCCAAGATCGACCACCTGATCTATTCGATCACGCCCGACGCCTCGGTGCGCTATGCCAAGTTGAAGAACAACGAATGCCAGGTAATGGCGTTCCCCAAGCCGGCCGACATCGCTCTGATGAAAGCCGACCCGGCGCTTAAAGTGCTCACCAAAGAAGGTTTGAACATCGGCTATATCGCCTTCAATGTCGAGAAAAAACCGTTTGACAACAAGCTGGTGCGCCAGGCGCTGACGATGGCGGTCGACAAGCAGACGATTCTCAAAACCGTGTTTCAAGGTACTGGCCAGGCTGCCAAAAATCCGATCCCGCCGATGCTCTGGTCGTACAACGACAAGATCAAGGATTACCCCTACGACCCAATCAAGGCCAAGGCGCTGCTGACCAAAGCGGGATATCCGAATGGCGCTGAGGTCGATCTTTGGTATTTGCCGGTCAGCCGTCCCTATAATCCCGATGGCAAACGGATGGCCGAATTGATTCAGGCCGACTGGGCCAAGATCGGTGTCAAGGCCAAACTGGTCACCTTCGAATGGGGCGAATATCGCAAGCGCAGCAAGACCGGCGAGCAGCAGGCGATGATGTTCGGCTGGTCGGGCGACAACGGCGATCCGGATAATTTTTTCGGACCGTTGCTGGGCTGTGCGGCAGTGCAGGGTGGCGGTAACGTAGCACGCTGGTGCAACAAGGATTTTGAAGACCAGTTGCAGAAAGCCAAAGCCACGCCGGTGCAGGCCGAACGTGCCAAATTCTATGAGCGCGCGCAGGAGATCGCCCACGAAGAGGCACCTCTAATCGAAATCGCTCACTCGGTCCGTTTCACGCCGGTACGCAAGGAAGTCATCGGCTTCAAGATGGACGCTACCGCGCATCATTACTTCAACAAGGTCGATCTAGCCAAGTAAGGGCAGGTCCGCAACGCCGGCAGTTTTTGCCGGTTTTTTTTGTGATCTGACGGCGAACGCTTAACGGCGGCGCAAACCTCCGCTATGATGCAGCCTCGCGCGACATCAGGCATCCCCTGCTACCGCGCCGGGACGTCGAACTCGCCTCACTGTGCTACCGCGATTGCGACGGCCGGTCTGGCCGGCGGGCGTTGCGAGATGGCGCTGGCTCACAAGATCAGACGCTGTTGTCAAGAGTCTGTTCAGACGCGCGGTGGCCGCTACGGCGCCGTCGGTTTGAATCGGCTCTTCACTTTTACGAACAGGTATAACCATGTTTGGTTTTTTATTACGGCGCGCAGGCTTGGTGATTCCCACCTTCCTGGGCATCACGCTGCTGGTGTTTTCGCTGATCCACATGATCCCCGGCGATGCGGTCGAGGCGATGTCGGGCGAACGCGGCATGGACGCGGCACGTTATGCCCGCCTGCTGCACCAGTTCGGCCTCGACCGGCCGCTGTATGTGCAATATCTGGATTATCTGTGGCACGTTCTGCAGGGTGATCTGGGACGTTCGCTGACCACGCAGGAACCGGTCTTTCAAGAATTTCTGACGCTGTTCCCGGCCACCATCGAGCTGTCGTTCTGCGCGATGCTGGTGGCACTGGGGATTGGTCTGCCCGCCGGCATGCTGGCGGCATTGAAGCGCAACACCGTGCTCGACTATTCGGTCATGGGTGTTTCATTGACCGGCTATTCGATGCCGGTATTCTGGTGGG
>JAYVEF010000170.1:0-30641 GCA_043748965.1 Burkholderiales bacterium
GCGCCTGGCTTGGCAGATCGATGCAGGCGCGGCGCACCAGATGCGGGCAGTGCGCTGCGCCCGCGCAGTGCACTCAGGCCGCCTGAGTACTTGATGGCGCGCCCTGACGCTGGCGCACGTCAGACAGCAGTCGCGCAAATTCTTTTTTGACCACAGCGTAGCATTCGCATACATTGCGCTCCAGCCCGACGCGGTCGAGCACGGTGATGTGTCCGCGCCGATAGCTGATGTAACCGGTCTGCTGGAGCCGGCCGGCGGCTTCGGTGACGCCCTCGCGGCGTACGCCGAGCATGTTCGCAATGAGTTCCTGCGTCATGGTCAGCTCGTTCGAGGGTAAGCGGTCGAGCGTGAGCAGCAGCCAGCGACAGAGCTGTTGCTCGACCGAGTGATGCCGGTTGCAGACGGCGGTTTGCGACATCTGTGTGATCAGTGCCTGTGTGTAGCGCAGCAGCAGGCGCAAGACCGGGCCGGCTCGATTGAATTCTTCCAGCAGGATGTGGGACTTCAGGCGGTAGCCAAAGCCGCCGGTCTGCACCACGGCGCGGCTCGGGGTGGTATCGCCGCCCATGAAGAGTGAAATCCCGAGCACGCCTTCATTGCCGACACCGGCGATTTCAGAAGAGCCGCCATTCTCGAGCAGGTAGTGCAGCGAGACGATCGAGGTAGTTGGAAAATAAACATGCTGCAGTTTGCCGCCAGATTCGTACAGAACCTCGCCGAGCTTCATGGGAATCAGTTCCAGATGCGGTGCGAGGCGATCGAATTCCGCGTCGAGCAGAGCAGCTAGAAGATGGTTTTGATTGGGATCGTGGTTACCGGTCATATCGGAATAAATGCGTCCTGGAGCGTCGTCGAAGGGTTGTCCGGCGCCGGCCGGAGAGGCGCCGTTGTCACGGTAACATAGTTGACGAAGGGGAACCGCGAGTATTCAATGTCGGCCGGGTTTTCAGCCCGTTTTTCTAAAAATAACATACAAAAACAAGGCCCCCGAACCTTTTGGTACGGGGGCCATTTCTACGTTTGGTTAGCCTGCAGCGACTTAGTCACTGGCCACCAGCGTGACGCCACTAAACGTGGCGTATGCGTTGAGCAGCAGGTAATAAGTACCGGCGGTCGGGGTGCTGATCGTGATGTTCTCGGCGGTGGTGTAACTGTCCGACTTCGCCAGATACGACGAGGTGGTTGGGGCCGAACCGAGCTTCACATAAATGTCGCAATCGCCCGTGCCACCCGAAGTTTTAAAGGTGACACTCGGACGCCCGGCAGGTACGGTGAAGGTAAATACGCGGCTTTGTCCGGTGGACAGTGCCAGGTTCGAGACCGGTACGCCATTACTGAGTACGTTACCACCACCGGTTGGCGCAGTCGAGTAGCTGGCGACCAGCGACACATTGCTTGGTGCGGAGTAGCCGTACACCATGACGTAATACGTTCCAACTCGTGCGGTTGGCACCGAGATTGACTCTGTGGTTGTCGAACCATCCGAGATGAAGTCATAGGTTGACGTGGTCGGTGCAGATCCGAATCTGACATACAGATCGGAGTCGCCCGTACCGTTGCCGGTTTTGAACGTCAAATTGGTAGCGCCGGTCGGAACGTTGAATGTGTACATATGGCTGGCACCGGTGGCAAGCGTAATACCATTGACCTGAACGCCGTTGGCCAGTACATCGCCGCCTGGTGGTGGCGGTGGCGGCGGTGGTGCCGAATTGCCCATGACTGTCGCAAAGTTCGCCATGTTCAGACTGCCATAGCCGCTGGCATAGTCCCAACCGGTTGCAGCTGCGTAGCCCTGATTGCCCGAAGTGATGTCATGAAACATGTTCGGATTGGCAGCGGCGCTGGCGTACATTTTCGACGCCGGGAAGGCCAGCGAATTGCCGTTCATCGACTGGACGCGCGCCCAGAAGCCGGTGAATAGCGGTGCTGCAAGGCTGGTGCCGCCGATCTGCTGGGTGGCGCCGTTGACGATTACCAAAGCGCCACTGGCAGGGGAAGCATCCAGTGAAATATCAGGTGTCCCGCGTTTGGTTGCGCCGTGCAATACGCCGGCGTTGATCTGCCAGCTGGGGGCTGCTTCGGTCAACGACGGTCCACCGCCGGCGCCACCGCTTGCGCTTTGCTGGCAGCTAGCCGCGTCGGTGCAGGACCATACGGACTCACCCAACCAGGTGGTACCGGATGTGTCGAGCAGCGAGCCGCCCAGCGCAATTACGTACGGCGAGACTGCAGGATAGCTTTGCGCCGTGCCTGGTCCGCCGCATTCATAGGCACCGGAGTCGCCGGACGAGACAGAGAAGGTCTGTCCTTGTGCCACAGCGGTCTGGAAAATCTGGTCATTGCTGGCCGTGATGCCGGAACTTTGTGCTGCCGTTTCGCACTCACCAAGCGAGACGTTGATGGTCTTCGCGAGGTTATCGGTGACCGCCTTGTTGTAGGTGTTGGTCAGATCTGCATCGCTCAGCGTGGTCGCAGTGTAAAGCAGCATTTTGCTGATCGTGCCACCGGCCGCGGCGAGCGAGTCCTGGGTGTCCATGTTCCATTCGCCGATGCCGGCCTGGTCGGTGCTGGCTGCACCAACCGTTACGGTTTGCACATTCACGGTCGGGTATCCGGCGCGCGATGTAAAGGTGCGCAGATCGGCAATGGTCGGGGCCATGTCGCCCTGGGTGATGATGCCGATGACTGCATTGGTTGCGCTAGGCAGGCTAGTGGCGTTGTAGATTGCCGAGAATTCAGTCGGGTTGTGACCGGTCGACGACAGCGTCGTCGTCATCGGCTTGGCCATGATATGGTGCATGTGCACCGTTTGCAGTCCGTGTACCGCCAGCACGATGCCAGCCAGCGATGCCGGAACCTGCGCGTCGTTGACGTTGGCGTGGGCCGCGCGACCATTCACTGTATAGGACTGCAGATCGGTGTTGAAGCCGGCCTTGACGGCGCCGGCAGTGCCGTCCGCGCTGACCAGCATGCGGTTCTCGGAGACCGTGACGTTGACGAAGCCGCTCTTCTTCAGATGATCAACAACCGCTTGTGCCTGTGCCTGGGTCGGCGCGAAACGGCTCATGAAATCAGCGCTGGTGATTGGACGCGCGGCGGCGCCTGTCATCAATCTATTCGTCAATGCGTCGAGTGCGTCTTTGTTACGTAGTTTGAGCGCGACCACGATGTGGGTTGGTGTACCGGCTTGTAATGCGGCGACATGCGCCACGGTACTGCTTGCAGTATTAACGACGGTGGTGGCCTTCGTTGCGGTCGGAGCCCATTGCTCGGCGGCGTACGACGACAGGCTGGCTGCAGCCAGCGTAAACGCGGCGACCGGCAACATGAATTTGCGACGGAATATCATTACTTCTCTCCAATTTTTATATGAATCAAAGAATCACTTGAGGGTGTCAAGGATCGGTTCACTAACTGCAGCCTGAAGAAAGAGGGTTTCTTTCTTTCAGGTTGGCAAATAATTTGTCGCAAAAGCCCCGAACAAAAAAAATGCCGATAACAATTCAGGCAGTCGTGTTGACTGTCTGAGCTGAAATGCTGGAAAAAACGGAGAGCGAGAAAAACGCGCTAGGCGCGCGCCGGACGACGGGAAACAATGAAGAGAATGGGAACACAACGGTGGACACAAGACAACACTGGCGACGTGAGATGGAAACATCTCGAACGGGTGACCGGGTCTGGTGTCATCATAGGAAATCCTCTTGAAAAACAAACGCGCAATCGCGCAATTTACCGAGCGAAAATCGCTTGTTGACTCTGGCTTTTCAAGGCTCGATTTCAAATCGGTGAATGCAGTGTACCCTCAGAAAATAAGTTGTTGCAAGGTGTTTCTGTGGTCCGTCAAGAGACTTGCAAAGCGCCTATTCATGCGGCTTTTGAGCAATTTTTGCCGTTAATATTGGTGCATGGAAATGCTTTTAGAGGAAGTCTTCAAATCTTCCATTTTTGCCTCTTAAATGGGCATTTTTGTCACCCATGCTCGCACCTCGCGGATGCGGTTGCTGATCCTGCGCCACCCTGTGAAAGATCCGGGTTGTCGAGCACGCCGCCGTTGATGGAGCGTAGCGAATCCGGCGGTTGCCAAGGCCGACTGTCACGACCAGCGTCTTGAATATTGCGCTGGCGCGTTTTGTGTCGATACGTGTCTGCCTATTTTAAGATTCGCGGCAGGGGAGAGTAACTTGGGCGGCGCACTGATCGAGCCTGCCGCCGGTAGAGTCGGCTAAACGCAGACCGCTGACGATAGATTCTTTGTAGCCTGCGTCGGGTGCGTCGCGCTGTTCGGCGTTGGCAAAAAATGCAGGTTCACCAGCCTGCGTTGAACCGCATGATGGCTTGCGATCCAGCGTCGCTCGCCCGCGGTCGGATACGCTGACAATGCCATCCCCCAGTTGCAATACTGCACGGCCAGTGATCGGCGGCCTTATCGAGTACCAGACCATTCTGGCGATTGGTTTCTTGCAAAAAATAGCCGTATAAATCTTTTTGAATCGGTTCGAGCAGTTCTGTTTCGTTACAGGTGCTACCGTCAAGTTTGGGATCAATCATCGGCGCTCGACAGAATTGACATCAAGGATAGTAATCCGGCGGCTAACGCGGCATATCTGAATCGCGCATTTGTGGGTGACGCCCGTTGTCGTTGGCGGCAAATCGGCTGCCGCGACATTAGAATCCACCGATCATTGACCCCACACCCGCTGGCGCATCGCCACGCCCAAAAGTCAAGGTATCGACGCGGTAAAACTTATGCAGGTACTGCAACAAGCGTGGTGCGGGTCGATTCATTCACTGCTGGTGATCCGCTACGGCTACGCGGTTTTCTGAAATGGAATTCGCGCAAAAGACGCTGTGCAGGCCGTGCGGGATCACACCCGGTCCTCGGCCCAGTGGCTCGGCCGGAAATAATTTTGGCTGGGGCGACCTCCATCTGCCGCCCGTTATCATGACCAGAGTTGACTACCGCTATTTGCAACACAGTTGCTAGAACGGACGCCCGACTGCGTCCGAAAAATGACTCACCGATGCGGTACGCGCGCAGTCACACCGGCGATAGCGCGGGCTACGGACCCGGCTGGTGATTTCATCCGGAAATCGCGGGCGGGCTGATTGATGTCTCCCGCCACGGTCGACAGCGCGTCTTGATTTTACCGGAGCAGGACATGGGGATTTTCGTTACCGGTAGAAATCTGAATCTGGACGATATCGCGATCTCGCTGCTGGTTTCAATCGCGCCGGTACCAGGCTCGCGGATTGGGCCAACGTCGTCGCGCTGGCCCTGCGCCGCCGACGCATGCGCGACCGTTGGCAACGTTGCCAGCCACTGCACACGCGCTGCGTGGTGCAGTTTTTCGGATGGAGCCCAATCTGCTCGCCGAGGTTTCAGTTGGGTTTAAATTTGGTTCAGCGTTTCAGGCCACCATGGCGAGCCAGGGTACCGGGCCAATTTTAAAATTGGGTCGGGTGCGACGCCGCGTATGACCCCATCGGGACGTTTCATCTTGCGTGCAGCGGCGCAGGGCCAATGGCAGTCGTCAAAACGGCTTAAGCTTCATCGCGGCAAAATAGCGAACAGTAATGCTTGGCATATTGAATGTGATCGCATCGCGGCTGGATTGCCTGCGAAAATACGCGAGGGGGGTGGTAGATCCGTGAGCGCGTTTCGTGTCAGCGTCACGCCACCTGCCTCACCGGGTCGGGTCAATGTTGCTATGCCCAGTTCACGCGCCCGGAACTTCGCAACAAGGCAGACTGGTTTGGCCAGACACGAATAAGCCAGGCAGACGATCGGCGCCTAGGTATCTTCACTTGCCATCAATGGCCAGCCAGTCGAGCGCGGAGACGTCACGAGAGCGGAGCGCTGCCAACAACGTTGCGCTGTCGTGTAGCACGGCGCTACGCTCTGCCTGCGATAACTCTTGCAACAGACGCTGCCGTAGGTCGCCGGTGCACAGGCCCGTGTTGGCACAGGCTTGCAGTGCCGTCAAACTCGCTGCACCACAGGCCAGTCCCATGTCGCAAGCGGCGATCTGCACTGCCAGCGCGCGTAGATCGGGACGCATGCTGCCTTGCGGCGAGTCGGTCCCGGCGCGCTGTGTCAGCATTAGAAACACATAGTCGCGCAGTGAGCCGATCGCATACGCGTCGCCCGATGCAACGACAGCCTGCGCCATGGCTACCGCCCGTGTGGTTTGCCCATGGTTGTGCAGATGGCGGGCAAGCTCGCCGGGCGACAGCAGCGCACCGGCCTGAGTCAAGGCGTTGATCTGTTCGCTTTGCGCTGCTAGCGTCGCGCGCGGTAGATCCAGAAAACTCCTGCAACGGCCCATCAGCGCACGATACGCATCGAGCCGCTCGGCGTGGTCAGGTGCGTTAGCGGGCAATGCCTGGGTGATCGTTTCGAGCGTTGCCGTGCCATTTTCCGGCGGTAGAAACAAGGGAAAGCAGGCTGACCAGGCGCGCGCGGCGAACCAGCGGTCCAGTGGATTGGTACTGCTTTGGTAGCGTTCAAAAAAAGGTCGCAGTGCCGCTGTGGTTTCAAGTGGATTGGCGAGGCGGTCGGTCAGTCCGACATACCGATCGACAGATGCACTGGCGGAACCCGATGCGCCAATCTGGGGCCGCGCAGGAAACGGAAATGGCGCAGCAACATGCGACGTTGCATGCGGGCTAGGCGCTTCGTCGTACATTAGGTAAAGCGTTCCGGCTGCAACCACTACGGCGGCTGCGGCTAGGCCGGCAAACGTGCGCATACGCTGTTCTCCAATAAAAAACCCGGCACTAGGCCGGGCTTGTTACGACACCGAATTCAAACAGCTTGCGATGCCGTTGCGCTTACTGGCAGCCGGCAATCTTGAAGGAAGCGATGCGGGTGCTCCAGTTAAAGGTGCCATTGGCTTTGAGGTATTCACCGGTGTACCAGAATGTGCAGTCGTCTACTGGGTCCACGCTCATTTGGGTGTAATCACCCCAGCGCGCCAGTGTGGTCGTCTGCGAGCCGGCACCTTGTATTACGACGGTCTCGTTCGATAGTGTATTGACCGCATCGGAAGCGAGGCGGGTCGAATACCGGATTCCCGGATGGGTAGTCGAGCTTGACGTGCTATAACCGATGGCCATGTTGCCCATCTTGTCCATCGCTGCGCTGCCCATCCATCGGAAGGTCGAATCGGGTGCGTACGTTGATTGCTGATAGACGGTCGGCGTCGTCTGCAAGTTGCGAAGTTCATACCAGCGCACTGCTGAATAAGTCGTCTTGCGGGTTGCACCAACCGCCACAGAATGGTTTACCACCAGCGACTCGTGCGTGCCAAAATTACGGTACGCCAGACGGAACATCAGCCGGTCAGCCAGCGAGTCCAGTTGCTGCGAGGTACCCGCCTGCGGGATACACGAACCGCCGCTGCAGGCCGCATTGAACGCCGTTACAGGAAGGGAGATCGGACCCGTCATATGGCTGTTGGCTGGCGTGGCCCAGTCAACGTGGTACTTCCAAAAGTTTAATGCCGAGCTTCCCTTGTTGACCAGATAGTTAGGCGATCCGGCAGGTGGCGCGATAGTGCCATCCAGGTCGGCTGGCAAAACGCCGCCGTAACTGCTCGATAGCTGCACGCACTGCTGCGTGGCAGTCTGGCCGGCCAGCATTTTCACGCGATCAAAAGCGCAGACATTTGCACCCGCAAAGGTGTTGCCGTTGAAGACGTTATAGGTCACGTAGTAGCCATCCGGCCAGACTCCGACTTTCGGATAGTCATTAAAGCCCGAATACTGGAACGCGTAGCGATTGTATGCACCCGTTGCATCCGAAGTTTGTGATACCGCAACACACTGAAAATACGGTCCGCCGGTCGGTACCGCAAACTGCATCATGACCCATCGACCAGCCTGTTTGTCGTATTGCACGATCGGGTCGCCATCATTGCTGGTTTCACACACGCCACCGAAACCTTTCCACAGGGTGTTGCCCGCTGCTGGACCGTACACGGCAGTGCCGGTGACTTTGTCGAATACCGCAAAAGAGGAGTTCACCCATTGCACGTACTGTGTCGCGCCAACGGCTCCGGTGGTATCCGGCGGTGCCGAGTTGACTGTAAAAGCACCGGCGGGACCGGTAAAGCCGTTACCAACGCCAGCGAATCCGAGCCCCGCGGTCGTAGCCGCTGCGCCGGAAACCGGTGCGGTCTGCGCTGCAGCGTCAACAGTAAAACCCGGCGAGTCGATGTTCGGAATCTTTTTTACGTCATGCACATTGGCAGCGCCACCGTAATACGCATCAGGCAGCGGCATCACACCGCGCAAACTCGGCGAATGATCGTGGTACACCTCGGTCGTGGTCACGGGCTTTTGCTGGCCGGGCGAATTTGCGCTTTGGGCGCTGGCAAGCATAGGCAGCGCTACCAAGGTGGCGAGCAGCACCTTTAAGGTACGATTTGGATTGGAAATCGACTTCAACGTCATTTTTACGCCTCCTGAAATACGGGTGAGTACAGCGGAGTGGTTCCAACGTGGTGTGTCGGTACCGATTGATAGAGACACGCCTTGCCGATGCGGCCAAATGGGAGTTTAAGCCGGGATTGCGTGACCTGGCAACTGTGACATTACGACGGCATATCGGGTTGCTGAGGGGCATAGACTGCGGGTATTGTTAAATCGTATTGAGGAAGCGCGGATTTAATCGCCCGAGTTTGCCAATTGACGTTATTGCCGAAGCGTTACAGCAAGATTGCCGACTAGAGCGATTCAGGATGAAGCCAACACCGCCGATCCAAACCAGTTTTGCGCAAGCCGAATACGAGAGGAAGAAAAAGCGCACGCGGCGCTAGGTGTTCCTGAAAAAGATAGAACAGGTGGTGCCGAGGTTGCGACTGTCGGAAGTAATCGAGCCGCTACCGCTGTAGACGCTCAGCAGGGGGCACGTGGACGTGGAGGTGAACGGTTGTACTTCGTCCGCCAGGCGAATGACCTGAGTTGCTGATTCAAGACCTGGCGCGCCCTGTTACGGCGCTTACAATGCGGTCCGCAAGGCAAACAGTTCCGGAAACAGCACGACGTCCAGCATCTTGCGCAGATAGCTGACCCCCGCCGTACCACCGGTGCCGCTCTTGAAGCCGATAATCCGCTCGACGGTAGTCACATGCCGAAAGCGCCAGAATCGAAACGCGGTTTCCAGATCGACTAGTTTTTCGGCCAGTTCATATAATGCCCAGTACGCCTCAGGATCGCGGTACACCGTCAGCCATGCCTGCTTAACGGACTCATTCGACGCAGTCGCCAGGGTCTGGTCGGGCGCCATACGACCAGCGTCGATCGGCAAACCAGCCCGCACCAACTGCAGAATCGCTGCATCATAAATTGACGCCGCATGCAAGGCCGCGTGCAGTTTTGTGTGTGCGGACGGCGCGCTCTCATGTACTTTGAGCAGTGTGGCGTTCTTGTTCCCGAGGATAAACTCAAGCTCGCGATACTGATACGACTGGAACCCCGATGAGCTGCCCAAAAATGGTCGGATCGCGGTGTACTCCGACGGCGTCATTGTAGCCAGCACATCCCAGGCGTGCACCAACTGGTCCATGATGCGGGCTACCCGTGCCAGCATCTTGAAAGCCGGCGGCAGGTCATTGGCGTGCAGTTGAGCACGCACGCCATGGAGTTCATGCAGCATCAGCTTAATCCATAATTCGCTGGTCTGATGCTGGATGATAAACAGCATCTCATTGTGGTTCGGCGAACGCGGATGCTGCGCCGACAGGATTTGATCCAGCGCCAGGTAATCACCGTAGCTCATCGCTTCAGTGAAGTCGAGCCGGGCCCCATGCCAGTCGGGAGGTAGCGTTTTTTGCATGGTCATGGCAGTGGTTTCAGGTGACTGCGTCGCGCGCGCTGGCAATGTCGTAGGCCTGGCGATCCAGGATATCGGCGAGTACCGCTACCGCGTCCCAGACATCGACAAACCGTGTATACAACGGCGTGAATCCAAAGCGCATGATGTGCGGTTCGCGGTAGTCGCCGATCACCCCACGTGCAATCAGCGCCTGCATTACCGGATAACCCTGCGGATGTGTAACGCTGACGTGGCTGCCGCGCTGCGCGTGTGCGCGCGGCGTCACCAGCGTGAGCGGATGTGCTCCGCATTGGGCTTCGATCAATGCGATAAACAAGTCGGTCAGCGCCAGTGATTTGATGCGTAATGCGCTCATGGTGGTTTTGTCGAAACTAGCTAGACCGCATTCGACCAAGGCGAGTGAAATAATTGGCTGGGTTCCGCACAGCGCACGACGGATTCCGGCGATCGGAGAAAATTCCGGCGCCATGGCAAAGGGAGCCGCATGACCCCACCAGCCCGACAGGGGATGTGAAAAATTCGTTAGATGCTGCGGCGCGACCCAGATAAAAGCGGGCGCGCCGGGGCCGCCATTCAAATATTTATAAGTGCAACCGACCGCAAAGTCGGCCGCATCGCGCAGCAGATCGATCGGTACCGCGCCAGCCGAATGTGCCAGATCCCAGACAGTCAGTGCACCCTGCTGATGTGCGTGAAGATTCAGTGCAGCCATATCGTGCAGGTAACCGCTGCGGTAGTTCACATGTGTCAGCATTACCACGGCGGTGTCGTGGTCGATCGCTGCCATCAGCGCTTCTGCCGAGTCCACCAGTTGCAGTCGATAGCCGCGATCAAGCCAGCGCGTCAGCCCTTCGGCCATGTACAGATCTGTCGGAAAATTGCCGCGCTCGCTGACAATCACGCGTCGTTCGGCACGCGCCGGGTTGCTCGCCTGGCAGTGCAGGGCGCCGGCCAGCGCCTTGAACAAATTGAGCGACGTCGAATCGGTAATGATCACCTGGTCGCTGGCAGCGCCGATCAGCGGCGCCAGCAGGTTGCCAAGTCGGGCCGGCATATCGAACCAGCCGGCCTTATTCCAGCTTCGCACCAGGTCCTGGCCCCACTCTGCAGCAATGACTTGCTGCGCGCGCGCGGCGGCGGCTTTCGGCTGCGCGCCCAGTGAATTGCCATCAAGGTAAATTACGCCATCGGCCACTACAAAATCGTCACGCAAGACGGCTAATGGATCGTCGCGGTCAAGTGTCAGGGTATCGCTTCGTTGCATCATGGTGTCGGTATCTTTCGGAGAATTGCGCGGACCGGGCTGGCATCGAGTCCGTGTAACTTGAGCGGTAGCGCGATCAATTCATAATCGCCATCCGGCACGGCATCGAGTACGATACCTTCGAGTATTGCCATGCCGTGTCGACGCACCGCGAGGTGGGCGTCGAGAGTTTTGGACTGCTGCGGGTCGAGCGAGGGGGTGTCGATGCCGACCAGCAGTACGCCGTGTGCGGCGAGCAGATCGATGGTGCTGGCAGCTACGCTGGAAAAATTTTCGTCCCACGCGTCCAGTGGCGTGACCGCATACGTACGCAACAACACCCGGGGCGGTAAATCAACCAGCAGCGGTGCCAGATGCATCGGTGCCACTATGCCGACACCGATGCAGCTGATCACACGGCACGGTCCCAGGTAGACATCCAGCGGCACGGCGTCGATTGATTTACCACCGACGTCATAATGGGAAGGTGCGTCGCAGTGCGCGCCGGTATGCGTCGACAGGGTGATACTGCTGACATGGACCGGGCAGCCCTCTGCGATTTGCCAAGTGGTACGGGACGAAAACGGTGTATCGCCGGGCCACACCTGCGTGGTCGCAGACAGAGGCGGGCTGATATCCCAAAGCAGCGGGGCGGTCATGTGAAACTTTCAAAACGGGGTAGAACTGGATTTTACACGGCGGATTTGCAATCGCCGATACTGCGGCCGATCGCGCCGTCAGTCCGCCACGCGGAAGGTATTGCGTCCCGCGGCTTTGGCGTCGTACAACGCATCGTCGGCGCGCCGGAGCAGGGCGTCACCGTCGGTGTCGTTACCGTGCCCGATCGCGATGCCGACGCTGGTGGTCACCTGGCGCGGGTGCCCCAGTACGTCGAACGGGCCGGTCATTGCGGCGATGATTTTTTTTGCGACAGTGGCGCACTCATCGGCCAGATGCAAGCCTTCCAGAATGATCACGAATTCGTCCCCGGCCAGTCGAGCGACCGTATCGGTTGCACGCACCGCATTGGTCAGGCGCTCGGCAAATTGGCGCAGCACGGCGTCGCCACCCTGATGGCCAAGCGTGTCATTGATCGATTTGAAATGATCGATATCGAGAAACATGAGAGCCATTGACGTGCCGCTGCGCCGGCTACGCGCCATCGCATCGGCCAGTTTGTCGTCGAACTGGTTGCGGTTCGGCAGTCCAGTCAGCGTGTCGTGGCGCGCCAGAATGCGTAGTTGCTGTTCGACCCGCTTCAATGTCGTGATGTCGTTGATCATCCCGCATACGCCGGTCAGTCGCTGCGCGTCGTCGAACTGTGGCAGATAGGCGGCGCGATAAAAATGCTGGCCACCCTCTTGCGTCGCCTCGAATTCGAACTCAGCCATGCTGCCGTTGCGTGCCTGCTTGTAGTACGGCTGATGAATCGCGAAATCACTCGGCGACATCAGATCGGCGACACGCTGTCCGGTGATCTGCGCTAGCGGGCGAGAAAACCATTTTTCATAGGGCTGGTTGTTGAACTGGAAACGTTCGTCAGCATCGATATAGCAGACCAGCGCAGGCAAATTATCCGTTACGCTGCGCAACAATTTTTGACTGGCGCGCTCGCCCAACTCAGCGGCTTTGCGCGCAGTGATGTCGAGTACCATCGAATAAAAACCGGTGACCGTGCCATCGACTTCGGTTTCCGGGATCAGGTCATGCAAAAAGTGCCTGCCGCTAGCCTGATCGACCTGCTGCTCGAAACTGACACGCTCACCGTTCAGCACGCGCAAAAGGTAAGGTGCGATTTCGGCGTAACCGGCTTCGCCCATGACCTGTCGAACGGTTTGGCCCAGCACCTTTTCGGGTGGCAGATTCAGAATGATTTCGTGGTAGCCGTTACAAAAGCGGTAATGCTGATCGCGGTCGATATACGCAATCAGCGCGGGCATGTTGTCGGTAATCGTGCGCAGGCGCATTTCACTCTTGGCGAAGGTGTGCTGCGCGCGTTTTAATTCGGTGATGTCCTCAGCCAGCGCAATGAAACCTACGACGGCGCCATCGGCGGCGCGCTCGGGGACATAGCTGACACGCTCCCAACGCACCGCGCCGGTGTGCGTCACTAATCGTTCAAAGTTGACGGCACGTCCGGCCAGCGCATCACGCATGAAGACCTCGCTTTGCGCGTAGACGTCTTCGCCGAGTAATTCTCTGACGCCGATGCCGGTGAGTTTTTCACGGGCGATGGCGTAAGCGGTCACGTAGCTACGGTTAGCAAAAATCACGGTGCGATCAGTATCGACATACGCCATCAGCGCTGGCAAATTGTCAGCAATGGCGCGCATACGAAGTTCGTCTGATGGCAGGCTTTCCGCTGCCGGCAACGATCTTGGCGGAGGCACGTCAGTTGCTTCTGGAAGCGTTGGTCCGACTGTTTCTGGCGCGCGCCATCCTGATCGACACATTTGCCAGGCCAATACGAAGGCGGAACCAAGGGCGCTAAAAGCGATACCTAGCGCAAAGCTGTCAACCGCGCCGCCAGGCGCGCGCGGGGACACTGCCAATGCCATCGCTGCGCCACCAATGATGGACAGCAAGACCAGCACAAGCACGGTAAGCGTGCAGCGCGTTACAGAATTCGGTTTGATCAAAAGTGGCTGCCCAGTGTCTCGTGCCGGTTGCTCTGTTTCCATGACGGAAGGCGTTTTGCGGCTCGCGACGTTGCTACCGCGCATTATTACTTTACCATGCCGGGCGGCTACATCTGCTTGAACAGATGGACAAAACTCCGGCTGACCTCAAGTTTGTCGGGTTGGCCCTTGATCAGCACCAAGTGCCGGCCACGCATGTCGCGCGTGACGCCGTCGATTGCGTGCACGTTGACCAGCGTCGAGCGATGAATTTGCCAGAACAGCGCCGGATCGAGTGCGGCCACGAGGTCGCGCACCGGTTTGCGGATCAGCGCTTCGTAGCGGGCGGTCTGGACACGGGTGTACTTTTCATCGGACTGGAAAAATAGAATCTCTTCGACCGGAATAAGCCGAAGCTCCTGACCGATGGAGGCCTGAATCCACTGTAAAAAAATCGGCTTGGGGGCCAGTCCCATTTGCTGCGCAAGCTGGGTCAGGACATCACCCAAAGCCACTGGCGGAGCGCTCAATCGGGCTTTTAAACGTTCGACTGTTAATTTGAGCCGTTCCGGTTCCGCTGGCTTTAGCAGGTAGTCGACTGCGCCACGCTCGAAGGCCTCGACCGCGTACTGGTCATACGCCGTGATGAAAACGATATGACTGGTCGCACCAATCGCCTGTGCTGCATCCAACCCATTTTTGCCCGGCATGTGGATGTCTAAAAACGTAAAATTCGGCCGGTGTGTCTGGACTAGTTCTATCGCTTCTTCGCCATTTTTGGCTTCGCCGACAATCTCCAGCTCGGGCCACACTTGCTGCAGACGCAACCGTAACTGGTCGCGCATCAATCGTTCGTCGTCGGCAAGGATCGCTGTCGGCATGGTCGGGGCGGGTAAGGTTGTTGGGCTAGCGGGCTAGCGGGCAAGCTGGTAAGGCACGTCGATCGTCGCGATCACGCCGCTCGGCCGATTAGCCGCGATGATCAACTGACCGTCGGCGCCGTGCAGTAGCTTGAGCCGTTCGCGAATATTTTGCAAGCCCAGGCCGGTACCGTCACTGGTGACCGCGCCGAATCCTAGCCCGGTGTCGGCGACCGTCACCTGCAGACGGTGATCGGTGACCTCCGCAGAAATGCGCAGCGTGCCACCTTCAGCCTTGCATTCCAATCCATGCTTGATGGCATTTTCGACCAGTGACTGCAGCATCATCGGCGGGAAGGCGGCGCTGCGTAGCCCGACCGGGATCTGGATTTCGACTATCAGACGTTCTTCCATGCGCATCTTCAGCAAATCCAGATAGGCACTGACCATCTCGGCTTCACGGCCCAGATTGGTGATTGGTGCACTTTCGCGCATCTGTGGAATTACTGCACGCAGATACTGAATCAGACTACGTTGCATTCGGGAGGCGCGTGGCGGATCGGTTTCAATCAAATATTCGACCGATGCGAGCGTGTTGAACAAAAAGTGCGGTTCCACCTGCGCCTGCATCATCTGCATTTTCGCCTCGCTCACCTGACGTTGTAGGGCTTCGCGTTCGGCGATGGTATTGGCGGCTGCAGCTTGGGCTTCGGCACGTTTTTTGCCGCCCATGAGTGCCTTGGTACCGAACAGGCCCAGCACCAGCAGTAACACGAAGTTCATGAACCAGTCTGAGCCACGTTCCCGGTAAGTTTCGACTTTTTGAGCAGCGGCGTCGTTGACAGCTTCGTCGATGGCGTCCTGCACTTCCTGGCCAATTTCCGGTGGCAGCTTGATGTGCACGTCCTGACTGTCGATGCTGATGGCGGCTTCGGCAGGCTTGACGGGCGCGACCGGGGCTGCCGGTTTCGGTAATGAGGGTAACGAGGGCAATGAGGGCAAGTCTGCAACGTTGCTGGCGTTTTCAGCGCTGGCCAGTGACTGTGGTGGTGCGGCGGGGGTGGCAGGTGTACCGGGTGTACCGGGTGTACCGGGTGTTCCAGGTGTTCCGGGTGTTCCAGGTGTTCCGCCAAATTTATTCTTGTGGATATGAATACCAGATGCGTTGATTTCAACCTCGGTATCAACGTCCGGCGCCATCTTGAGCCCGTGCCGCGCATGCTTTCCGCTGGCAACCGTTTTCTTGACGGTGGTAGTGCCGCTGGATGAAAATAGTGTGTCCTGCGTGATCGCTCCTGCCGTCATCACAAGTACTGCGAACAGAATAAATTTCCACCACGATAGCTGCGTCACCCATGTCGCAGTCGCATCGAATGCGCGCTTCAGATTTTCAGGCAGAGTCGCACCGAAATGTTTTGCCGCTGCGAGAAGTTTGTCATTTAACATGGCATGAGAATTGTGCTGAGACTGCGATAAATTGGCGAGTGTAACGCAGCACCGTGCGGTGGGTGCTGCCGGAAAGTGGTTCAGCTCTTGGGCCGCCGATAGTCCAGCACCAGCGTCGTGCGCTCGTTGCGATCAAGCTGCGCCAGCCGAAGTTTTTCTGCCGGCGTGACGCGGTGCCCAACTACGATGACCTGAACCAGTTCAGTCACCGCGGAGGATGATGTTGCCGCCGCCGCCGTATAAGCGGCGCTGTCAGAGCTGACCGTAGTGCCAGCATTACCGTCGCGACCCACTGCAGTCGGAGCAAATGGGGTGGCGAAAAGCGCGGCAACGATGACGGTAGCAGCCACGGCTACACCGGCGCGCATCGGAATCGTCGTGGAAAATCTAAACGGAATCGTAAATGTTTTCATGGCAGGTTCCCGGGTAGTGATGCGTTGCAATGATCACACTGTAGGGATGCCAGGCATCGCGTGCCACGGGTTTGCGACGGCTTGCAATAATCAAGCAATCAGCCGCCGAATCGGTGTACTGGAAGGGGAAACGGCGCGGGCGACGATGACCGCATGTCGGTGATCGACCCTGCGTATCGCGTGACGCGGCTTGGGTAGTACAGATCATGCGGGCATGGTGCCGCAAGGCGTAACCCCCCCCGTTCCGGTCGGATACTGGCTCTGCGGTAGTGCCCAAGCCTGCAAAGCGGCCGCAGTTTGCCTTGTCGTTGTTTTACATGGTGGCCGTCATCGGCTCTCTGGAAGTAGAACTACGGCTGGCTAAGTCCAGTGGCTGTCGGGCCTTCCGTGAGGCAACCTGCTTTGCCCGTGCGCTTGACGGCGGTAGGCGCCGCAGGGTTTTCAAAGCGTCCGGGTCCTTGATGCCGATCGAGCGCTGATCCACGCTGATCAAACCAATTTCATTGAATGCCGACAGCGTGCGACTGACCGTTTCAAGCGTCAGTCCAAGGTAGCTGCCGATTTCATGGCGCGTCATGCGTAGGTTGAAAAGCTTGCTGGAATACCCCATCTCGGCGTAACGATCCGACAGCGACACCAGAAAGCGCGCCACGCGTGCCTCGGCACTAAGTGCGCCCAGCATGCTGATCATGGCCTGTTCACGTACCAGTTCGCGACTCATCACGCTATAGATGGCGTGTTCGAATTCCAGATGGATGCGACCGAGCGCGGTCAATTTTTTGAACGGCAGCAGGATCAAGTCACAGTTCGAGAGGGCGACCGCTTCCGAAGCATAGCGCCGCGTGTGAATACCGTCGACGCCGAACAGATCGCCTTTCATCGGGAAACTTAATACCTGCGCATTGCCAAATTCGTCGATTAACACGGTTTTCAGAAATCCGGAATGAACGATGTAGAGTGCGTCGAAAGGTTGTCCGATCGTATGAATACGCTGGCCGGTCTTGAACTGTACATGCTGAAACAGTAGCTCTTCTTCACCGATCAGCGGGGCTGATGCTGCAGGAATGCGCAGGACGTCACAAAGCTCCTTCAAATTCGACCAGAGTTCACCCTGTCTTCGCCAACCGGCTTCTTGTGGGTTGGCAGCGATTGCCGTGGAGCCAGCTTCTAGCCGGACTGCCGATATTTGTGTGGACAACATAACCTGCTCCTGTGTCATAAAGGAAAAACGTCATTGGCGCAGCAGAATATTCTGCCGGCATACGGTCGCATTACGGCATACGTCGCACCGCGGCGTTACCGGGACGTACTCGGGAGCACTCTGCATCGAGTGCTGGGTACACAGCTGTTGCGTCTGATGGATCCGAGCGGTGGCGGTTTGCGTGGTCAACCACTTTTGGTGGGGGAGTAAGCGCCGCATCGACTGGCAGAATTAACGATAAGAATCTGGCGGTTTGCTCGCTGTTGACTGCCTGTTTCGTGTTGAAATTATGGCAACCACAAGCGCCTAATACTATCGGTATGCGCTGAATGCGTGCGTAGGGGATCGGGGCGCTATGTAAGGAATTTCCTAGATATGATCCGCGCCCTGGCAGTGCGGCGCGACGGATGCAATGTGGAGTACGCGTAACGCGCCCGTGGGCGGATCGCGGAAGCGAGCCAGCGATCGACTGAGGGGTCAGGTTCCGTACGGCATCAGCAGGTGCTGTGCCACGGCGTATTGAACCAGTTCCGCCAATGAAGCCATGCCCATCTTGAGCAAGATCCGGGTCTTGTGAGTGCTCACCGTCTTGGCGCTCAAATGCAGTAGTTCGGCAATGTCGGTGATGCTCTTGCCGGCAACCAGCAGGCTGAATACTTCGAATTCACGATTCGAAAGTTTTTTGTGCGGAGTGTCCTCGTCTGGCGGCATCACATCCATCGCGAGTTGTTCAGCGACCTGATTGCTGATGTAAGGTCGTCCGGCGGCGACTTTGCGGATTGCACTCAACAATTGGGTGCCTGCGCTTTCCTTGGTCAGGTAACCGCGCGCACCGGCGCGAATTGCGCGGATCGCATAGTGTTCTTCCTCGTGCATGGTCAGAATCAAAATCGGAAGTTTGGGTTTTTCATCCTTGATCTGGCGAATCAATTCAACGCCGCTGCGACCCGGCATCGACAGGTCTAGCATCAGCAGGTCGAATCCGCCCTTTCGAATTTGCGCCAGCACTTCGAAGCCGTCGACGGCTTCTCCCACGACCTCGATATCGTCGGCCCCATCGAGAATGCGTTTTAATCCTTCACGCATGATGGTGTGATCGTCGGCAATGACAAGGCGGATCATGTCCGAGTCGAAATCATAACAAGCGTTGTGCGCGACATTGATGCACCTATGGTTGCTGGAAAAAAGAACAGTGGCGTCGAGCGCGACGTCCGGTTATCGGCGTCATCGAGCAGCCGATCGGAATCGAAGCTTGAGTCGCCAGTTCACTCGAATCAGTGCTGCAAATACGAATGCGGCCAACCAAAGTATAAATCCGTTCCTGCATTGAAAGTAGTTCATGACATTCTGGCTTATTGTGGGCTCCCGTGGCAATTCCGACGCCGTCGTTCTGCATCGGCGCCGCCAATGTCGCTGGCGTTTGCCAAAAAAAATGTACACATTTCCAGTGCTGGCATGGCATCGCACATCCAGGAGGCTTTCCTGAACAAGTCGGAAATGTGCAGATCCGATCGGGTCGTCCGCCGGCAGTCGCTGACACGGGCTACTGGGCACGCACCATACGCCGGCTTTTTTCCGGATATCGACGATGGGGTCGGCGGCGCCACGCTCATCGGGTTCCAGCACGCCTCGCAGCTAGTCCACGTCGAGTTTCAGCATCCCAGACTCTGACCGAGATCGTTGTATAAAACGCTCGAAAAATAGCGTTTTTCTACTCCGCGGGCGAGCTCGGAAACCACCGCACCACGCTGAAATTCTGACTGCCCGGTGCAAGGTGGCTGGGACACGAATATATCGATGACGCGCTCTCGAAAAATCACGCAGGAGAACAATGCGCCTGCCATGGTGACCCGTGCCACCGAAGCCGCACACCTGAATTCGACTCCGCTCGGGCGCAAGCCGTTCGCATCGAAGCGGCTATGCTTTCGGCAGCCGCCCGGCCGGGCTTCAACGAGGCAGCGCAAGGTGGCGTGTTGCTGCTTCAATGCGCGTGCCGGCATCAGCCGGCCCACTGTCCGCGCCGACAGCTGCCGTGGTGGTCGGTCAAACATTCGTCCGGCTTCGCGATAAATCAGTACGATCTGGTGCGTGTGGTCGATCACGACGACCCCACCCAGGGAAGTCTGCACGATCGTCGACAACCAGTTGCCGAGGCGTGCCGAAGGAAAGAGTTTTGCAGAGCAGACAAATTCAGGTGTGTTTATGAGCCGCGCGGACTGAGGAAAATGCATTGCGACGGACTTTCAGGAAAAGACAAAAGCCATTAGAGAACACCAAAAAGCTGCGAAGAAATTGTAGGCATGCCGACACACCGACGGCGAACCGATCCGTGCCGCCGATAGAAAAATTTCGCCGCAAACAAACTACGGCAGAGGCTACAGCTTGCGCGCTGGTTCGACGGCCGCTGACCGCCGAGCTGGCGGCGCTGCGGTAAATTATTAGTATGGCGCAGTGCGAGTACTTCACCGTTAGCAGGCTCACCCCGTTTCGCGTTGACCTTGCTCAAGCGGGACCGGCAAAGATGACGCGGCCGTCGTGTCACTGCTGCGCCATTTTAGCCCGCCTCAAAATCCAACAGCTTTGGAACGCAATACGCTCTCACTTTCGGCGATTGCAACGCTGTCATCAAAATCGGGCCGAGCGCCTCGATTAAAGTCCTGCTGCGGCCACGACAAAGCAGGTGCCGCCCGGCGCTCAGTGCCGCACTATCCGACTGTGATCGACTACGCCAACATGCTGCGCAGTCCGATCTGATTCGGCGCTGGTGCCGATGGGCACGCCGGCGCAGAGGTTCGTACCGGGGTTGGGTCCGGTGATTTGGACAGACCCGCCGAGTGCAGTGACCAGTTCCTGGATCCCGATCGAACCGCATGCTTCCGTGGTGTTACTTGGGCCCGGCGCGATACCGATGCCATCGTCGGCAATCCGCAGCTACAGCGTACCGCCAGACGCGTCGATGCTTGGCCGGTATTTCGACAACTGGAGGGTACACCGAAGCCGACGGCGCATGGCGAAGCTGTCGGTGGCCCACTCTACCGCGCGAAAAAAATGCGTATCGATCAGCTTTGGCGGCAGGTCTGCCATGATCAGAAGCGCTGTCGGCCGGCCGCGTGCCGGCGACCTGTTATTGCATGAACCAGCCGTGGCTGACTACGATCGACTGGCCGGTCAATGCATTGCTGGGGAAAGATGCCAAGAACAGGGCGGTCCGGGCGACGTCCTGCACGGTGGTAAATTCACCATCGACAGTTTCTTTCAACATCACGTTCTTGATGACGTCGGCTTCACTGATACCAAGTTCCTTGGCCTGCTCGGGAATTTGCTTGTCGACCAGTGGCGTGCGCACAAATCCTGGGCAGATCACATTCGCGCGGATATTGTTTTTTGAACCTTCTTTGGCGACCACCTTGGCTAGTCCGATCAGACCGTGTTTCGCACTTACATACGGTGCCTTCAATGGCGAGGCCTCATGCGAATGCACGGATCCCATATAGATGATCGCGCCGCCGCTTCCGCTTTTGACCATCTCGCGCATGCAGGCACGGGTCGTCAAAAAGGCGCCGTCCAGATGGATTGCCAGCATTTTTTTCCATTGGTCGAACGCCAGGTCGACGATCGGACTGATGATCTGAATGCCGGCATTGCTGATCAGAATATCCACCGTGCCCCACTTGGCGACGACGTCGGCGATCCCCTTGTCGACCTGCTGTTCGCTGGTCACGTCCATGGCAACGCCCATCGCGCTGCCGCCGTTGCGAATGATTTCGTCGGCGGTTGCCTGCGCGGCGTCTAGTGCCAGATCGGCGATCACTACTCGGGCACCTTCGCGCGCATATTCGAAAGCGATTTCTTTGCCGATACCGCTGGCCGAGCCGGTAATCACGGCGACTTTATCTTTTAGCAGCATGATGGTTCCTTTATTTACGATTGGCGAGATAGTCATGGGCGACGTGACCCAGCGGCAGCGTCAGATCGGCGATGACGTGCGTCGCCGATAAAATTTCAAGCACCGGCAGCGCCGACACCGGCGCCAGTGCATGTGGATTCAGGTCGAGTGCGCCCGGACCGCTCCAGGCACCCTTGATGGTAATGTCGGACAACGCGTACTGCACCAGCTCGCAGATCCTCGGCGTGCCATCGACATGCGGGATGATCTTCAGTAAAAAAGTTGGCGTTTCGAGTGACTTTTTGATTGCTGCGCCGTCGAGCGCCTTGTGTTTGAATCCCATGGTGCCGGTGGCAACCCTGAAATCGCTGTAATCGAGTGTGCCCATCAGCGTATCGGTGTGCACCCGAAGTTCAGGCTGGCCGAGTTTTTTGGGGAAGCCCCACAGCTCGCGCCCACCGGCAATCGGTGGATGGTCGTTCAGATACATACTGTGGACGTAGCCGCCAGCAACTCCATTCAAACTGACCGGGATCACCTGGCCAGACTCGCAATAGTGGCCGAAGCCGGTCGAGTCGGGCATGTTGATGAATTCGAATTTGACGATCGGTTCGGTCATTTCGAGTGGTGCCGGAATCATCGCACGCAGCAGCACGGGATCGGTGCGGTAGGTGATGATCAGGTATTCGCGGTCGACAAAGCGGTAGGGGCCGGGCGGAAAGGCCGGGTTGTGTAGCGGCATGGCGAAAGCATTTTGGCGAATTTCGTCTTCTGTCATTGCAGGTTCCAAGGTTACAGGGCATCGCTACGCGACTGCGAAGTGCGCCCTATTTTGAGTCAGGGGCCAATCGCCGAAGACTATACCGCAGTTCGTTTGGGTAGTTTGGCGGACACGGGTGGAACTGTTAGACTTTCGCGGCCATGCGCACACGTTGCATCAAAAACCGGAAGTAAAACATGGAAAGTACAACATGGAAATACAACTCGGCGATGTCGGCCACATCATTCAGCTGGCGATTGCTCCGGTGTTCCTGCTGACCGGCGTCGGTACCAACCTGTCGGTACTCACCAACCGGCTCGCCCGCATCATCGATCGTTCGCGGGTGCTCGAGGACCGTATGCACCGCGATGGAGAAATCGACCCGGTCGATCGCGACGAGATCAACGTCCTGTATCGACGGGGCCATCTGATCAACCGCGCAATCACCCTCAGTACTGCCTGCGGGTTACTGGTATGCGTGGTGATTGCAACGCTGTTTATCGGTGACGCGCTGGGTCTGGGTTTTGGTAAAGTAATCGCAGCGTTATTTGTGCTGGCGATGCTGTCGCTGATTACAAGCTTCTTTTTTTTCATGCGCGAGATTTTCATTGCCACCCGAACGCTGACAATGCGAAGCATTCTGCCACCCTCCGTGCGCACCATCGATACCCCCTAGGATGGATGTGGAAAACCGCAGTTGCCGAACCGTAGGGTGACGTTCACAATGCACAACGGAAGTGATTTCACCCAAAAATAACAAACGGAGGCCACCGATGACCCGCAAGCCGCTTTACAAATCTCTTTACCTGCAGGTGTTGGTCGCAATCGTGATCGGCGTGTTACTCGGGCATTTTTATCCCCAGACCGGCGCCAGCATGAAGCCTCTCGGCGATGGCTTCATCAAGCTGATCAAGATGATCATCGCGCCGATTATTTTTTGCACTGTCGTAATCGGTATCGCCGGCATGGAAGACATGAAAAAAGTCGGCAAGACCGGCGGACTGGCTTTGCTGTATTTTGAAGTCGTCAGCACCATTGCGCTGATCATCGGTCTGGTCATGGTCAACGTGTTTCAGCCCGGTGTCGGCATGAACACCAACCTGGCGACACTCGATATTAAAAGCATCGCCGCCTACACCGCTCCGGGCAAGATCGAAACCGTCACGCAGTTTTTGCTCAACGTGATCCCGGTCAGCGTGTTCGACGCTTTTGCCAAAGGTGAAATCTTGCAGGTGCTGCTGTTCTCGGTTCTGTTCGGTTTTGCGCTACATCGTTTCGGCGGTCGCGGCACGGTGGTGTTCGACTGGGTTGAAAAATCATCGCATGTCTTGTTCGGGATCGTCGAGATCATCATGAAAGTGGCGCCGATCGGCGCATTCGGTGCGATGGCGTTCACCATCGGTAAATTCGGTCTGGGCTCGCTGCTGTCGCTGGGCAAACTGATGGGCACGTTTTATGGCACGTGCCTGATTTTTATATTTGTGGTGCTGGGGCTGGTGGCGCGACTGCACGGTTTTAATATTTTCAAGTTTGTCCGGTATATCAAGGAGGAACTATTCATCGTGTTAGGCACGTCTTCGTCCGAATCGGTGCTGCCGCGAATGATGCTAAAAATGGAAAATCTGGGCGTGCGCAAATCGGTGGTCGGACTAGTGATACCGACCGGGTATTCATTCAATCTGGATGGTACTGCGATCTATCTGACGATGGCGGCTGTTTTCATTGCGCAGGCCACCAATACACCGCTGTCGATCATGGACCAGATCACGCTGCTGACGGTGCTGCTGCTGACGTCGAAAGGCGCAGCGGGCGTGACTGGAAGCGGTTTCATCGTGCTGGCCGCGACGCTCACAGCCGTCGGTCACGTGCCGGTTGCCGGGCTCGCCTTGATTCTCGGTATCGACCGTTTCATGTCCGAAGCGCGGGCGCTGACCAACCTGGTCGGTAATGGTGTGGCGACCGTCGTCGTGGCGCGCTGGACCGGCGACGTCGATCGGGAAAGGCTCCAGTTTGCTCTTGACAATCCAACCCACGTCGCCAACGTCGAGCACGAAGAACCCGCACCGGCTGCCGTACCTCTGTCGCAGCACCCGCAACCGGCGATGTAGACGCAGGCGGTGATTCAGGCAAAGGCCAGGGGCGCAATCGCCCAGTCGGTCAAAATTGCCGATACATCCGGACTGGTCAGGCGGCGTATGCGTCGCGCCTGGCCATTATTTTTTGCAGAATCCTGACGCAAAGCTCGCCGCGCGCACTGTAAATGAATGTCGGTACGGTAGCGCCATTGGGTGTGGCATCATAAAACCTTATTATCGACCCGATCAGAGAGTGCCCAATGACCGCTACACCGCCTTTGTGCGATGCCGCAACCCAGCGCGTGCCTGCGCCCGCATCCCCACCAGCGTCCTCGGTAGATTTAAAATCTGTCGCATTACTAGACGCTGTACTCGCGCTGCCACTCGAGAGCGCGGGTGTCGGGCCTGGACTGCACCGCATCGTGATCGTAGGCGGGGGTGCGGGCGGTCTTGAGCTGGCCACCAAGCTTGGCGACAGACTCGCTCGGCGCGGGCGTGCTGCGGTGATACTCGTTGATCGATCGCCGTCCCATCTGTGGAAACCACTTCTGCATGAAGTGGCGGCCGGCAGCATGGATGCGAACACGCATCAGACCGATTACGTGGCGCAGGCGCGCTGGCATCATTTCGAGTTTCAACAGGGCGAATTGCGCGGGCTCAACCGGGATACGCGGCAGATCACGGTCGCCGCAGTGTTCGACGAGGAAAATGACGAAGTGTTGCCAGTCCGGACGCTGCGCTACGACACTCTGGTGCTGGCAATCGGCAGTATGACGAATTTTTTTGGTGTGCCCGGGGCCGAGCAGCATGCGATCTCGCTTGACGCTGTCAGCGAAGCTGAAAATTTTCGGCGGCGTCTGATTTTTGCCTGCATGCGGGCGCAGAACAAGCTCGATAAGGCGCCGGGTGCACCGGGTGAGCGTCCGCGGGTCGATGTCGTTATCATCGGCGCCGGTGCCACCGGCGTCGAACTGTCGGCCGAACTACGCAACACTGCACAGGTGTTCGGTGCGTACGGGCTGCATCAGCTCGATGGTCAGCGCGATATTCATCTAAGTATCGTCGAGGCTGGCCCGCGCATTCTTGCGCCGCTACCGGAGCGCGTTGCGACCCAAACCGCCAAATTACTGGAGCAACTGAATATTGCCGTGTTGACCAATGAGCGAGTTACCCGGATCGACGCCCATGCCGTGCACACCGCCAGCGGGAAAAATTTACGTGCCGACCTGATCGTCTGGGCTGCGGGCATCAAGGTCTCAAACGTATTGGCCGAGATCGGGCTACCCGTCAACAAGCTCGGACAGGTACCGGTGTTGCAGACTCTGCAAACCGAAATCGATCCGGCAATCTTTGTGCTCGGCGATTGCGCCAGTTGTCCATGGCCAGCCAAAAACACGACCGTACCGCCGCGTGCGCAGGCCGCGCACCAGCAGGCGAGTTTCCTGTTCGGCGCATTGCAGCGTCGCCTTGCCGATCAACCGCTGCCGAAGTTTCAGTTTCATGATCACGGCTCACTGATTTCGCTCGGGCGCTTCAATACGGTTGGTAACCTGATGGGCAAGCTCACCGGCAGCACCTTGCTGGTAGAGGGCATGATCGCGCGTCTGCTATATGTTGCTCTGTACCGGGCGCATTTGATGGCGCTGCATGGCCTGTTACGGATGTTGCTGGATACCTTGGCGCAATGGCTGCGCGGCAAAACCGTACCGCGTATCAAGTTGCACTGATTGCGTTTAGCAGCGCGCACTACACGATGGAGATGATGCACGGGCTTGGGTCATCGATAGCAACCGGGCCCAGGCGCCGATGAACGGCGACCATATTTTTTCGGCGATGCTGGTGGCCATTCAGTCGGCGCAGGAAACCATTGCGTTCAAAATCTATACGTGCCGGTCGGCTGCGATCGATGGCAGACTCGCCGACGCGCTCTTTGTGAGCGCGATTCAGTCCCGCCGGGTTGCAAAAAAACGCATCATCTCGCGCGTCGCATGTGGCCCGTGGCGGTCGGTATAGGTGCCGTTGCTACTGCCGCCAGACCATGCATGTCCGGCACCATGAATTAACCATTGCTCTGCGACAGCGATGCCGGCCTGATCCCGATGCAGCGTGCGGGTAAATTTGTGTCCACCGGCAACTGTGCCTTGCTCGACCGAAGCGCGAGTGTTCGCACTGACGTGCTGGGCGATTAGCTGTTCGCCGTTGCGCGGATGCACCGTATGATCGCGGTCTCCATGAAACACGATAATCGGACGCGATGCGCCGACGGGCGGTGCGTTGCGTGCCGCACTGGCACCAGCACGCATGGCCTGCAACGCTGACGACAGATCGTTCGCGGCTGCATACGGCAGGCCGGAATGGATCCCGACTGCAGCGTACAGTTCCGGGTAAGCATGTCCCATGATTGCTGCCATCGCACCGCCAGCAGAAAGACCGGCGATATATACCTGACTGCGTTCGATCGCATAGGTTGCGATGATTTCGCGCGTCATGTCGGCGATGATCGACGGCTCGCCACGTTCGCGCTGCTGATCGATGGCATTAAACCAGTTCCAGCATTTGGAACTGTTGGCGCGACTTGATTGCGCCGGGTAAAGCACCAGACAAGGCGTTAGTTCGGCCTGTTGGTTCATTTCGGTGCCTGCCGCAAAATCGTCCGGGTTTTGCGTGCAGCCGTGCAGCATCACGACCAGCGGCAGCTTCTGGCCATGGTAAGCCTGTGGCACGTACAGTTTGTATTGCCGGCTGCCGGCGGCATTGGTGATCGCGCCCGACAAAAACTGGCCATGCGGCGCATCGCAACGCGGGCTCGCCTGCGACAGTGGGAAGGCGATCCCACCCGTCGTCCCGGGCGTGCCAAAACGCTGTAGCAGGTCAGCAACAAAGTCTGGCACATTGCCCGCCGGCGTCGCCGCTGGTGGCGGATTGATATTTTTCATTGGCGACCGTTGCGTAGCGACGGACGTCATTGCAGCGGCACCCGGCAGAACGCGTTGCAATACCCGTGCAATCTTGCCGGTGGCGTCATTCGGTCGCGCGCTTTGCAGCAGGCTGGTGGCCTTGCGCATGGCTTCAAGCATGTCGGGATTGAGTTTCATGAGCGTCCTTTTTAGCAGCTTTATTGAATTCGGTCGGCCAGCGCCAGTTTGACTTCGTTACTGGCATGGAGGGCACCGAGTACCACGATCGATTCGATCGAAGCACGTGCCAGTTCCGCGCTGACGTCGCTGGCAATTGTGGCCAGACCGAGAATTTGAATCTGTAATTTCTGACCCGCCGCCTGTGCCGCCTGCAGGTCTGCGCGACTGTAGTGGTGCAATCCCAGTACCAGACTTTTGCGTGCCACGGTCTGCCGCACGACATCGGCGTACACGGCGATTTGGTTGCGGATCGCCGTACGAATCAGGTCGGTGCGGTTTGAATAAAACCCTTCCTGCACCAACAAGTCGATTTGTCCCAGATCGATCAAGCCAAGATTGATGGTGATTTTTTCGGTTTCAGCAATCTTGCCAGGTGAGCGGGGCGGGATTTGCAAGGCGCGCATCGTGATCCTTTGTGACTGTCTCGAGACGAATGGCGGCATCCTCTTGCCATCCGCTTACCATCTACATGGATGTTATATTAGGCCGATAAAATGAGAAGTCAACCATCCGTGTGCTTGATTCGACTCCAATGCGTGCCGCATCACATAGCACTTGAAGCGCCGGTGCTCCGCCCCATTTGAAGGTATCGCTCGCAGCCGGGCACATTTTTATCTTTGGGCCGATGTTTCGACTAATTTCAGTTTTACTGCACGCCTACCTCGCAGCACGCCTGGTGCCCGTGCTCATGCAGTGGCCGTTCACCGCTGCCGTGCTGCTGCTAATGCTGCTGGCAACACTCTGGGGGATGCCGATGGGTATCGGACTGCACGGCCTTGCTCCGAAAAAAAGGCCGCCTCATACCCGGTCCACCCCCGGTACGACACGCTGGCTAGTACTGCTGGGGTGGCTCGGGATGGGCTGGTTCTCATCGTTGCTGATCCTGACGCTGTTGCGCGATATTGGTGTCCTGGCACTGCAGATTTTTGCGCCACAGGTAGTCGGCCTGTCTGCAGTGATGCTGTGGCGCGACAGTGCGCTGGCGGTGTGGCTCGTCAGCCTGGCCGTCACGTTGTGGGGCTTTGCAGGAGCCCGGCGCACCGCCGCCGTGGTAGAGGTCAGTGTACCGATCACGGACCTGCCGGCCGCGCTGGACGGTTTTCGGATTGTTCAGATCAGCGACATCCACGTTGGTCCGACGATCCGTGGCGAGTACTTGCAGCGCATTGTCGCCGCCGTCAACGCGCTGGACGCCGACATGGTGGCGATTACCGGCGATCTGGTCGACGGCAGTGTCGCCGACCTGCATGCGGACATCGCGCCGCTGGCCCAACTGCGCTCGCGCCATGGCAGTTTTTTTGTCACCGGAAATCATGAATATTATTCCGGTGCGTCCGCTTGGGTGGCTGAACTGCGCCGGCTTGGTGTGATCGTTTTGATGAATCAACATCGGGTCCTGCAGCACGGAACCGCCAGTGCGGTGGTGGGCGGCGTGACCGATTATGGCGCTGTCCGGTTTGATTCCGCCCAACGCAGTGACCCCAGGCAGGCCATCGCCGGCGCCCCCGCAGTTGCGGGTGTGCGGATTTTGCTGGCGCATCAGCCACGCAGTGCGCATGCAGCAGCGAAGGCGGGTTTCGATCTGCAGTTGTCGGGCCATACGCATGGCGGTCAGTTCATGCCGTGGAATTTTTTTGTACGGCTGCAGCAACCGTTCGTGGCTGGCCTCGATCGTCTCGGCGCGCTGCTGGTCTACACCAGCCGTGGTACTGGTTACTGGGGACCGCCGAAGCGTTTTGGAGCACCTTCCGAGATCACTCTACTGCGTTTGGTCCCGGCGTGACCGACACACTGGCTGCCTGCTGCAAGAGACGGCTATGCGGTGCAAAAAACTGCCATAGCATCCGGCCCGCATCGGGTCCCCTGCGTGCGTTGAAGCGATACTGTGCATCGCCACCGCTCCAGGCATGATCAAGCTGCAATATTTCGCAGGTGCGCAGCAGGATTTTTTTGCCGATCCGGTAATCCACGATGTCAAAAGCGTGGGCGGCGCGTGCGGTGCGACCAGCAGGGTGATACCGGTGGGGCTGGCGGTGCGCCGCCGTGAGATGATTCAATCGGCAGAACTGCAGCGTCAACTGGTGCAGATTGACCGGCCGTACGACGGTATCCTGCTGACCATGAATCAGCATTGCCGGCATCGCGGGAAAGCCGTCCGGCCACGCACGCATGACACGATCGATAGCGCTGCCGACTGCATTCAGCCCGCCGCGTTGCATGACGCCATAGGCCCCGACGCTGCTGCTGGCCGCGCCGAAAATCGGGCCCGAATGCAGTCCGACCGCAGCCACCATTCGGGGATAACGCAGTGCGACGATATGTGCCATGGCTGCACCCGCCGACAGTCCCGCTACGTACACCCGTGCCGGGTCGAATTCATAGCGTGCCACGACGCGACGCATGATCGCTGCAATCATGCTCGCTTCGGCACCGCCATCTTGCACCTCCGGCTGATACCACGGCCAGCACCGATGGGACTGCGCGCTGGCTGATTGCTGCGGATACAGGACGCCGAAGCCCTTGATGTCGGCCAGTCGGTTCATACGGGTGCCGGCTGCGAACTCGACAGCGGTCTGTTCGCAGCCATGTAACATCACTACGAGTGGCGTGTCGCCGGGTGTCATCCCGGCTGGTTGATACAACCAGTAATCCATTCGTTTGCCTGGCACCACGCCATCCATCGGATCGGCGAGACTGGTCATGAAGCTCGCGCGGCGCCAGCGATCGGATGGCGCTGCCAGTGGCATCTCGGCAGGCAACACCGTGATTTTTTTGGCAGGCTTGGCACGGACCTGTTTGGCCGATGCGCTGATCTGCCGACGCTGCGTATTAATTAGCATGCGGGCGCTTTTCAGCCAGAGACTTCTGAGACGTTTGAACATGATGGGCGGCAGCTGCGAAAGGCTTAACAGGGTCGAGCAGGCAAGGCCGGCAGGCGCGCGCCAGAGCCCTGCATGCATCTGACCATTGAAGTCGAACCAGCCGGATGGCTGCAAATGAACGGTCAGGACCCGCATCGTGGGCCGGTGTTGCGCAGCGCACCGTTCGCTTATTCACATAGCGTACAAATCTGCGGACTACTGGCGCCCGGAGGCTGCCAGTACCCTGCTGTCACAAGGCGCGGTGTCCAGTGTCCAACGTCAGCTTGCCAATGTGTTCAAACT
>JAYVEF010000171.1:0-3873 GCA_043748965.1 Burkholderiales bacterium
AAAGCTGCAAGATAGGCCCGGCCACCAGAGCGGTCTGTTCGCTACCAGACATAGCGATGTTGCACCCCTCGATGTCGTGGCCTTGCTGCACGGCGATACGACGCGTACCATGCGGTTTTCAGGTTGCGCAGCACCGTAAACCATTGACACAGGATTCGCATGGACGACCGTTTGACCACCGATGAATATGACGCATTGACGCAAATCGCCAAAGCCCAGCGCGGGGAACGTTACAGCGCCTGCGTCGCGCGGAACTCTAAAAAGCTGAACGGTCTGAAATTCATCAGCCACGCAAAGGATGGCCAACTGACATTGACCGACAAAGGGCAGCAAACGCTGTTCCTGCGACGCTGTATCGACGGCTTGCGCGCGGTATCGACTGATCCGATGGCAAAGCTCAGCGCGGACGTGGCAGTATTTTTGGGTAAGAAGGGGCACATCACCCAGACGGCCGACGGCAGCTTTGAGATTACGCGACGGGGCCAGGAGTCGTTGACGGATATTGACGGGGCGACGCGCTCCTGAATCGATTGCTCTCAACGCTTCAGCCGCACTGCGCCATGAACACGCCCAATGTGACGTTAACGCCTGCCCTTGATATCGACCTCGAAACTGCTGCCGCCCTGTACCACCGTAAATCTCTCCGGCGGCGCCTCGCCCGCCAGTACGCCAGACGCTACCGCCAATCCTTCTCCCTTGCGTAGCAACGCGTCGCAGCGCTCGTAGACGTTGGTGCAGCCGGTTCCGGCGATCATGGCCTGCACGATCGGTACCTTCCACGCATCCACGCCGGCGGAATGAAACTCACACGCCAGAAAACCCTTCACTCCGCCATACCAGTGCACGGTAAGGCCGGACAAACCGTCTTCTTCTCCCACCACCAGCGCGATCGATGCGGCCGGTCTGGTAGCACGTTTGGCGATGGCGGCGGCGACGCGACGCTTGATCAGCGCATGATCGACCGCTTCCGCAGGATCGGTGCTCCACACCCGTGCCCGAATCTGGGAGCGCGAATTGTAGGCTGCGCGGGCCAGGAACTGTGCGGATGAAGACTGCACCAGCGCCGTAATCCCGGGCGTCATTTTTTCATTCGGACGTCCATCCACACGGTCGACTGCGGAAGCGTATATCCAGCGCTGCCCGGCCACCAGAAGTTTTTCCTTGCCTTGTTTGATTGTGATGATGAGCATGACGATTCTGGCAGATTGGCAGGAGACAGGGCATTGAGGGTAGCGCGCGAAGCGACTGCCGAAGCATACCGCACCGCGTGCAAGGCCTTGCACAAGAATTGCACGGCACCAACGCTGGTTTGTGAGCAACCGCACAGAAAGCTCCGCGTGCAGCGACTAGTCTGGTGCTCCAACTATACGGCAAGGCTCATCATGATCAAGCACGCATCAGCAATCTGGCAAGGTGGCAAGGTGGCATCAAAGATGGTGGCGGTACGATTTCGACAGAAGCCGGCGTGCTGCACGACGCTCCATACGGATTCAATTCACGCTTCGAAGGCGGCAAAGGGACTAACCCCGAGGAACTGATCGGTGCAGCACAGGCCGGCTGTTTTTCGATGACCCTGTCGATGATGCTCGGACAGCAAGGCCTGACGGCCGAGCGGATCGAAACCCGGGTAGCCATCACGCTCGATAAAGTCGGCGAGAATTTTCAGGTGATGGCCAGCCATCTCACGGTAATGGCGCGTATTCCCGGTGCCGATCAAGCAAAATTTGCAGAAATCGCCAACCAGGCCAAGAGCGGCTGTCCGGTTTCGAAATTACTCAACACGACCATCACCATGAAAGTAACTCTCGAAGCCTGACACCGCGTGGCGGAGTGATCGACGTACAACGATGTGACCCGGCCCTGCCGGGTTTTTTTTGATGCAGGTTGACAGAGAATGTCCGGTGGTTTGCAACCGCATCCCGGATACCGACAAATTTAATCTGCAAACCCACGCGCGCAGTGCGCCTGCAGCGTTAAAATCCGGCATAGTCAAAAATCTGGCTGCTGTTCCGGCAGTTTTCGTTCATCTGTTTTTACTCCGATCGATTCGCATCATGTCTGATTTTGTACCACCACAAGACCCGCCCGAGCCAGACCTTCTGGCCGATATTCAGGAACCACGGCTATGGCGTGGTGGCGAATGGACCGCCCGTGTGATCAAGAACGACGACGATGAAGGTTGGGCGGTGGCGATGACCAAAACCGGCGAAGTTGAGCCCGCCTTGGTGGGGCCCTGGACGATGGGGCGCGATAAAAAAAATCCCAAGCCGCTGGATACGGGAGCATTCAACACGCTGGTCAAGACCGCTGCAGAGGTGCTGCGTCGTCACGAGCAGCAGCTGCATGCACAGTTGCATCGGACTGTGATGGTCAGCACCGATACCGCCGACTTCGCGATCACGCTCGATATCGTGCCGGACGAGGATGATCCGTTCGCGCTCCTGACCGCGCGCGACGCCGCTGGCGAGCAGCTTGCGCAGGTTCGCGTTAATCCCGGATTCAAGCTCACCCGGGCCAGCGCAGTGAAATGGATCGAAAATGATTTTCGGAAGCCTTCTTGATTCAAAACAAGTGGAAATTCTTTTCAGCAATATTTGAGCCAATATTTATGCGGCGGCCCAACTTACGTACTAAAATGTTTCCGTTGCGTGCCAAAACCATTCTGACGAAGTAACATTTCGCTACGCTTCGGCTAGCGTTGTCGAGATGTCGCCACCGGCGCTTGGCAGCCCCGCATGGCCCTGTTTTGAACTGGAGTGACCCCGATGCCGAGCGATCAGGACGGCGCCGCCGTAACGGCCGACACCGAGCAGGCCGCCAGCGAAGCGGCATTGCGTGACGTGTATGCAGCGCCCTCATTGGGACGGTTCGATCCGACCGAGCTGCCAAAGGAAATCAATGAATTACTGGTCGATGTCGCCGCCTTGCGCGATGTTGAAAATGCCCGCGATGCGCTTGAATCGGTCGTCGCCCAACTGCGTGCATCCAACCACAATCTGCTGCGCGCCACCGCCGAAGCACAACAAATGCGGGACACTGCCGAGGCGGTAAATCGCAGCCAGGAGGCCTTTCTGGCGATGCTGGCGCATGAACTGCGTAATCCGCTCGCGCCCATCAGCATGGCCGGTGGTTTATTGGAGCGGATCGCCGACAGCCACCCGCTGCTGCCAAAAATACATGGCATTATCAAACGGCAGGTTGAACAAATGACGCGGCTCTTGAACGATCTGTTGGACGCCTCACGGGTGCGCACCGGCAAAATCGTGATGCAAAAGCAGCCGGTGTCGCTGCAGACGATACTGCATGACGCGATCGAGGCAACCCAGCCGCAACTTGACTCGCGACACCATGTTCTGAGCCAGCAGATGCCGCCGGCAGAAATTGCGATATTTGCGGATCCGGCGCGGTTGGTGCAGGCGTTTTCGAACCTGTTGATCAACGCCGCAAAATTCACCGGTGAGCACGGCACAATTGCCATTCGCGTGACGCTCGGTGGCGCTGACGTGCGAGTGGATATCGAAGACAACGGCGATGGGATTACGGCAGAAATGCTGCCAATTATCTTCGACATGTTTACGCAAGGACCGCGTTCGCTGGCCCGCAGTGAGGGAGGTCTAGGGATCGGATTGACGGTGGTACGCGACCTCGTCGAGCTGCACGGTGGACGCGTCACTGCCACTAGTGAAGGCGCACAACGCGGCAGTATTTTCACGGTAGTGCTGCCGCTCCACCAACGCACTAGCTCCATTGTGTCATCAACGCGCTGCGCAGCAGCGAGCGGCATGACGCGGCGGATTCTACTGATCGAAGACAGCGCCGATACCAGCGACAGTCTGGCCATGTTGCTCGAACTCGAAGGCCATCAGGTCACTG
>JAYVEF010000172.1:0-3852 GCA_043748965.1 Burkholderiales bacterium
TTTCATTTTACTTATCCGACCGACGTCTGGGCCGCCCTGGCGAGTTCGGGTGCCAGCGTAGGATTCGGGATGGACATCGCCCTCGTTGCGCCGTCCCCACCCCGGCAGGCAATAGTCGCATTCACTACGCCGAATTCACCCGCGACGCAGGCCGGTATCGCACGCGGTGCGCAAATTGTCTCGGTGAACGGTGTCGAAGTTGCCAACGGCAGCGATGTGGCGACGCTGAACGAAGCGCTGTTTTCGCCAGTGGTCGGAAAAAATTACATTTTTACGCTGCGCGATCAAGGCGCCAGCGGTACCCGAACGGTCACGCTGACGGCGATCAATACGACGTCGACTCCGGTACAGAACGTTGGCGTTTTGCCAGCGCCGAATACCGCCGTTGGCTACATGCTATTTAACGAACATATCGCTACGGCGGAAGGTCAATTGGTCAGCGCCGTGAACCAGCTCAAGGCCGCCAACGGTGGTGCCGGCATTACCGATCTGGTGCTCGACTTGCGCTATAACGGCGGCGGCTATCTGGACATCGCCAGTGAACTGGCTTACATGATTGCTGGCGCCACGAGCACCAGCGGCAAGACATTTGAAAAACTGACTTACAACAGCAAGAACCCTTTCGGTCAGACTGCCGCCCAGGCAACCACGCCGTTTCACGCAACTACAGTCGGCTTTGGCGGCACGCCGGCCAACCAGCCTTTGCCGCAATTGGGCCTCAACCAGGTGTTTGTCCTGACCGGCAACGGCACTTGTTCGGCCAGTGAGGCGATCATGAACGGCTTGCGCGGCGCCGGCATCCGGGTGGTTCAGATCGGTAACACCACTTGCGGCAAGCCCTATGGCTTTTATGCGCAGGACAACTGCAGCACGACCTATTTTACGATTCAGTTCAAGGGTGTCAACAATGCGGGCTTCGGCGACTATGCTGATGGTTTTATTCCTGCGGGAACCGGTACTGCAGCAAACAATTTGCCGGGCTGCGTCGTGGCCGACGACTATAGTCACGCGCTGGGCGATCCAGCGGAAGGACGATTGGCTGCTGCACTGCAGTTCCGGGCCAACGGCAGCTGTCCGGCGCCACTGCCTTCGGCAATCCGACAAGCCGGTGTCAGCGGATTCTTCAGTGGTATCGGTAGCGATCCGCGGCTGTATCGTACTGCCTTCCAGGAGAACCGTTTTTATCGCAGACCGCCTAGGTGATCCATCGGTAATCGAGCCGGCACCTTGGTGCAAGGTGCCGAGCCAGTGTGCTGGGCGACAGTGCGACGATCGACAGGTGCCAGTACCAATCGGCGCGAAGCTGTTTCTTCTGAACTAGTCGGGCCAGCGGTACACGCGAAGTCACCTTTTTGCCTGCATGACAGTCGGTCATGCGGCCTGCAACCCCAACGGGTGCCAGCCATCAGGCGCGTACCGCAAAATCTGCGCGTCGTCGAAGCGCCAGAGGTGCAGCCATCCGTTGTCCAGCAGCTGCTGGACTACCGCATGCTTGCGGATTATGTTATCGATGGCCAGCTGCGGTGCATCGATAACGACGGTCAGGCGCAGCGGTTCATGCATCCAGCGCTCGCCATCGTGCACGGATTGACGAGATAAGCCGATACGCAGGTCGCCACCGTTACCCTCAAATACCCCGATGTGTCCCCCCACGACGTTGTGCAGCAGCTTGTTGCCGCTACCCATTCGGAGGGGGGCGCAGGTCGAGGCATGGTATTGCCAGTTGATCCAGTGCGTAATTAGCATCGGCGCAGTCATCAACAGTTCCAAAACGCTGCCATCCTCGTCCCGGCTGGCATCGTAATCGTGCAGGAAACTGCGTCCGTCCAGGGTCAGGCCAAGACTTCTCAGGCGTGGCGCGATCACGAACGCAGCATTGCCAGCCAGTCCCCATTCGGGCCGAGTTTGTGCCCCGTCATTGGCGCGGCGGCGCAGTTGGTCAAGCAGCCGTCCGTGAGGAGCATTCGGGTTCAACCGCAGGCTTGGTGCCCGCTCCCGGCGCACCTGATCGCAGGCGCGGGCAAATACATCCTGCAAACGGTCCCATCGGACACGCACAGATAGGGGTATCAGGTCGAGGTCGAACCCCTCGATTTCATCTGTCGTGGTGTTGTGCAAGGCGGCGACAAACCAGGTTTCGTCCGGGATGATGATTCCTTGTGTCCGCAGTCCGTGTCTGACGCAAATTTCATTGAGCAGTTGCGCCAGACTGCGCGCATTGACTTCACCGGTTTGGCCGCAGCAAGCTCCGCAATCAAGGGCGGCGGCCTGCGCGTTGTTGTTTGATTGGCTGCCGTGGCCCACCAACAGCACCAGCGGCGCCAAACGACTGTCCAGGCCCATGGCATGCAGCACGCCTGAAGCGAGAGACACCTTGGCATCCAGCGCGAGACCGACGATCTGCGGTCGGCAAACGGGACGATAGCGAGCCGGCAGTCCCGCGAGATCGTCACGTATCCTGCCATGCTTGCCTGGCTTCAGCCATCGGCCCAGCTTTGCGAGATAGCCGATGCCCGCCGCCTCCACGAAGGAGAATGCCGCGCCGGGCCAACGGCTGGCGGCAAGCCATTGATTAGACCAGCCGAAGCGGCCCAGCCTGGCCCTGACGGCGGCTCTCTGCAGGGCTTCCTCCGTTTTGCCACACGCCGATTGCGAGGAAACAATGCGGTCGGCCACCTCCATGCTCGGGGCCAAAAGGCCCGGCAATTGGGGACGCCTCGCAAAAGTCGCTAGCGGGGTATAAGCCACCGGCAGGCCGAAGAATCCCGCAAAACCGATGGTCTGCACGGCGGGCCAGACAACTTCAAGCGCACGGCGCAAGGGCTCACTGCGAACATCGATGCAAAACGCCGCCTGCACTTCGATCTGCTGTGCCGCTGCGGTCTCGCCGCGAGCCTGTAGAAGCTTTTGCGCCAACGATCGCTGGTAGCCCAATTCCAGGGCGACTTGCCAGACCTCATCGACCAACAGTGCGTCGTCAGCCTGCGCCAACAACGCGGCTGCCTGGCTCCATTCGCGCTGTAACGCGGCATACGCCTGGACGGCTGTCGCGTCATCCTTGCACTCCAGCAAAACCGCGCCCCAGGCCAGACGAATGGCCAGCAGGTCACGAATGTGCGTGTCCTCGCGCCCGTCGAGGCCGGCCTGCCAGTTCAGGTAAGCACACCAGGAGGCCCAACCGTTTACGCTGAGCAAAACCGCCTCCAGGTAATCCGCCCACACAGCGGGAGGGAGACCCAAGCGCCGCAGTACCCAGCGCTCGGCATCCTGCCGTGTGGCTGGTAGTGCGTCGAGCGCACTCCCTATGGCGGGCAACCCCATCAGGATACCGATGCCATGGTCGTGTTGCAGCGTTTCGCGCCAGAAGGTGTACAGACCCTGCGACCGCTCGGGTTGCCAATCAGCCTGATGCTCGTCAAAGTAGGCAGCACAGGTCTGACTCACCTGATGCGTAATGGCCTGCCGCCAGGATAGGCGCGTATGCCGTTTTGGATCGTTATCCAGAACGTCAATCAGCAACGGCAGATGTGCTAACTGTGGCGCGCTGCGCAAAGCATCCACACATCGGGCAGACGTCAACTTTGCCGACCTTGCTGCCGGAACTCTGGTCAGTGCAAGATCCAGGTCCTCGCTGCTAATCCTGCCTTCTTCCCAGGCGCGTTGCTGTCCAGCGCGCGGAGGAAACACTTGTATTCCACCCAAGACCGCCATGCGAGCAGCCACCATTCGCACCGGCAGGTTGATGCGTGACCAGTACGGATTCACGGCGATGGCCCGATCCAGCGGCCAGGCGGGCGCAATCGCGTTACAGGCCCTGCTGCAGGCGGCGTCAATTTGGTGATTTGACAGCGC
>JAYVEF010000173.1:0-3841 GCA_043748965.1 Burkholderiales bacterium
CAGTCCATATCGAGCTTCAAGACGCTGAGCGACTGTCCGAGGTCGTCGTACAGTACACGTGAAAAACGCCGCTTCTCGACTTCATGCAGTTGCTGGGTATGGATGCCCCGGCGCCGATCTTCGGCTGGCGGACTATTCGACTGCAGCAGCGGAGCCGACTCGTGCGGTAATCCGCGCATCACGACCGAGAAAAACAATTCCCCGCGTACCCTGACGCGCGAGATCGCCGCGTCAAAGGGAAATTCGTCACCGTTGCTGGACAGCCCTTTTGAATCGAGCCGAATCCGCAGGCGCCGCCCACCCAGCCGAGCCGCAGCGAGTTGCTCGAGCGTACGCCGATGTTCATCCACCAGATAGGCCGGTAACAAGTCGTCGAACAACGTTGCGACCAACGTTTCGGCCGCTACGCCAAACAGACAGCCCGCCTGCTCATTGGCCAGCACAATATGGCGTGCGCGATCAATTACGATGACCCCGTCCAGCGTCGAATCGACCACCGCTGCCAGCCAGCCGCCCATGCGTTCGGGCGGGAAGCGAGCGGGATTGCACGCATAGTCGGTTTCGCGGGTGGCGCTGGAGTAGGGGTCATAACGCATCAGGCTTGGCTCTCAAATAGGTCGACCGGAAGGGGCGTTGTGGACACTGCGGTAGGACAACCGTATTGCAGCAATTTGCGAAAGATCATTCATTGCCCCGATATTCGATTTTATTCCACCGAGATTGTGTTTCGTTGACAATAGTCAATATGCGGTTCGTTCACGGTGAGCGGGGCACGGCGTGTTGTATTGCCCAGCCGTGTCTGGCAGCAGAAGCGCGAGCGAACGGGTGGCGAGTCGAAATCAAACACCTGCTACGCACCGTTTGCCCACCGCCATGCCGGCTAGGTCAACACCGCCGTGGACGGTGACGTCGCAATCGCATCAAGGTTGCTCGAGCCGAGTGGAATCCGGATGCGAATCGCGGTACCGCGGCCCGCCTCACTCTCAAAATGCAATGTGCCGTTCAACGCGGTGACGCGATCCTGCATGCCGATCAAGCCGAAAGAACCGGGTTTTTTGCGCTGATCGTCGGACACGCCGATACCGTTATCGGTAATTTCCAACGCAATATATAACGGCGTCGCGTCGATGTGAATTCCGATAGCGCTGGCGCGGGCATGCTTGCCAATGTTGTTCAATGCCTCTTGGGTTATGCGATACAGCGCAGTGGCGACTGCTTCGCTGAGATTGGGCTGCGGCCGCGGGAGCGTCAACTTACACGACAGTCGGTGCCGTTTGCTGCAGCCGTCGGATAACAGTTCGATGGCTTTGAACAGACCGTGTTCGGCAATCAATTGCGGCGGCAGATCGACCATGATGCGGCGTACCGATGTCACCATGGTGTCGACCAACTCGTTGATGCCGACCAGCCGGTGCACCAGATTCAGATCGACATCGGCAAGGTGCCGCTGCAGCAGCGTCAAGTCGATTTTCATCGCCGTCAATAGCTGACCGAAGTCGTCGTGCATTTCTTGTGCGATACGTTTTTGATGTTCGGCGTGAGCAAGATCAAAGCTGTGGATTCGACGTAGCAGCGCCGGCTCGTGCTTTACTTGGCCTGCGTCCGCCGACACTTCTGCCAGCGCCTTCAGCTCCCCTGCGCCGAGTTCATACAGCGCGCCCTCGTAAACCTGCAGGCCGGGGCGATTTTCGGTCAGCCAAACCCATTGGCTGACCTGGCGTTCCGAACCATCCGGTAGCAGCAGGCGATAGTGGCATCCTGCTGCCATTTCGCTGCGGAAAATCTGCAACATCTGGCGCAATACCGCTCGCTGATCGTCCTGGTGTAACCATTCTTCGATAAAAACAGGCAGCGACTTGCTGCCTGTTTCCAGCCCGCTCCCGACCAAGGCAAACAGGCCGCCTGACCACGTGATGTGCGCCTCATAGGGGTCGTCCGCGATGCGTATTTCAATGCGGCCGAAGCGCGGCGCCGGCGGCGTCCGCGGCTCGGGAAGCCCGGGCCGCGAGGAGCTCGTACATTGGCTGTCCGCAGCCGCGATTTCGTTCAGCAAAAGTACCTGGCATTGCTGACCCTGGCGGAGACCCTTGAACAAGGCCATTTGAAAAGCGAAGCGGGCACCATCACTGCGTCGCGCCAAATATCGATCACGATTCGCCAGCCGATGTGCAACGACTTTGGCCTCACTCAGGCGCACCGTGGCCATCGCCTCCGCGGTTTTCAGACCGTCAGGGAGAAACCGTCGCAGGCTCGTGCCGATGACGCTCAGGGCATTGGTTCGGAAGACGCGCTCGGCAGCTGGATTGAAAGACATGATGCGATGCTTGCGGTCAATTCGAATGACGGCTTGCTCGCTCAATTCAATCAGCGCCGCAAGTTGGACCTTGTTGGCACGCGCCTCACGTCGGCGCCGCAGGGCGAAACTGGCATGCTGTACGCGCCAGCCTTCCAGCCTGTCGGTTGTTGCCGCAAACAGAATGCTGACCAAAACGCCTGCAGCGAACAACAGGGTGCTGACATGGCTTGGATCGGGCACACCCGCGCCGGCGCGCAGCGTCCAGCGATGGCCATATAGATTCAGCGGGATATTCACACCATTGTCCGCCACATGCAGGTCGGTTTCGTAGAGCAAACCTGGCGCTGCCAAGCGGTCGCCATCAAATATTTGCAGCGCCGCCGCAGCAGGCTCCACCATGCGCGCGTCGAGCTGCATCACCGCAAATACAAAGCCGGTCAGTAGCTGCCGCCGCTGTGCAACTGTCGCGGGTAGCACGCCATCGGGAAATACGGGCAGCACCATCAAGAAGTAATTGTGCGCGGGCCCCGGTTTGACGCCGCGGTCGCCGGGCAATTCGGGGAGTCGGGTGGTGTCCGTCAACGTGACAGCGCCACTGGCCGCAGCGCGATCGAGCGCGGCGGCGACGCCCGCGTCGGAGCTCAGGTCGAAACCCGCCAGATTGGCAGCTCCGGACGTTACAGGGGCGTCGTACAGGACGGGCAATTGCACTGCCGCTGCGTGCGCAGGATGAATTTGATAATCCGCCATGCCATTGGCTCGCATTGCAGCAATCAAGGCATAACGCTCGCTGTTGGCGACGCGATGTGCGTATCCAAGCCGACGCAGGCCGCCGGGCAGGCCGTGGCGCTGAAGCAGTTCGAGGTAGTCCTGCCAGCTGCGGCTCGACACTACCCGATGCATTAAAATCAAATCCGCAGTTGCACGTAACAACTGCGCCGTGGCGTCAAGATGCAGCGGCAAGGTTCTCTGCACCAGCACTGCCTGCCGCAATAATGTCGCATGCGCGTCCTCGTGCGCCACCTGGCGCGCCCATGAATACCCGAGTACCGTGGTGGCAAGCGCGACTGCAAGCACGATCCAGCCGGCGCGTGAAATCATGGGGTAGCGCCGCCGGCCAAACGGGCAGTCGGCGTGCGATATGCGCTTGGCGGCGAGACTGGACTTGGGGGCGGCCAGAAGGGAGTGCAGGCAGGAAAGATCATGATCCGTGACACATTCGATGGCAGGGATGGTTATTGAAACGGTGGGCGAGGGCAATCGTTCGTATGAAATCACGTCGAACGTACGAACTAATCATAAACTGTTGGTAGTGAATAACCTGCGCCTTTCTGTACCGGACAGTGTCACGAGAATCATACCAAAGGTTAAATAATAATAACTGACAGCCGTTGCAATTGTGCCAATTAGACGACGTAACGACGTCAGAAATTCAAAAGCTCAAATCAAGCGGGTTGATAGTGGTTTTTCCGAGCGCATCGGGGCACGAATCGTTCTAGCGAGGGCGAGCAGCACGCTATGCCGGCTGGCATGCGTGCTGTGGAG
>JAYVEF010000174.1:0-12166 GCA_043748965.1 Burkholderiales bacterium
GCATGGGAGACATTATTGCCGACCATCGGCTTTTTCCCGGTGACTTGGCAGACACGTGCCATATCGCACTCCTTAAATATTTCCGAAATTGGAAAAAAACTGAGTATATCCAAAAAAACTAAATTATTCAATGACTTGCGTAAAACAATTGTGTCTTAAGTGGATAAAAATATTTCACATATACGTGGCTATACTGACATCAGACGTTCGCTGGAAGGCATCTACGTTTGTTATAAATCGCCGTGTTCGGAAAACGAGTACACCCGATGACCAGCGATCACAAAATGATCCAGTACCCGGACATCGATCAGCGCCAGTGCGTCGGTAAGGGTACGCGTGAGTACTTTGTCAGAAGCGCTCGGGGTAGCATTTCCCGACGGATGATTGTGCGCCAGCAGTACCGAAGCAGCGTTGTGTCCCAGCGCGGCGCGTACTACTTCGCGCACATGGACGCTGGTGTGGGTCAGGGTGCCGCGAAACATTTCATCGGTCGCCAGCAAGCGATTTTTAACGTCCATGAACAAGACGACGAATGACTCGTGCAACTGGCCGGTGAAATGCAGTTGCAGATACTGGCGTACCGAGTCCGGCGATGTTAGCAAGACACCGGCTGCGAGCTCTTCAGCCAAGGCGCGACGGGCAAGCTCCATGACGGCCTGCAGTTGCGCAAACTTGGCCGGACCCAGCCCATGTATCTCCGCAAACTGTGCCAGGGTGGCACCGAACAACGCCCTTAGCGATCCAAAATGGGCCACCATCTGGCGCGCAAGATCGACGGCGTTTCGCCCCGCGACACCGACTCGCAAAAATATCGCCAGCAGTTCGGCATCCGACAGTGCCTGCGCGCCGTGATGAATCAGGCGTTCGCGGGGACGTTCCTGTTCGGGCCAGTCAGAAATTGCCATCATCGTTGCCATCTGATCACGAATCAGCCGGATTCGCCCGCCGCCGCGCGAATAAATCATGCGGTCGCGGCAAGACTAAGGGTGCCAACGCCGAATGCAGACAGGTGTGGCGTCATCGTGGCTTAAAATAGGGGTTGTTTTGCCATTCAGGAAATTTTGATGTCGAATTCCCCACAGCCGATCATCTGCGAAGGTGCCTACCTGACCCTGCACTACCGTCTGACGGGTGCCGACGGTAGCGAGATAGTCAGTACCTTTAGCGACAATCCAGCCACGCTGTTGCTCGGTAGCGGGCAGCTCGCGCCGTTTCTGGAGCAGCGCCTGCTGGGTCTGCGCGAAGACGCCCACGCCACGTTCGTGCTGGCCCCGGAAGACGCGTTCGGCGTGCGCAACCCCGACCTGGTTCAGCGCGTCTCGCGCGCTACGCTGGCGCAGAACTCGCAGTTTGGCGCCGAGTACGCGGTCGGCGATGTGGTTGAATTCAACGCACCCGGCGGCGGACGGTTCGCCGGCGTTTTGCGTGAACTGGCAGTGGATGACACGGTGTTTGATTTCAATCATCCGCTGGCGGGTCAAACGCTCAAGTTCGAAGTCCGCATTATCGGGATTCTTTAACAACCCTGACAAATCGTATCCGGGCCTGCGCCTGCAAGCAGTTCCTACAAAGGCCACTCCATGGACAACACTATTGAAATTCTGCTGGCGCAACCACGCGGCTTTTGCGCCGGGGTCGATCGCGCGATTGAAATCGTCGAGCGCGCGCTGCGCCAGTTCGGCGCGCCGATCTATGTGCGGCATGAGATCGTACATAACGCCTACGTGGTCGATGATCTGCGCGGCAAGGGCGCGGTTTTCATTGAGGAGCTGGCCGATGTGCCCACCGGTGCGACCGTGGTATTTTCGGCCCACGGCGTGTCCAAGGCGGTCCAGTCGGAGGCTGCCGAACGGGGACTGCGCATCTTCGATGCCACCTGTCCGCTGGTGACGAAGGTCCATTTCGAGGTCGCCAAAATGCGTCGCGAAGACCGCGAAATTGTCATGATCGGTCACGATGGACACCCCGAGGTAGAAGGCACCATGGGTCAGACCGACCACGGCATGTATCTGGTTGAAACCGTCGACGACGTCGAGCGGCTGACCGTGCAGCGTCCGGAATTGCTGGCGTATGTTTCGCAAACCACGCTGTCAGTGGATGACACGGCCGACATTATCGCAGCCCTCAAGCGCAGATTCCCGGCCATCGCCGAACCCAAGAAAGGTGACATCTGCTACGCCACTACCAACCGTCAGGAGGCCGTCAAATTCATGGCACCGCAAGTCGAGCTGGTGATCGTGGTGGGCAGCCCGAATAGTTCGAACTCGAATCGCCTGCGTGAAGTCGCGGAAAAAAAGGGTGTGCCATCGTTTATGGTCGACAACGCCTCGCAAATTGATCCGGCATGGCTGACCGGCAAGCGCCGCATAGGCGTGACCGCAGGCGCGTCGGCACCCGAAGTTCTGGTGCAGGCGGTAATCGACCGTCTGAAGGCGTACGGCGCCAACAGCGTGCGGGTACTGCAGGGTGTCGAAGAACATGTGACGTTCCCGTTGCCGAAAGGTTTGGCCGATGCTGCAAATTAAATTCTGACGCTGACTTGATTTTCCATCGATAGTTTTTGTGTAGCGTCTTTATCATCGTCAGCACTTTGTCTTGCCGTTGCTGGCGACGGGATCGCATGACTGCTCAGAGCGCAGTGGCGCGGATGATGGTGGGAACCCATGTTTTAGCGGAAAGAATTTTGTGACCGTGCATCGTCTCGCTTAGCGAGGCAGCCCTAAAATAAAATGAAGGCAAATATTTTTGAGTTATTGATAAATATTTGAAAATTCGGTGCGCTTTTAAATTAATATCATTTTGATTAATTCCTGACACGGCGTGATGTTTTAGAGTGCGACCGGACGGTACTGGCCGCGCGACAACAGAGGCCGGCGGTGTCGGGAAATGTCAAGGTAAATCGCCAGCGCAGATGCAAGCGCTCCAAAAAAATCTTTGTAAGCGCTTTCAAACAACCATAAAAACCGGCACCGTAGCCGGAGATCGACAACCGAGGAGACCCAGCCCCAATGCAAGGCGCACCGACATCTCCGAGTTTTTCTTTATCGCACACGACGACGCCACGTTGCTAGGCGCGGCAGACGCACAGCCGGCACCCGGGAAATGGAGTCGGGTGCCGCTTGTTATTCGGACGAATCGTTTCATCGCGTTCCGGTAATCGTAGTCAAATGACAACCCGGTGCAATCCAGCCCTCAGGAGAATCAAAAAATATGGATACTTTCATCCAGCAAATCATCAATGGTCTGGTCCTGGGCAGCATGTACGCGCTGATCGCGCTGGGCTACACGATGGTGTATGGCGTGCTAAACCTGATCAACTTCGCCCATGGCGACGTATTGATGATCGGCGCGATGGTCGGCATCACGATTCTAAATGTGGTGCAGCATGTGGCACCGGATTTGCCGGGCGTGGTCAAGGTACTGATCGCCATCGGCGGCGCAATTCCCGTGTGCGTCGCCGTCAACGTACTGATCGAACGGGTGGCGTACCGGCCCCTGCGCAACGCCCCCCGTCTGGCACCGCTGATCACCGCGATCGGGGTGTCGTACCTGCTGCAAACCTTCGCAATGCTGATCTGGGGGCGTAGCCCGATCCTGTTCCCGCAGGTGATTTCGGCACAATCGTTCCATTTACTCGGTGCGCTGATTACGCCGACTCAGGTGATGTTGCTGATCCTGGCGTCGCTCTCGATGCTTGGCCTGGTGATATTGGTCGAAAAAACCAAAATGGGTCGTGCCATGCGTGCCACGGCAGAAAACCCGCGTATTGCCGGCCTGATGGGCGTGGACTCCAACTTCGTCATCGTGATGACCTTTGCCATCGGCGCTGCACTGGCCGCAGTTGCCGGCGTGATGTGGGGCGCGACTTACGCGTCAGCACAGTTTGCCATGGGCTTCGTACCGGGCCTGAAAGCGTTTTCTGCAGCGGTGTTGGGTGGAATTGGCAATATCTACGGTGCCATGCTGGGCGGAATTTTGCTAGGCCTGATCGAGAGTCTGGGTGCCGGCTATATCGGCGACTTGACCGGGAATTTTCTGGGCAGTCAGTATCAGGACATCTTTGCCTTCGTGGTGCTGATTATTGTGTTGACCCTGCGGCCGTCCGGCATCATGGGCGAACGTGTTGCCGACCGCGCTTAAAGGAGTCATCATGGCTAATTACTTCGATACCCAATCCAATCCGCGCAAGGCTTACCTCGGTCTTGCGGTGATTGCGATGATCGTGATGGTGTTTCCGTTCATCGCGCAAAATTACGGCAACTCATGGGTCCGCATCATGGACTTTGCGCTGTTGTACATCATGCTGGCGCTGGGTCTGAATATCGTAGTCGGTTTTGCCGGACTACTCGACCTCGGCTACATTGCGTTTTATGCTCTCGGCGCCTACGGGACTGCACTGCTGGCATCGCCGCAGTTTGCGGTCGTGCTGGAGTCTTTCGTGAATCAGTATCCCTTGATCGGTAACGCCCTGGTGTCACTATTCGGCCCTGAGGTAACGCAGCACGGGATTCATTTGTCGCTATGGGCGATCGTGCCGTTGAGTGCGCTGCTGGCCGGTGTATTCGGTGCGTTGCTCGGAGCACCGACGCTAAAGCTGCGTGGCGATTATTTGGCGATCGTCACGCTCGGGTTCGGTGAAATTATCCGGATCTTCATGAACAACCTGAATGCACCGGTAAATATCACCAACGGCCCGCAAGGAATCAATCTGATCGACCCGATCCGTATTTTTGGCGTATCGCTGGGCGGTGAGCCGGGTTCGCATGCGAACCTTGTATTCGGTAGTTTTTCGATGCCTTCCGTGAACGCCTATTACTACCTCTTCCTGACGCTATGCGTTGGCATTATTTTTGTCTCGGTCCGTTTGCAGAACTCGCGCCTCGGGCGCGCCTGGGTAGCGATTCGAGAGGATGAAATCGCTGCCAAGGCGATGGGCATCAACACCCGCAATATCAAGCTGCTGGCGTTTGCGATGGGCGCCTCGTTTGGTGGCGTGGCGGGGTCGATGTTTGCTTCGTTTCAGGGCTTCGTGTCACCGGAATCGTTTTCGCTGACCGAATCGATCGCCGTGCTGGCGATGGTGGTGCTGGGCGGCATGGGACATATCCCCGGCGTGATTTTGGGCGGCGTGATTCTGGCAGCGCTACCAGAGATTTTGCGCCATACGGTGGAGCCGGTGCAAATGGCATTGTTCGGCCGGGTCTGGGTCGATGCTGAAGTACTGCGACAACTGTTATACGGACTTGCCATGGTATTGATCATGCTGATTCGCCCGGCGGGATTGTGGCCGGCCCCCAAACACGAAGACCGCCCGGATCGTGATATCGACAAGCCGGAAAAATCAACCGGCATCGTGCCAGCCTGAGGATCCCATGAGCGAACAGATCATTTTGAACATCGCTGGTGTCGGCAAGCGTTTCGGCGGGTTACAGGCGCTGGCAGGCGTCAACATGAAGATCATGCAAGGCCAGATTTATGGCCTGATCGGTCCCAATGGCGCCGGCAAGACGACTTTTTTCAATGTTATTACTGGCCTGTATCAGGCAGATACGGGCACCTTCGAACTGGCCGGCAAACCGTATTCTCCATCCGCGCCGCACGAAGTCGCCAAGGCAGGCATCGCCCGCACCTTCCAGAATATTCGGCTGTTCGGCGAAATGACCGCATTGGAGAACGTCATGGTCGGTCGCCATGTGCGGACCCATCAGGGCGTGTTCGGTGCGGTCTTGCGCTACAAATCAGCGCGACTCGAAGAAGCCAACATCCGCCAACGCGCCATGGAACTACTTGACTTTGTCGGCATCGCACAATTTGCCGCACGCACCGCGCGGCACCTCTCGTATGGTGACCAGCGCCGTCTCGAAATCGCCCGCGCACTTGCCACCGATCCGCAGTTGCTGGCGCTGGACGAACCCGCCGCCGGCATGAACGCGACCGAAAAACTGGCGCTGCGCGAACTGCTGGTCAAGATCAAAACAGAAGGCAAAACCATTTTGCTGATCGAACATGACGTCAAACTCGTGATGGGTTTGTGCGACCGCATTACGGTGCTGGATTATGGCAAGCCGATCGCCGAAGGCGTACCATCGGATGTGCAAAAAAATCCGGCCGTGATCGAAGCCTATCTCGGAGGATCTCATTGATGGTTGCCAACGATAGCGATGCAGGCAGGCCCGAAAACGTATTGAAGATCAGTGCTCTGAAAGTCGCCTACGGCGGTATCCAGGCCGTCAAGGGTATCGATCTGGAAGTCAACAAGGGTGAATTGATCACTCTGATCGGTGCCAACGGTGCCGGTAAAACCACCACGCTGAAAGCCATCACCGGCACGTTGCCAAGCTGTCGCGTCGAGGGCCATATCGAATATGCAGGCGAAGCCATCAAAGGCATCGGTTCGTTCGATCTGGTCAAAAGGAATCTGGCGATGGTGCCGGAAGGCCGGGGCGTGTTCACACGCATGTCGATTCACGAAAATCTACTGATGGGCGCTTACACGCGCAACGACAGTGCCGGCATCAACGCCGATATCGACAAGTGGTTCGGGATTTTTCCGCGCTTGAAAGAGCGCGCAGCGCAGATGGCCGGCACCCTGTCGGGTGGCGAGCAGCAAATGCTGGCAATGGCGCGCGCATTGATGAGTCATCCCAAGCTGCTGCTGCTGGACGAACCATCGATGGGTCTGTCGCCGATCATGGTCGAAAAAATCTTCGAAGTCGTACGTGACGTGTCGGCGCAAGGCGTGACGATTCTGCTAGTTGAACAAAATGCCAAGCTGGCACTGCAGGCGGCGCACCGTGGCTATGTGATGGATTCAGGGTTGATCACCATGACCGGTCCGGCTGCCGATATGCTCAACGACCCGCGCGTCAAGGAAGCGTATCTTGGCGAAGGTTGACCTGGCGCTTTGCATGCATGCATTTTTAAACGCAGCCTGTTGATACTGTGTTGGGAAGTGACCTGGTAGCGTTCAATCATGGCCCTGACCAGGTCACTGGCAGGGCTTTTTTTCGCCCTGCGGTGGCATAATCGGATGCACGTCGAAGGAACATCCATGAAATTCATTTTTCCACCTGCAACGCAGGCTGCGGTACCGGTTGCCGGTTCCGACGCATTTTTTCCGGTTCACCGGATTTATTGCGTGGGGCAAAATTATGCCGCGCATGCCAAAGAGATGGGAAGCAGTGGTCGTGAATCCCCGTTCTTTTTTACCAAACCGGCCGATGCTGTCGTGCCCGTTGCCGATGGCACGATCGGACAGATGCCGTATCCGTCGGCGACGCAGGATCTGCATCATGAAATCGAACTGGTGGTCGCCATCGGGACCGGCGGTCAACACATCGCTGCCAGCGAGGCCGGCACGCATATTTTCGGTTATGCAATCGGACTGGACATGACACGCCGTGACCTGCAGGCCGAAGCCAAAAAGGCCGGTCGGCCCTGGAGTGTCGCCAAAGGCTTCGACCATTCGGCCCCGATCGGCCCGATTTACCGTGCCGAGGCAGTCACGCTAACTGGCGCGATCGGTTTGTCGGTCAATGGCACAGTGCGGCAAAGCGGACGGCTCGACCACATGATATGGAATGTTGCCGAGACGATCGCCTATCTGTCGACATTGTTTGCACTGCAGGCCGGCGACCTGATCTTTACCGGCACGCCGGAAGGCGTCGGCGCGGTAGTCCGCGGCGATCTGATGGTTGGCACCATCGACGGCCTGGGACAATTGCAGGTCGTGCTGGTCTGACCGGAAAGGGTGTCGCTGATGCTGACGCTTCATACCTACTTCAGAAGTTCGGCAGCGTTTCGGGTCCGCATTGCGCTGAACCTGAAAGCGCTGGCATATCAGTCGGTCGCGGTGCATCTGGTACGCAATGGCGGCGAACAGCTTGCGCAAGCCTATCGGTTGCTCAATCCCGACGGGCTGGTGCCGGCGATGACCCTCGAAGCGTTCGATGGCGCGACTTCGCCGGAAGTACTGACGCAGTCACTGGCGATGATCGAATATCTGGATGAGCAATATCCTGGATCGCCTCTGTTACCCGTGCAGCCCCTCGACCGCGCGTGGGTGCGCAGTATCGCGCTGTCGATTGCCTGCGATATTCATCCGGTTAACAATCTGCGCGTGCTGCGGTATCTGACCGGTAAGCTGCAGGTAAGCGAAGCCGATAAAGATGCCTGGTACAGGCACTGGTGCGAACAGGGATTGACCGCACTCGAGGTCAGGTTGGCACGGGACAAAAGAGTCGGCCAATTTTGTTTTGGCGACACGCCGGGTCTGGCCGATTGCTGTCTGATTCCACAGGTGATGAATGCGCAGAGATTTAATTGCGACCTGTCGGCCATGCCGACGATCTTGCGTATTCATAAGATCTGCATGACCCGGGACGAATTTCAACGCGCTTCCCCAGCAGCACAGGGCGACGCGCAATGATCGTGGTTATCCGATCCTAAACGCATTTGCCCCTCTTCGATGAAGCAAAACGCCGCATCGAAAAGGGGCAACTGCGTACTAATTCAGACGTTACGGCGCGGGGCCGGAGGCTTCCATCAAAGCCGGTTCGCTGACGCGGATCGGCAGTACTGAATTTAATAACGGTAGACCCGGCCGTTATCAACTCGGACCCGATTGCCTACGCGCAAATCGTTCATGGTGTCTTGCGTCACGGTGACATAAGAGCCATTGTCCAGACGCACGTTGATCTGATACATTTCTGCACCTTCGCTGCGATTGTTCTGTTCGACCTGATTTCCCACGACGGCACCGCCGATGGCACCGGCTGCAGTCGCAGCGATTTTGCCATTGCCACCACCGACCTGGTTACCCAGCAAACCGCCGACTACGCCGCCGACCACCGCGCCCAAGCCCGGGCCACTGCGAGCAGGGGCACGCGTCACCTGAATCGAGTCGATCACGCCATATTGTGTGCTGTAGCCCTGCTGGCTCGAGGATGGGTAGCTGCTTTGGGATGGATAGCTTTGCGTGTTCATCGGTTGATTCGAGCTGGCACAACCAGCCAGAAAACTCGTCGCTACCAAAACAGATGCTGCCAGGGTGGTTGTTGTTTTCATGATTTCTCCAGTTATAGACAGTTAGATTATTCACCGTCCGAAATCGCGTCCGTACGCTAACGCACATTGACACGAAGAATTGAATTGAGCGGGGAGTGCGGGTCGGCCGACGTCCAGCTTTGCACAACATCGCTAGATCAATAACGCGATGGGACTGCCGCCGGATAACCGGGAAGATGTAAGAGATTGTTTGGACCACCGAACCCCTGCACGGCGCTGCAGGTGGTGCCCCCGACACGGATCGAACGTGTGACCTATCCCTTCATCCCGCTATGGCTTTCGCCACCGGCTACGCCGTTTGCAGTCTGGACTATGCCTTCGCCATCACGTCACGTCATTGAGACACCACGTTACAGGCGGGAGCCGTCTAGTCTCTACACCTTCCCGAAAAAACACCTCGGGCTTGGCTCGGCGTTGCCAACAGCATGACCTGTCAGGGTTCACCGAATTTGACTCCATTCATGCGGGCCCTTTCGGTGCCCGATGCCCAAGATTCAGGAGGGGATCGCTCTATCCACTGAGCTACGGGGGCTTGTGGAGTGCACATTTTCGCACACTCACGCCGCTACTTTCCAGCGCAGCGTAACAACCGGCTATGGGAGCGTGGCGTGCAGTGCAGCAAAAAGCCCGGCGCCGGCATCGGGGGCGGCGCCAGAGTCGGTACAATGCGCAGTGCGTGAGCGGCGCAGCGTAACGGCTAGCCGCGTAACTTTGCTTTTAAACCCTCTCTGGCACTGCGGTTATACGCCGTCGCCGATCACTTCAGGCTTTTATGGCAGTCATCTCACTTTCGAATGCGCAACTCGCATTCGGTCACGTTCCCTTGCTCGACGGGGCAGAATTTTCACTCGAAAGCACTGAGCGGGTTGGTTTGATCGGGCGCAATGGCACCGGCAAATCATCGCTGCTTAAAATTCTTTCGGGTGCCTCGCGACTGGACGATGGCCTGCTGGTGATGCAGCAGGGTTTGAAAATCGCCTATGTCGATCAGGAGCCGCAGTTCGATCGCAATATTTCCGTATTCGATGCCGTGGCGTCGGGCATGGGCGAGATGCAGGCGCTGCTGAAAGAGTACGACACGCTGACCGGCCAGTTCGGTGGCCCCGACGATGACGCGCTGATGGAGCGCATGCATGACATCCAGGTCAAGCTCGACGCCGCCGACGCGTGGAACCTGAACAACCGTGTCGAGACCACGCTGGACCGCCTGAACCTGGAACCTGGTGCGCTGATGGGGACGCTCTCGGGAGGGATGCAAAAGCGTGTCGCACTGGCCTGCGCGCTGGTCAGCGCGCCCGATGTGCTGCTGCTGGACGAGCCGACCAACCATCTGGACTTTACGTCCATCCTGTGGCTGGAAGGACTCCTGCGCGACTACAAGGGCAGTGTGCTGTTCATCACCCACGACCGGAGTTTTCTGGATAACGTGGCAACCCGCATCATCGAACTCGACCGCGGTCGGCTACTTTCGTTCCCGGGCAACTTTACCGCCTACCAGGTGCGCAAGGCCGAGCAGCTTGAAGTGGAAGAAGTTGAAAACGCCAAGTTCGACAAATTTTTGGCGCAGGAAGAAATCTGGATTCGAAAAGGCGTGCAGGCGCGCCGCACCCGCGACGAAGGCCGCGTGCGTCGGTTGGAAGCGTTGCGCATGACGCGCAGTGTGCGTCGCGATCAGCAGGGCCAGGTACGGCTCGACGTGTCGGCGGGTGAGCGTTCCGGCAAGATCGTGGCAGAACTCGACAGTGTCAACAAAAATTATGGCGCCAAAGTCATCGTCAAGGATTTCAGTGCGACGCTGCTGCGCGGCGACAAGGTCGGCCTGATCGGTTTGAATGGCGCCGGCAAGACCACGCTACTGAAAATGATTCTGGGCGAAGAGCAACCTGACTCGGGCACCGTCAAGCAAGGCACTAAATTGCAGGTCGCATATTTCGACCAGATGCGCGCGCAGCTGAACGAAGACGCCAGTCTGGCCGATACGATCGCGCCAGGCAGCGACTGGGTTGAAATCAACGGCCAGCGCAAGCACGTGATGACGTATCTGAACGACTTTTTATTCGCACCCGAACGGGCGCGCTCGCCGGTCAAATCACTCTCTGGCGGAGAGCGCAATCGCTTGCTGCTGGCGCGTCTGTTTGCCAAACCGGCGAATGTACTGGTGCTGGATGAGCCGACCAACGATCTGGATATCGATACGCTCGAATTACTGGAAGAACTGCTGGAGGATTACACCGGCACAGTGTTTTTGGTCAGCCACGACCGGACCTTTCTGGACAATGTCGTCACCCAGGTAATCGTGGCAGAAGGCGAGGGCATGTGGCGCGAATATATCGGCGGGTACACCGATTGGGAACGGGTGCGGCGCACGCCATTGACGTCGACTGCGCCGAAAATTTCCAAAGGGACCGACAGCAAAGTTGCGGCCGAGCCTATCGCAGCGAAGCAAAAGAAGCTGAGCTACAAGGAGCAACGCGAACTCGATGCGTTACCGGTGCTGATCGCGCAACTCGAAGCCGAGCAGAAAGCGATCTCGGTACAACTTACCGACCCGGATAGTTACAAGCAAAAACCAGAAGAACTGGCGCGATTGAACAAGCGCTTTGCGACGCTGGATGGGGAGTTGATGGCAGCGCTGGAGAAATGGGAGTTGATTGAGGCGCGTGGGAAGAGTTGAATCCGTTACACACTCGGTTTGCGGCGTAATCGAAATGTATCTTCGAGTGGCTTTGTTCGGAAGGCCAATGCACGTCTGTATATGCCATCAGCAAATCCAGGCCCATTTCATCGTCTGACAGGTTCTAGCGCTGACCGAATCTGATCGCCGCTAAACGTTACAGCCTGGCCTACACCAGCGCACGCTCCGACTTTTGCGTCGATGGTCTCTTCCGGCGGTTCGCTACCATCATGCGCAACTAGCGCGCGGTATTCATCCAGCGTGGCACTGCGCAGCGATTTCACCATCACCTGTATGGCATTGACGCGCTGTCCCATCGCAATACCGTGGCGCACGACCACATCCAGAAAACCGGCGCGCGCCCAAAATTTTTCAGCGCGCGTATTGCCGATCACGACGCCCAGCCGCAACCATTGGGCACCGTGA
>JAYVEF010000175.1:0-3832 GCA_043748965.1 Burkholderiales bacterium
CCATCGATTTTAAGATAATCGACCGGCAAATGTTTCAAATACGCGAAAGACGACATGCCGCTGCCGAAATCATCCAGTGCAAAGTGACAACCGAGCGACTTCAATTCGCGAATCATGGTGGCGGCATGCGTCAGGTTGGCGATCGCCGATGTTTCGGTGACCTCGAAGCAGATACTGGCGGGTGGCACGTCATGGAAAGCAAATTGTTCTCGCACAAACTGCAGGAAATTCTCGTCGCAAATCGATGTGCCGGATAGGTTGATCGCGCACAGGCAACCGTCACTGCCCGTGGGATGACGCTGACGGTGCTGAGCGAAAGTGGTGCTGATGACCCAACGGTCCAACTGGGTCATCAGACCGTAGCGCTCGGCCGCCGGAATAAATGCCATCGGCGGAATCAACTTGCCCTCTTCGTCGTGCATGCGCAGCAAAATTTCATAGTGGTCACGAGCGCTGGCCGCGCTATCCAGCGCCAGTAATTTTTGCGAATACAAGACGAATCGCCGCTCCTCCAGAGCTTTCTGAATTCTGCCGATCCAGCCCATCTCGCCGTGCCGCAGCGCCAGCTCGCGGTCGTCCGCTGCGTAGCGATGAATCCGGTTGCGGCCCTTGTCTTTGGCGACATAGCAAGCCGCATCGGCGCGCCGCAGGACGTCGGCGCGGGTGTCGCCCTCCGTGCCGAACACGACCAGTCCGATCGAGACGCCGACGGGGAACACCTTGTCCTGCCAGATAAAGTGGAAATCTCCAGCGGTGTTGCGCAGTTGTTCGGCCAACCGCAAGGCAGGCTCGGCCGAACAGTTTTCGAGCAGCACACCAAATTCATCGCCACCGAGCCGTGCCAGCGTATCACTCTGGCGTAACCGTTCCGACAGAAGCGCCGCCAACTGCCGCAGTAGTTCATCGCCGGCGATGTGACCGCACGTGTCGTTGACGATCTTGAACTGGTCCAGATCCAGATACAGCAACGTGTGATGCTGGCTATCGATACGGGCGGTCTGCAGCAACTGGTCGAGCCGTCGTTCAAACTCGCGCCGGTTGATGAGACCCGTCAGAGTGTCGTGGGTCGCCTGGAAACTCAGTTCGGCTGCCATTTTGTGTGCTTCGGTGACATCGTGGAATACCAGCACCATGCCGATCACGTGTCCGCGCGAATCACAGATCGGCGCAGCCGAATCCTCGATCGGAAAACGCGATCCAGCACGCTGGATCAGTAGCGCGTCGACGTTCGTGGCAGTTGGGTCACGTTGGCCCAATAATGCCTCGATCGAATTGCCGAGCGCCGCATTAGTCAGTGAATCGACCAGGCGGTAGATCTGTGCAAGCGGTGCACCGACCGCTTCAGCAGCGCTCCAACCGGTCATTTGCTGCGCAACCGGATTGAGATAGGTCACGATGCCCTGAGTATCGGTCGTGATGACTGCATCGCCTATCGAATTCAGAGTGACACGCAGACGTTCTTTTTCGTCGAACAGGGCGATTTCGGTTTTCTTGCGCGTTGACACATCTTCGACAAATCCCAGGATGTACTCGACATTGCCAGCGTCGTCGAACATCGGCACAGTCTTGGTCGACAAATAACGGAGCGTGCCGTCAGGGCGCCGGAACAGATTTTCCGGTTCGACAATCGGCATCGGGTTATCGACCATCATGCGATCATGTCGGTCGTAGGCAGCAGCAATGCGCGGCGCGAACACCTGCTGGTTGGTTTTTCCGACCATCCGGGCCGCCGGGTAGCCGGTGATCACTTCGGCAGCGGTATTCCATAAGACCACTTGGCCGAAGGTGTCCGAACGGGTGCTTTTGGTATAGACCGCAACCGGCAAATTGTCGATCAGACTTTGTAAAAACGACTGGCTGTTGCGCAAATCCAGATCGGCCTTCTTGCGCGTACTGATATCGCGGGAAGTCACCGCGATACCATCGCCGAGTGGCACGATCTGATGGTACAGCCAATGAATTTCAAGATGCATCAGACTCACCTCGAATTCTTCCTGCAACGGCTGCCCGCTATCGATCACCTGCACGTATTTGTTGAATAGCGGGCCAAAACGGATCACTGGCGATACATCGCACAGGTACTTGCCGACGACGTCGTGGCGCGCGCCAAGCAGCATCCGTTCGGCATTGCGGTTCAGATATCGAATTCGGAAATCAACAATCTTTCCGGTAACATCACGCTCGGCCTGAAAAATAAAAAAACTATCCAGACTGGATTCGGTCGCGGCGCGCAGTTCTTCCGCGCTGGCTTGATATTTGGTCTCCGCGATCAGGCGATCGCGCATCAGCCGGTCGAAGGCGCGAGTCAGGTCGCCGATTTCGTCGGCGGCATATTCGGTAGCCGGATCGACCAAGGTCGGCTGCGCACCGCCGCGCTGCATGCGCAAGCGCAATTTGTTTAACGGTGCGACCTGCCAGTGAGCGAACCACCAGCTCAGCGGACCAAACAGCACAGTCAGGATCACCGCCACCAATACTGCATTGCGCACCACCTCGCGAATCGGCGCAAAGGCTTCGGCTTCGGGATACATGACCGCTACAATCCAGTTGGTCGATTGCAACCGCTTGAAGGAATACAAATTTTGCTCGCCACTGGCGGTTGCCGAGCGCATGACCCCTTCAAAGCCCTGCAGGGCGCGCGTCAGTGCCGTGTTGATGTCCGGCAGATCGGTGACGTGCCCGAGGATGTGCGCTGCATCCGGGTGCAGTACGAATTGACCCTGCGTGGTGACGATGAACAGCCGGCCGCCATGATCGACTCGGGTGCCCTGCTGATTTGTCAGAAACGACGCGGCGGTTAGCGGTACGGAAGCTACCAGCACCAGCCGCAGTGCACCCCGCACGTCACGCACCGGCGCCGTCATGAGCACCAGCGGCCGCTGTGTTACGGCACTGCGCAAGGGTGCGGAAATCACGCCACGTTGCAACCGCAGAGTGTCATTGAAATAGGCGCGTTCGGTGCCGCGAAGTTTTTTGGCATTTTCGGCGGCGGCGGCGGGAAGGCCCATGCTGGCCAGCATGGCGCCAGCTGCGTTGAATACCAATAGATCGTCGAACAGCCCTTCCTGGGGTCGGTGCCGTTGCAAAAAATTCGTCAGTACATTTGCATCGCCAAAACTGTCGGGCGGAAAATCATTGGCAAGGTGATCGAGCGCTAATGTGCGATTGCGAAAGCCCTGATCGATTTCACCGGCGATCCGTTCGGTCAGCGCAAACTGCGCCGCGCTAATGCTGGCCTCGACGCCCTCCTGCACCACCCGAATCGCCGCCCAAGTGACCATGGCAGTGGTTACCACCGTGCTCAGCACGACGGCAATGGCGATGCGCGATTTCAAACTCAACATAGGCAGATGGGGAAATGGATTCATAATGGCGTGCCTGCTCTCCAAACGAGTTTAGCAGCAGGTTTCTGTTGCCACCAATTAATTTATCCACGTTCTGCAAGGATGTCGCCAATATTGGCAACGGCGATCGTGCCAACCTGCTATTTAGGGAATCCGTGTTTTGATCAGCGTCAGACAAGCCTCTTCCGCAGATTTGCCCGCGATCTGTTTGCTGGCAGATGAAATCAATCGCCAGCACTGGCGCCATCACCCAAAGGTGTTTCTCGACCCGGACGCGGAGGACGCGGTAGTGCCGTCGCGCCACAGCGAATTCTGGCTACAGGCGATCGACGACCGTGAGGGTGCCGTGCTGATGGCGCTGGCGGCGCAACGAGTAGTCGGCTTTGTCACCGCTCGTATCATGCCGCAGCCGGAAATCCCGTTTTTGACGGGGCGACGGGTTTGTCGAATCGGCACCATCGTGGTTCGCACATCCTTGCACGGACAGG
>JAYVEF010000176.1:0-3832 GCA_043748965.1 Burkholderiales bacterium
GGCAGGAATTACGCATTTTTTACGGAAATAGGCCTACCAGATGCATTCCATAAATTGATGATGTTGGCGACAACGATACCTTTGCGTTTTTGGGATTCCAGTTTCTGCGTCAGCAGGGTCGCGCCGATGCATTGCTTAATAAGGGAGATCTGCGCTTCCACAAGAGAGCGCAGTCCGTAGTCGTATTTTTTATGAAATGCATCAATAGTTTTGTCCTGGATGTATTGCACCTGCTGATCGTGCCACTTGGTATTTTCCTTGCCATGCACCACCGCATGGGACGGCGGTGGAATGACCGGCACAATGCCCTCGTTGAGTAACGCATCACCGCGCTCGATGCTGTAGTACGCGCCGTCGGCGATCAGCCGGTCCATCGGCAGATCAGCGGTCAGCATGTGGTCCAGTCCCTCACTATCGGACACCTGTGTCGTGGTGACATTGACGGCATGGACATTCATTTCAGGGTCGATCGCCAGATGCAGTTTTCGCCAAGGTCTCTGCGTCGCTTTCCTGCCGTATTTTTTTTCATACCACTGGCTGGCTCGGCCGAAACTCAGGCCCGTACTGTCGACGACCAACGTCACATTTTCGCCATTGGCTAATTGCCTGGCCAACCGATCGCAACGCTGTTTGACCGTGATGTCCAGGTTCGAAAACCGATCACTCAAATGACCGAAGCTCGGCATCCGGATGTCCAGGCCAACGGTCTTCCAGTAGTCCTCCATGTATCCGCTGATTTGCCGCATGCCCCAGCCGAACACCCGATAGAACGTGTAAATCAGTTCAATGTAGGCGGTGTAATATTCCGGCGCGCGACCGGAAATGCCGGTTGTCCAAGGGGACGGATTGATGAACTGACTCTTCAGCTCGCCAGCGGGGAAATACAGACTGATTTACCCACGCTTTTTCAAACTCAGGTTATACCCGGACCAGTTCGTCACGCGGTAGCTCGGTTTCTTGCGCTTGCGCTCCGTTCCTTCCTTCAGCCTGGCTTTGTACGGCATGGCAATCATCCATTTGTTTCCTGAAATTGCATTTATACAACAGTCAGGTCGCGACCCGTAAGACCCCTTCCGAACAAAGCCCCGGCGAGCGGCCTTCTTGGTACTGCTGCGAGGCGGTGCATTGCTGGCATTGTTTGACGAAAAATGCTGCGGCGACCCGGCCTGCGCTAACTTGTGGAAATGCATTCCGGGCATGTACCGCGCCACCGCCATCGAAGATGCCGGATTGAGTCTGGCTTAGCTGGGAAACGACATTTTCGAAGGCAGTCCTGATTGCGTAAAACTGCTCGATGCCGATTGGCTGGTCGCGATGACGGGCCGGGGCAGAGAACACGATCGGTCGTTTTCGCAGCAAGCTCGATTCAACCACCACCTAACCGAGCCCGTCGACATGAAGGAAGTCGCGGCGATTTCGTCAGCGATCTCCGCACCAACGTAATCGGTACGATTCTGATGGGCAGACGGCGCAACTGTATTGCTCGCGCGGTGATTCGGTTTCAACGCTGCGTCAGTATCAGTAGGTTGCCGTTACTGATTATTCGCGCTCGTCATGCCTTGCACGGCAGATTAAATTGGCGCATGTGAATAGTGGGTTGGTCACACCGGGCACCGGTGCGTATCGCCAACGACAGCACTGCCGTGCCGCTGACCTCGATAGTGCGAAGTGCCACACTGCCGCCGTCCACCACATCGTTGATATGACACGCTACCCGCTCCGTTCCGACGGTGATGTGGCGCGGGTCGCGCGACAGTCCCACACCCAGCGCTTTTAAAAAAGCTTCTTTGCGGGTCCAGCAAATCAGGAAGGGTACCGACAGCGCGTGCTCGGACAGTTGCAGCAGGCTGGCCAACTCAGTCGGCGAGCAGATATTATGCGCCAGCGCGTGCGCGTCACGATGGTGGCTAACACGCTCGAGATCGACGCCGATGGCAGGCTGACGACCAACGGCCAGGACCGCAAGATTGCCGGAATGACTGAGATTGAAACCGAGTTCGCCGGCGGTGGCCAACGATGGTTTGCCGTAGGCGTTGAGCGCAAAGTGCAACGATTGTGGCGCCTGACCGACATAGCCCCCCAGCAGGGTGCGCACGCAGCAGCGCGCCTGCAGAAAGCGCGCGCAATCGCTTGGCCGCACTAGACGTGCAGCGCGATCCAGATCGGCCTGCGTGAGTGTCGCTGGCCATGCCTGCGGGTTTTGATGATCGAGATCGAAGCGCCATAAGTCGATACCGCCCTGATCAATCGTTGCGCACATTGATCGCGTCGAAAAATTGGTCATGGCGATTTGTTCGGGGCGCTGTGATCGAACAGATCGGCGTCAGGGTGCAGTGGCGGTGCCGTGGAGGGTGTTCCACGCTGTCTGGCGGCCTGCTGGTAATACAGCGTCGAGCGTTGCAATCGATGTCCGAGAAATTCGCCGACCAATTCGGTCGATCCGGTTTCGACCAGTTCGCGTACCGCAAAGGTATTGCGCAACGTGCGTCCACCCCAGCGTTTCGGATCGATGCCGGCGCGCCCGAAGGTGGCTTTTACCTGGCGATACACAGTAGCTGGATTCAGCAGCAGATTGCTTTCTGGCGTACTGGGAAACAGCAATTTGCTGCGGCTTTTTTCGGTCTTGCGCGTGACCACCCAGGCGAGTACTTCCGTTACCGCGAACGGGCGCAACTGCGTGCGATGCGCGCGCGTGACGCTGTTGGCTGCCCCCGCGTCGAGCGCGATCGGGACGCTGCCGGTCGCGTCGCGCATGCCGACCTGATCGATGCGCAATGCCAGCACTTCGGACACTTTGAGTCCGGCACCCAGCATCAACGCCTGCATCGCGCGATCGCGCTGGCGCTTCCATTGCACCTGCGCGGTGGCTTTGGCAGATTCGGCGGGCAATGCCCCCATGAATGCGGCCTGCTCGACGTCGCTCAGGACCGCTTTCGCCGCGTCGCGTCCGGCCATGCCGCGCTGGCGCTGTCGATAGATGGCAAAGCACAGATGGCGGGCGGGATTCGGTTCCACCTGCAGGTGCACCAGTACCCGTTCGATCAGACGGAGGTAGCGAATGCGGATCGCGCTGTTGAGTTTCTTGACCACCATACCCTGCTGCTCGCTAGACTGCTCCAGAAACTGTTCCAGGTCGGCGGGGGTGATGTCGTAGACGGATTTTCCACGCCCATTGAGCCAGCGCACCATGGCGCCGAACATGCGCAAGTAGACATTGGCAGAACTGGCTTTGATCGGTGCCATGGCAGCGCCGCTCAAGTCGGGTCCGCGGCGCATGCCGAGCTCGACGAATTGCGCACTGCGTACAAAAGCGGCAAATGCAACCAAAGGCTGGCTACGCCAATCGGCGACTTGGTCGAACAGTGGTCTGGTTTCTGGCATCGGGCAAAGCGGCAATGGATTAATCATACGATCAGTGTAGCCGCAGATTGGTGCGCCGTCAGCGAGGCATCTGCGCAGTTGGGGTCGGTGGCACGCTCGGGCCGCTGAGTTACGAAAAACAGTGTGGCATTTTTAGGCGTAGCCGGTCACGTGTCAATTTATGCTGCCGGACACGTCGATATATTTCAGATCGATTCTTGCCTCAGCTTGCACAATAAATTCTCCGTCCTTGATGGGCGTTGGTGCACTTAAAAGTTGAAGGCGAAAGTACCCCAAGCCCGGATTTTTTATGCGGGCACTTTGTGACTACGAACGGAGTTAGGGCGTCCAGCAGCGAGCATGCGATTTAACATAGCGGCGCCGATGACGGCCTCCGTTTCTTGCGCCGCAAATCCCCGCGATTTCAAGCGAGGACCGATGATCGATTTATAGCGACCCATGGTTGTCTCGA
>JAYVEF010000177.1:0-12147 GCA_043748965.1 Burkholderiales bacterium
CTGAAACACCAGCTCTCCGGTGTGCGAACCGCGCATGCCGAGCTTGTCGAGTTTTTGGGCGACGCTGAAGCCCTTGAAGTTTTTCTCGATCAAAAATGCAGTCATGCCGCGCGCACCGGCTGCCGGATCACTCTTGGCGTATACCACCAGCACGTCGGCATCGGGACCATTGGTGATCCACATTTTGGTGCCGTTCAGAACCCAGCAGTCGCCCTTGAAGTCGGCACGCAGCTTCATGCTGACGACGTCCGATCCAGCGTTGGGTTCGGACATGGCCAGTGCGCCGATGTAGTCGCCCGACACCAGCTTGGGCAAATAACGGGCTCTCTGTTCCGCACTGCCGTTGCGCTTGATCTGGTTCACGCACAGGTTCGAATGCGCGCCGTAGGACAATCCGACCGAGGCGGACGCGCGCGAGATTTCTTCCATCGCGATGATGTGTGCCAGATAGCCCATCCCAATCCCCCCGTATTCTTCATCGACGGTGATGCCGAGTACACCAAGCGCTCCCATTTTTGGCCACAGATCCATCGGAAACTGATCGCTCCGATCAATTTCGCCCGCGCGCGGTGCGATTTCGGCTTGCGCGAATTGCTGCACCGTTTGGCGCAGGGCGGCGATATCTTCGCCATGATCAAAAGTCAGGCCGGGCAGATCAAGCATGGCGTCCTCGGAAGGTTGGTGGTGGTCGAATTGAGTGGATATTGTAGTGCGAAATAATACGCTGGATTGACGTTTACGTAAACGTAAGGTCGCGCGTCTTGACGGTGTACTTGTCACGCTACCGCTAGCCAGCCTCCAGCTTGGTCGATTTGCGGCTGGTTGCTTTTATCGCTTTTCCTTCGAGCACCTTTCGGCACTGCGTTTCATGAGCGCTGATTTCAGCTAGCGTGACATCGATATCCTCGCGCTGCATTTCAAGCGTTTCGCGGTGCTGTGCCAGGACTGTTAAAAAACGCTTCATCTGCGCGGCGGAATCGGTGGGCGACTCGTACATGTCGACCAGATCCTTGATTTCCGATAGCGTCAAGCCCAGTCGCTTGCCACGCAGCGTAAGTTTCAGACGCGTGCGCTCGCGTGCACTGTAGACCCGCGTGCGCCCGCCGGATCCCGCACGACTCGGGCTGATCAGACCCTGATCTTCATAAAACCGGATGGCCCGGGGCGTGATGTCAAATTCGCGGGAAAGATCGGTAATTGTGTAGGTCGGCATGTGCATTGTGCTGGAGGCGGGGATTACGTTTAAAATCGCTCGTACGGCATTGCTGCTTGACGCGAACGTTAACGTAAATGTAGACGTCAATGTTGATCCTCTCGCCATTGTAGCTGGCGTGGCGCCGATTGGGAATTCTCGGTGACTGACAAGGCCCGCTTACTCCACCCTGAAAGCGACAAATTCGCCATGAATCTGCTTGAAGCGCAGCTCGACTATCCATTCGGCGAGACCCTGCCGGCACCCGGCACGCTGGTACAGGTCGCGCCCGGCGTGCTGTGGTGTCGGATGGGGCTGCCGTTTGCGCTGAACCACATCAACCTCTGGCTGCTCGAAGACCAGATCGACGACTTGAACGGTCCGCGCAAAGGATGGACGGTGGTCGATTGCGGAATCGCCGACGACTCCACACGGACCGCCTGGGAAACTATATTTGCGACGGGCCTGCACGACCGGCCGGTGCTGCGCGTACTTGCAACGCACTGCCATCCCGATCACGTCGGGCTGGCAGCATGGCTGTGTCAGCGCTGGCAGGCGCCGCTCTGGATGACGACTGGCGAATACGCGTTTGCGCGCATGATGACAGCCGCACTGCCAGGCGTCGATGGCACTGCGGCCTTACCGCATTTTGTGCGGCATGGCTTGACCGATACGGTTCTGCTAGCGCAACTGCGGGGCCGCAGCAACTACTATCCAACCCTGGTACCGGCGATGCCGGCTTCCTACACGCGCATGCAGGATCGCCAGTTGATCAATATCGGCGGGAACGACTGGCGCGTGATTACCGGCTTCGGACATGCCCCCGAGCATGCATCGCTGTACTGTGCGGTATTGAATCTACTGATTTCTGGTGATATGGTGCTGCCGCGAATTTCTACCAATGTGTCGGTATTTGCCATTGAACCGGAGGCCAACCCGGTACAGCAATATCTGGACTCGCTGCAAAAGTTCAGCGATCTGCCGGCCGATGTGCTGGTCCTGCCGTCCCATGGCAAACCTTTCCGTGGCTTGCACACGAGGATCAGCCAGCTCGATGAACACCATGCGGCGCGGCTGACCGAAGTAGTCGAGGCCTGTGTCACGCCGCAATCGGCGGCGCAAATCGTGCCGGTCATGTTTCCGCGCGCCCTCGATGCCCATCAGCTGACATTCGCGCTCGGCGAAGCGCTGGCGCATCTCCACAAGCTGTGGTTCGATGGTGTCTTGCGGCGGGTAGCCGGGTCTGATCAGGTCCTGCGGTTCATCAAAAGCTGATCGTGCGGGGAGACCGGGTTCCCCAGTGGATGCTCGAACTTCCGGCAACAGGATAATTCTATTTGTCGGGAGAAACCGGCGCACCAATCCGACATACAGCTAGGCCTGAAAAACAGGTTGCTTCACTGCGTTTCTGGCGCGGACGCAAGGCGCATCGACCTTGACACTCTTTACCCGAGGCACCTACGATTGACCTTTTTAAGCGAGTCGCGGCGCCGCGCCTGAATGTTTTGCTGTGTTCGCTGCCGAACGTTGAGGCCCCGTCAAAGATTGTATCAACGATATCGACGAACTAAGCTGTCGACTTGCGCTGGCGAATCAGCACTGGTATGCCCTACTTGCGCCCGCCGGCTAACCGGCCCAACGCTGTCAATTTCTGACCTACCCGTTTCAGCGCAGTCACAAGGCTCTCCGTCGGTGAGAGACTGGCTGTCTGGCGTTGCCATGGAACAGCCCGCTCGCATGAAAGCATCGATAGAACGCGAAGATTTCAGTCAGCGCCTGCAACTGGCGTTACGAAATGCCAATCACTCCCCGGACAGTCCGACCCAGCTTGCGCGAGAATTCAATGTGCGCTTCGCTGGTCGGCCGATTTCCGTGCATGCAGCGCGCAAGTGGCTGGTCGGCGAGGCTATTCCGACGCAGGAGAAACTGCGCACGCTGGCGCACTGGCTCGGGGTCCCGGCAGCATGGCTGCATTTTGGCGGCGGTGACGACAAGTCCGTCGAAGCCTCGGACCCGACTTCTCGTTTTGAAACCGCCGACGTCAAGCTGATCAGCGACCTGCAGCGACTCGATAAAACTTATCGCATCATTGCGCGTGAAATGATCCGCATGCTGGTCAGGATCAATCACCAGAAATGATCCTTGACGCGTCGCCGGCTCGCTGCGGCTGCGGCTCCGGCTGCGGCACCTGCAACTGCAACTGCTGATGACGCAGCTGTTCCAGATAGCGCATGCCGGCGATCGCCCGGCTACCGTACCACGACACCATTTCGCCATTCACCAGCAACACCCGCTTGCCGGTGCGCCGGGTCAGTGCTTCGACATGTGTCGCGGTGAACCGGTACGGTTCGCTCGACAGCAAAATCAGGTCGATCTGCGCCAGTATTGCCGCGTCCCAGTCGAACACCGGATAGCGCGCCGGCACCGGTGCCATCCAATGCGACCAGCCGATCTGCGCCAGCATCTGTGCGATATAGGTATCGCGCGATACCGTCATCCAGGGCTCCTGCCAGATGCAATACAGCACACGTTGCGGCGCGCCTACGTGGCACGCAGCAGCAGCAGCCACAAACTGCGTGCACAAATTTTCAGCAGCATCGCTACATCGAAAAATCGCACCCAGTAGACGGTAGAGCGTCAGATTGTCGTGCGGCGCCAGCGGATGCGTGACGATGGTGTGGGCGATATGCTGCGCCAGCGTATCTACCGTCGGTTTGGGGTTTTCGTCGATGTTGACGATCAGATGTGTCGGCGCGAGCCGAATGATCTTGTCGATATTGATGTCTTTGGTGCCACCGACTTTGGCGATCCGGCCCACCCTATCGGCCGGATGAATGCAAAACCCTGTGCGTCCGACCAGCCACTTCGCCAATCCCAGATCGCAGAGTAGTTCGGTGATCGACGGTACCAGCGAGACGATCCGCGGTGCACTGAACGGCTCGATCGACCGGTGCAGCGTGCCGATCGCATCGCGCAGGATCATGGCGTGGGCAGATGATCGATTGGCGCCGCACGGGTCTTGCGCGGCGCCCGCGAAAACGTCCAATCATAAAGCCAGTTCGGCAACACTCGCAGCAGCTTGGCGGCCACCCCCATTTGCCACGGAATCACGCGATAGCTGACGCCGCCAGCGATCGCTGCGGCTGCACGGGCGGCGAAGCGTGGCGCTGCCATCAGAAACGGCATGTGGTAAGAATTCACTTGCGTCATCGGCGTATCGATATAGCCCGGCGCGATCGTCACGACGCGGATGCCGCTGCCGCGCAGCTCCACCCGCAGCGATTCGCAGTAGCTGATGACGGCGGCTTTGGACGCGCTGTAGGCACCTGCACCGGGCAATCCGCGAATCCCGGCGACACTGCCGATACCGACCAGCCGCATACCGGTACGGCCATTGCGATGCTGTGCCTGCATGGCTGCAATAAATGGCGCAAAGGTGGCGGCAGTGGCGATCACATTGGTAGCGAAGACGCGCTCGAACGCTCCGAGATCAGCCGGATCACTGGTCAGGGTCCCGACCGAAATCCCGGCATTTGCGATTACCACATCGATCCCGCCGGAGGCAACGAAATCCTGCGCGGCCTCCGCGAGCGCGGCATGGTCGGTCACATCGACCGGATACACTCGATGCGCACTGCCCGGTGGCAAAGTGGCGACCAGCTGATCCAGCGCATCGCGACGGCGCGCTACCAGTCCAAGCACCGCACCCTGCCCGGCATATTCGTGCGCCAGAGCGGCGCCCAGACCACTTGATGCGCCGGTGATAAACACGCGGAGTTGGTTCATGCTGTCTTTCAGGGGTGCCAGGCTAAAAAAAAGTCCGCCCTCTGGCGAGAAGCGGACCGTATCCACCGTGTGGACGGATTATTTTTTTGGCATATCTTTTGCGTGCGCCAACATTTTATTGGACAGCAAGGTTGCCGTAGGAACAGCCACAGCTGCACCGGCTCCCCCTGCAGCACCATTGCGCTCTGCCCGCGCTTTGGCCACCAATACATCCAGCACCCGCACCGCGGCGGTACCCTGCACAGCTTCAGTCTGCTGCCCGAGCGAGGCGCCTGCCATTGCCGGCGACGTCATATACTTGCCATCGACGGCCAGATTCGGCACTGATTCGATCCGGTAGGCGTCCTGCAGACTGAGCGCGCGGCGTACCTTGACCTGCGTGCCAAACGCATTGAACAGATCGGCAAATTTCTTCTTGTCGATGTCGGGCTGACGCGCAATGAATTCCATGATTTCGGGCTCGGTATCCAGATGCTGGCGGTCAACGTGGATCGCCGCAAAAATCTTTTTTTGCATCTCTTCGGATTTGCCCATCGCTTCCAGAGCGTAGTACATTTTTTGCTGCGGAATGAACGAATCGCGGAAATGTACCGGAACGCGTTTGAAGACGATCGTGTCGCCTTGCTTTTTAACCCAATCAGCCAGCGCCGGCTCGAGCGCATAGCAGTGCGGACATGAGTACCAGAAAAATTCCGTGACCTCGACTTTTTTGCCTGGCTCGATATTTTGCGGCTTCTCGAGGGTTTGGTATTCGGTGCCATTTTGGGGCATCGCCGGGTTGGCGCTGGCCGACGCCATCAGGAAGCCGAAAGCAACAGCGGTCAACAATCGCTGCAGCGTCTGCGGGATCAAAGTCTGCTGAAAAGAACGCATGGAAATCCTTTAAGGGGTTTTGGGAGTACGCACTACGGCAACATCGACACCATTGTCGGTTAGCTTGCCGCGCATCCGGTTCATGGTGTCGATCTGGCCAAACGGCCCGACCCGGACCCGATACAGCGTGCCGTTGTCACTTGGCCGCTCGCTGATACGCGCCTCGAAACCGAGCAGGGCAAGTTTGGCGCGCGCGCTTTCGGCGTCGGATTCTTCTCGGAAGGCGCCGGCCTGCAAGAAATAAGTCCACTTTTCGTCGCCCTCGACTTTGGCAACGGTGCCGTCCGGCTTCACTTCACCCGGTTTGGCGAGGTCAACTTTTTTGATTTTTTCGATCGGTGGCGGCAGGCTGACTTCTTTGGCAGCCGCGTTTTTGGCAGCCTGCGGATCAGCAGCATTCGGCGGCACCGTATCGACTGCCGGCGCGGTATCGGCAAAGTCTTTGGCCGCCTCGCGGGCAGCCGCCTTATTACCGTACAGCGGTTTGTTCGGGTCGCTCGCCTGGCCGGGCGTCAACTCCGCGCGGTCGGGTTTGGTCGATTTGCTCAAAAATGGCAGCGTGGTCTTGTTGATGGTCAGCGCCACCACCACGGCGATTGCCAGCCCCACGATCAGGCCGACTATCAGACCGAGCACGGTACCGCCGCCCTGCTTTGACAACTGTTTGATGGAATGCTTAGTCATACGTAATAATTACATCCTCGATGGCGCTGAAACGCCGATCAGTGACAAGCCATTGCGCAATACCTGCCGCGTTGCCAGTAGTAACGCCAGCCGGGCCATTTTGGTGGACGTGTCGTCGACCAGCACACGTTCCGCATTGTAGTAGCTATGCAATTCACCCGCCAGATCGCGCAGATAAAATGCCACCTGATGCGGTCCGAGTTCTTCCAGCGCGTGCTGCAGGGCCTCGGGATAATCAGCCAGGCGGCCCATTAGCGCGACCTCGCGCGGCGCCGTCAACGGCGACAGATCGGTATCGCGCACCGTGGCTTCATCACCGCCCCATTGTGCCAGCACCGAACAGATCCGGGCATGGGCATATTGCACGTAGTACACGGGATTTTCATCTGACTGCGCCAGGGCCAGGTCGACGTCGAAAATAAATTCGGTATCTGCCTTGCGTGAAATCAAAAAGAACCGTACTGCGTCGCGACCGCGTGTGAGGTCGCCGGGCTCGGTTGCAGTACCCGCATCGATATCTTCTGCCACCGCCCCATTCGACCATTCGATCAGATCGCGCAGGGTGACGTAGGAACCGGCCCGCTTCGAGATTTTGACTTCGGCGCCGTTTTTCATGACTGTCACCATCTTGTGCAGAATGTAATCCGGGTAGCCTTCCGGCACGCCAATATTTACCGCCTGCAGTCCGGCCCGTACGCGTGCGATGGTGCCGTGGTGGTCGCTTCCCATAATATTGATGGCATTACGGTAACCGCGCTGAAACTTGACCATATGGTAAGCCACGTCGGGTACGAAATACGTGTACGTACCGTCCGACTTTTTCATGACGCGGTCTTTGTCGTCGCCGAAATCAGTGGTGCGCAACCACAGAGCGCCGTCCATGTCATACGTATTGCCCGATCCGATCAGCGCTGCAACGGCGGCCTCGACCTTGCCGTCGCGATACAGCGACGTCTCCATGAAATAATTGTCGAAGCGTACGCCGAACGCCTGCAGATCCAAGTCCTGCTCATGGCGCAAATAAGCCACTGCAAAATCACGAATCGCCTCCAGATTGTCGACGTCGCCGGTGGCCGTCACGGGCAGCCCGTCGGAGGCCTGGACAGTTTTGCACGCCCTGAAATCCCCAGCGATGTCGCCGATGTAGTCGCCGTTGTAAGCCGACTCTGGCCACGAGGCGTCGCCGGGCTTGACCCCGCGCGCACGGGCCTGAACGGAGACTGCCAGCGTCGCAATCTGAACCCCGGCGTCGTTGTAATAAAATTCGCGCAGCACCTCATAGCCCTGCACATCGAACAGCGCCGCCAGTGCGTCACCCAGCGCTGCCTGGCGCCCGTGCCCGACATGCAGCGGGCCGGTCGGATTGGCCGAGACAAATTCCAGCAATACACGGCGCCCCGCGCCCTGCGTGCTGCGACCATATTGGGCGCCCTGCTGCAGTACCGCCTGCACCACCTGCTGACGCGCCGCTGCAGCCAGTCGCAGGTTGATAAACCCCGGCCCGGCAATCTCGGCGCCATCGATCAAACCGCTGCTCTGTGGATCGGCCAGCACGGCAGCGACCAGCAGTTGTGCCAGCTCACGCGGATTTTTTTTCAGCGGCCGGGCCAGCTGCATCGCCAGATTACACGCGATATCGCCATGCGCGGGATCGCGCGGGCGCTCGAGCACCACGGTTGGCTGCAGGTCGGTGCCGGCAATCAGCGGCGCCAAAGCCCGCTGGAAAAGTATGACGAGGCGTTGTTTTTGTTCAGCAAGCATGGGAGGCAAGGCAATCTGGACGGTGAGCGCACAAGCGCTGTCGTAAAACGACGGAAATCGATTATACCGAGAGGCCTGTCAGCTGCCTAACTTGTCGCGACAGTAGGTAGCCAAAAAGCGCTGTAATTCAAAGGTCTCGGGTTGCCACGGCTGATCCGACAACGCAGCCGGCGAGGTCATCAGATAAGTCTGCACCAGCCGCACGCTGCCATCGTCACAGCGCGCGTCGACTTCGATACGCCGGTACTCCATGCCCTCAAAATGGTCCAGCCGGGTAACGTCGGCATGATCCACGCCAAGATAGAGCAGCCCGCTGACGGCGGCCTCGGCATCTGCGACGATACCGGGGTACGTGTCATCGCGCATAGCGTAGCGCTGGTAACCGTGCAGTGTCGCTCCCATCGACGCATAACGGTTGCTGACAACGCGCTGCCAGACTTCGGGAAACATCAGGGAACCGTAGGTGAAGATGTGCGTGGGCATGGGCGGACTGGGCGGTGAGGGGATCGAGACGAACATAGTACGCTCTGGGTTGGACAGGCGATTAGCCAGCTTGGTCAGCACTTCAAATCGAGTGCCCGCCTCTCACGTAACGCAGCGCATGTCCCATTCCACTAGGTAGCGGCTGCTTCGGTCCATTTTCGCATTCGTTGCGTGCTTTGGTGCCAAAACCAGTGTGCGTGCCGGACCTGCCGGTGTCGCAGCACAGGCGCGCTACTTCTTGACGGATGGCTCTCTTGACGGCAGCACTTCTCACATCAAAAATTACTTCGGTTAAAGAATTTTCTCCGTGCAGTACGTGCAGCGCCGCACGGGTGCAATGGTCAATCTTCGACAACAGGCGCTGGCACCGACTGTTGATTCCACGGGGCGATCCTCGGCAGCAGTAGCATGCCGGGCAAGGTCAGTGCAAAGCATAGAAAGAAAAACAGAAACCAGCCGGTTTCTGCGACGATATAGCCGGCGGAGGCGTTGATGAAGGTGCGCGGTACAGCGGCCAGGCTTGAAAATAGCGCGTACTGGGTTGCCGTGTAGCGCGGGTCGGTAGCACGCGACAGATACGCAACAAACGCCGCCGCGCCCAGGCCCAAGCTACCGAAAGCTTCGAACGCGATGACTGTTCCCAGCACCAGCGGGTTCGGTCCGACGTGTGCCAGCCAGGCAAACCCCAATACGGCGACCGCCTGAATCGCGCCGAACACCCACAAGCCCCGATTGATTCCGATCCTGAGCATCCAGATACCGCCAACAATGCCCCCTGCCAAACTGGCCCAGAGGCCGGTGGTCTTGGCGATCACACCGATCTGGGTCAGGTTGAAACCGATGTCGAGATAGAACTTGGTCGACAGCGCGGTTGCCATGCTGTCGCCTAGTTTGTATAGAAAAATGAACGCCAGTATCCACAGTGCGTTGCGCCAGCCATCCCGTTTGATGAATTCCCGAAACGGCAACACCACCGCTTGCGCAATGTTTTTGGGCGGTGCACCGTACAACGCTGGTTCTTTGACCAGCAAGGTGCAGACCAGGCCGGGCAACATGAACGAAGCAGTGATCCAGAATACTGGTTGCCACGGCATGCGGTCAGCCAGGATCAGCGCCAGTGCACCGGGCACCATGCCGGCCACCTTATACGCATTGACGTAGACAGCGGCGCCCAGACCTTGCTGGTTATCGGGCAGAACTTCACGACGGTAGGCGTCGACCACGATATCCTGACTGGCCGATAGAAACGCGACCAGACTCGCCGTGCCGGCAATCAGCGAAATTTGCGTCAGTGGATCGAGCATGCCCATCATGCCGATCGCGACAAACAGCGCCGCTTGCGTGATCGCCATCCAGCCGCGCCGACGACCGAGCCTGCCGAAATGGAAGCGATCCATCAACGGCGACCATAAAAATTTCCATGTGTACGGAAACATCACCAGCGCGAAAAGTCCAAGCGCTTTCACATTCAAACCGGATTTTGCCAGCCATGCCTGCAGTAGATACAGCAGGATAAATAGCGGCAGCCCGGAACTGAAACCAAACACCAGAATCGCCAGCATCCGCCGATTCATGTAGTCACGCCATGCGACAGGCTGATCTTCTGGCGGCTGCACTGCGTGGTCGCTGGCTGGTGTCTCAGTCATCATGCAAACCCGGTTGCTTACTTTTTCTTCAATCGAAACACGGCCAGACTGCCGCGCCAGTTGGGCAACACCTGTACCGGATGGCCATCGTGCAGCGCCACGCATTCCAGTACATCGAGCCCGACCGCATTGGCCAGTTCTTCAAAATCACGGATCGTCGCGCAGCGCAGATTGGGCGTGTCATACCATTCGTACGGCAGCGATTTGGATACGGGCATCCGTCCGCCCAGCAACGCAACACGGTGCGGCCAGTAGGCAAAATTCGGGAACGAAACAATCGCCTCGCGCCCGACCCGCGCAATATCGCGCAAGATGGCTTCGACGTTTTTCATCATCTGTAGCGCCGACAGGCACAGTACCGTATCGAACGCGTTGTCGGCAAACATGGCCAATCCCGCCTCCAGATCCTGCTGGATCACAGCGACGCCACGTTCGATGCACGCAGGAATTTTGTCGTCGTCGATTTCGACCCCGTAGCCGCTGCAGTGCTTGTCGGTCTGCAGATAATTCAACATTACGCCGTCGCCACAACCGAGGTCAAGCACCTGCGCACCGTCACGCACCCAATGGGCAATAAACGCCAGATCCGCGCGCAGCCGGCTGAGTTCCTTGAAGTTCATCCCGGCGCCCCTTCCGGCAACGCTTGCCAGATCTGCGCAAAGTACGCGCTGACGGTATTCATGTAGCGCGGGTCCGCCTGGAGAAAAGCGTCGTGGCCATGCGGCGCGTCGATCTCGGCGTAGGTCACGCGACGTCGATTGTTGACCAGCGCCTGCACGATTTCGTGGCTGCGCTCGGGTGCGAAGCGCCAGTCGGTCTTGAAGGACACCAGCAAAAATTGCGCCTGCGTGCACGCCAGTGCCCGCGTCAGATCGCCACCGAACTTGCGCGCCGGATCAAAATAATCCAGCGCCTTGGTGATCAGCAAATAGGTATTGGCGTCGAAGTATTCGGAAAATTTGTCGCCCTGATAGCGCAGATAAGATTCGATTTCAAAGTCGACCCCATAGCCGAACTGATACTCGCCGGAGCGCAAATCGCGGCCAAACTTTTCGGCCATGTCGTCGTCTGACAGGTACGTGATGTGACCGACCATGCGGGCCACTCGCAAACCGTTTTTGGGCACTACGCCATGCGCATAGAAGTCGCCACCGTGATAGTCGGGATCGGTCAGAATCGCCTGCCGCGCTACATCGTTGAAGGCAATGTTCTGTGCCGACAGCTTGGGCGCCGACGCAATCACCACGCAGTGGCGCAGACGCTGCGGATACAGGATGCTCCATGCCAGCGCCTGCATGCCACCCAGAGAGCCGCCCATGACGGCGGCAAACTGCGCAATGCCTAGCGCGTCGGCCAGTCGCACCTGCGCTTCGACCCAGTCTTCGACAGTCACCACCGGAAAACTCGCGCCGTACGGTTTGCCTGTCGCCGGGTCGTCATGCATCGGCCCGGTCGAACCGAAACAGGAACCTGGATTATTGACCCCGATGACAAAAAAGCGGTCGGTATCGACCGGCTTGCCGGGGCCGACCATGTTGTCCCACCAGCCGAGGTTTTTGGCCACGCCATCCGCGCCGGCGACCATGCCGGCGACGTGATGCGACGCGTTCAACGCATGACAAACCAGAACAGCGTTGGAACGCATGGCGTTCAGGGTGCCATAGGTTTCATAAGTGAGCGAATAGGCATGCAGCGATGCGCCGCTTTGCAGCGGCAGCGGGG
>JAYVEF010000178.1:0-3793 GCA_043748965.1 Burkholderiales bacterium
GGGCGGTTAGCTCAGGGGTAGAGCACTGCCTTCACACGGCAGGGGTCGCAAGTTCGAAACTTGCACCGCCCACCATCAGGTCCGCGCCCGTCGACCAAATTTATCACCCGTAACCCTCGTTTCGCCGATCCGGTTTCTACGCTTCGATGGTTTTTTTTCGGGTTGGACCGTTGCATAAATTCCTGTTCTGCCGCAGCACCACCGCATGAAATCGGCGGCGCCCGTCGCTGGTCGACACCGCAATAATCACTGCTATTTTTACTTGTTATTGACGGCGTCCTTGAACGCTTTAACAGCTGATAATTTGACCGCTCTTGCCGCAGCAATCTTGATTTTTTTATCAGTCCACGGATCGCGTCCGGCACGCGCAGTGCGGCTGCCGGCGGCAGATGCGTCAAAGCCTATCAACTGGACTGAAGCGCCGCATGCGATCGTACCGATAACGTTCGATAAAAACGCTTCCTGCGCGCTTTGCACCATGGCTTCGGCGTCATCGCAATCCGTTGCGATGGCATTGATCAATTCAGTTTCGTTCTGCGCGATTCCATAACAAGGAGGCGCCGGGTCTGAGCACCCGTGTTGCGCCAGCAGGTGCGGTTTTTGATTTCTGCGTTTGCGTCATTGCAAATGCGCGGTGCTCCGCTGTTTTGAAAAATGGTGCCGTTATATCGTTGGCAAGGAGCCGGCAATGAATGGTAGCGGGCGCGCCGCGCTACACTGGCTCGATCGGAAACCGTGAAGGTAACGCTTGAGTTTTATTCCACTTATTTTCTGGCAGCGATTGACTCTATTTGGCGATGCAATCGTGATGTTACCGGCCGCCGTCGTGATCCTGGTCAACCTGTTGAGTGCGCGCGCATGGCGCCTGGCAGCTGGCTGGGCGTTATGGTTCGGCGCAGCGATGATACTGGTGGTGGTCACAAAACTGGCGTTTATCGGCTGGGGTATTGGCAACCAGTCGTGGGACTTTACCGGGCTGAGTGGGCATGCAACGCGGGCCTGCGCAGTGTTGCCGGTATTCGGTTATCTAATCTGTCAGACGGCCGACGCGCGCTGCCGCACTGTGGGCGTCGGGATCGGCACCATCTTGGGTTTACTGATTGCGTTTTCCCGCATCGCCGTACATGTGCATTCCGTGGCTGAAGCTGCCAGCGGTGCGCTGTTAGGGCTACTGGTGGCTGCAATCTTTGTGCGCGCTGCACGACGGTTCGAAATGCCGGGCCGCGGGCTCTGGCTGACGCTCGCCGCGCTGGCTGGATTGTTGGTAACCATGGTCGGGGAACCGGCACCGAGCCAGCAGATGCTGACAGGGATCGCACTGACGCTGTCGGGCCATAGTCGTCCATTTACCCGCGCTGATTGGACCCGCGTCCCCCGTGGCAGTCGGTCCAGCGCGCGGTCAGACAACCTGTCAAGTTAGCGCAGAGATCGTTGGATGCGCGATGATCGGCTTATACTTTCTCCGGTGCGGCGACCGCGCGTACTACTGACTATTGTTGATCAGCCATTTCAGGAGAGCTGCATGTTTCTGGATCATCCGACGATTACTGCCACCAGTGCCAGTACCGAACCCGACCGCATCGAGCGCCTGAACCGGATTTATGGCTTCGTAGTCGCGCTGGCAGACCAGGCCGGCAACCCGGGATTTATTTCCAGAATCGAGCAGATCCATGATCACAAGGGCACCCTGATGGTGGTGTGGCGGGTACCGCCCAGTATTGCTGAAAAACGTTATTTCAAAACTGCGTGGGCCAGTCGACTGGGTGACAGCTCGGCCCGGGTCGAACACGAAATCAAAAATTCCGGGACGTGAGCCTCTGCATGGACGGATTGCATCGCGACTTGCGCCACCAGTGTCCGGCGCAGAAACAACTTATTACAATTTTCGTTGCGTTCGCAACATGAATTGCTCCGCGTCGAACTATGATTAGGCAACTAACGGAGGCAGTATGAAAAAATCGTTCTACACCATGGCGTGGCTGGTTTTTATCGGTGCTACGGCCAGCGCCCACGCTGCAGATTTCGATGATACTGCACGCGTCGTACGGGTAGCACCGCAGATCGAGCAATACAACCAGCCTCGCCAGGAATGTCATACGGAATACAGGCAGCAGCAACCTCAGGGCCGTAACGTCGGTGGCTCGATTCTGGGCGGCCTAGCAGGCGGCATATTGGGTAATCAGGTCGGCGGTGGCAATGGCCGAACCGCAGCCACAGCGGCCGGCGCAATCGCTGGTGCGATCGTCGGCGATCGGGTCGAAAACAATCAGCAGCAGGACCAGCAGCAAGTGCAGCAATGCCGCACCGTGGACAACTGGCAGTCGCGTAATAATGGCTACTCAGTCACATATGAATACAACGGTCACAACTACACCAGCGTGATGCCGTACGACCCGGGCGAGCGGGTGCGTCTCAGAGTCTCGCTGAATCCGCGTAGCTGATACCGGTTGTGGCTCCAGTATCCGGGACTCGGCGCGAAAATAGGATGTTTGTGCTGCAACGGTTTGCGGTTGAAGACTGTCTAGGTCAATTTCCACGGCACACGGCCAGTTGGCACGACAGCGGACGCACGCTCGCAATGGCCATGCTGGTCATCGAAAAACATATGTGGATTGAATGCGGCCAGGACCTCGGATTTAGCAACACCACCCATGAAAAAAGTCTCGTCGATGGCAACGTCCCATGCGCGCAGTGTACGAATAACGCGTTCATGAGCTGGTGACGATCGGGCCGTCACCAGTGCTGTTCGAATCGGTGGCACACTGCGGTCTGTGCCGCTAAAATTTTTCTGGATAAACGACAGGGCTTTCAACAGGCGTGCGAAGGGGCCTTCGGGCAGGGGTTTCAAAGCATTTTCGCGCTCGTGCTGCTCGAATGCTTCGATGCCGCGAGCTTGATAAATCTGTTCCGATTCATCCGAAAAAATCACGGCGTCACCGTCGAACGCGATTCGGATCTGTTGCGGTGCCTCCAGCGAGTTCTGTGGCTTTTGATACAGCCGCGCCGACGCCACGCCCGAATTCACGGCAGCCTGCACATCGTCTTCGTGCAGTGACAGGAACAGGCTGACGTTAAACGCTTTCAGATACGGCGCCAGCGGTGCGCCACCGGACAGCACGGCGCGCGTAATGTCGAGTCCGTGGCAGGCGATGGAATTAAAAATTCGCAGCGAGGTTTCCGACGAATTGCGCGACATGATGACGACTTCGACGAACCGCTGGGTGGGTGTTCTCAAATTCAGATTGAGCAAGGCGCGCACCAGCGCAAACCCTGCACCGAGCTGCAACACCTGGCTTTCGTGCGCCAACTGGTGCTGTCGATAGGCTTCCAGGCCGTGCTCCCGGAATATTTTTTCTTCGGTCTCGAGGTCGAACAGGGCGCGCGAAGAAATCCCGACGACGAGTAGGTGGTCCAGTGATACAGGCATTGTGGGCGGTTCCAACGTGATGCGGTCGACGGCGGTGTGCCGACTCGTAGAGTAAGTGTTCTTTGGTAAATGCGCGGCCCGGCCAGCGACACAAAGCTGCAAATTTTTTTGCAATGCTGCAGGATTTTCATGCGTTGACTGTACTGAACAATAAACGCCTCTGCTACAATTGTACTTTACATATTATCAACTTTTTATGCGCTCCGGCGCTTGTGCGCAATGATAATCATTCCCGTAATCCTCTCAGGTGGCGTCGGCGCAAGGCTGTGGCCGGTCTCGCGCGAATTGCATCCAAAACCTTTCATGCGTCTGGACGACGGCGAGAGTCTGCTGCAAAAAGCCTTCTTGCGCGCATCGCATCTGCCC
>JAYVEF010000179.1:0-3789 GCA_043748965.1 Burkholderiales bacterium
TTTGCATAGAGGCTCCGAACGATGTGTCATTGTACCGCTGGTGGGCTTACGAACACTGAGTGTCATACGGCAGGGTAAGATGACGCCTTTCGCCAGCACGCAATACCTACCGACTGGTGCAACTTTCTGGGTCTGGCATGTCGGATTTTATTATTTTGTTTAGCGCTGCTTTTTGCGCTGGGCTGGTGGACGCGGTTGTTGGTGGTGGCGGTTTGATTCAAATCCCTGCTTTGTTTTCGGTACTTCCTAATGTCGTACCTGCGACCTTGCTGGGTACCAGTAAGCTGGCTGGCATCTGGGGGACTAGCGCTGCGGCGATTAGTTTCTCGCGGCGAGTTAGGCTGGAGTGGAGTGCGGCGGCGCCGGCTGCGGTTGCCGCTTTTGTCTTTGCGTTTGCTGGCGCTTACACAGTGACTAAAATTCCGCCAGATTTTATGCGCAAGTTATTGCCAATGATTTTGGTCGTTGTAGCCGTCTACACGTTCAGTAAAAAAGATTTCGGCAGCATCCACGCACCGCGCCATAGCGGTCATCGTGAAAGATTGCTGGCAATTGCTATCGGTGGTGCAATCGGGTTCTATGATGGTTTCTTCGGCCCGGGAACCGGTAGCTTTTTGGTGTTCTTGTTTGTACGATTTTTTGGTTACGATTTTCTGGGTGCGTCGGCCGCGGCAAAGGTCGTCAACGTTGCTTGCAACTTATCCGCGCTTTTGTGGTTTTGGCATAGTGGCCACCTGTTGTGGGAGGTTGGCTTGGGTATGGGGGTCTGCAATGTTTTCGGCTCGTTGATCGGGAGCCGTATGGCGATTCGGTATGGCAGTGGCTTCGTGAGAAAATTATTCCTTGGCGTCGTGTCGGTTTTGATACTGAAGACAGGCTACGACGCGTTCTTGAGGTAGCATAACGAAAAGAAACAACCTGTTGAGTCGCCAGATTTTTGTGTTTCTCTGGCGCCTGACTAGCCGCGTTGTTTCACGTGAAACAAGATCGTAGGGGAGGGATTTCTAGTGCAAGTATCTGCAATATTCCAGCGCACCGACAGTGGTCGAACTGAAATCAAAACCAAAATGCACGGGCTGACGCAAAGTGAGCGACTGGTACTGATCGTTGTGGATGGCGTGACGCCCCATGTCGGTATACGTCAAAAATTGAAAGGACTGACGGATGAGCGATTTAATCGCGCACTTAATAATCTTCTCCAGAAAAATCTGATTTTTGAGGTGTTACTTGATGGTGACGTAACTGACGATGACGAATTCGACGCTGCTATTATCGAGCGGTTTTTGCATCAGGATCCGCTCGATCCAGTGACGATTATTTCGTTCGATGCTGAGGATGAGTTTGGCATTGATATGCAGGTGGAAGGCGCTGCGCGTCCTGTGCCGCATGAGGCGGATGCACCGAAATCCACCGCAACGCGAGCCCTGTCGCCACCATCGGCAAGCCCTTATAAGGATGCAGGATTGATGGTTGGTTCGCCGCATCGCATTACTACGGTTGATATTTATTTGCCGCTGGAGAAAGCGACAGTTCAGACGCCAGGCAATCGTCACGATGACGTTCGCCAAAGCGCCCAATCGGCAGATTATCCTGGTGAGTTCCGGGTGTCTGCGCGGAAAATTCAGTGGGGTCAATTGGTGATTGCGGCAGGTATCGTTGTTATCGTTATATCGATCGTACTCAAGCTTGCTCATTAGTTGTTGTTTCACGTGAAACCACCCGGTGAATTGGGTGCTCGGCTGGATCCGCACTCGCCAAATGCCCTTATAATCCTTTGTCTCTTCACCATTCATCGTATTTCGGGTCCAATTATGCAATTTCCATCGGAGTTTGACGTTATTGTGGTCGGGGGCGGGCACGCGGGCACCGAAGCCGCACTGGCTTCAGCGCGCATGGGTCAAAAAACCTTGCTGCTGACGCACAACATTGAGACGCTCGGTCAGATGTCGTGCAATCCTTCGATCGGGGGTATCGGCAAGGGACACCTGGTACGCGAGGTCGATGCAATGGGCGGTGCGATGGCGTTGGCTACCGACGAGGCAGGTATCCAGTTCCGTATTCTGAATTCTTCCAAAGGCCCGGCGGTACGCGCTACCCGAGCGCAGGCAGACCGCATCCTGTATAAGCAGGCGATCCGGTCGCGTCTCGAAAATCAACCGAATCTGTGGCTTTTCCAGCAAGCTGTCGACGACTTGCTGGTGGAGAGTGACCGGGTAGTTGGCGCAGTTACACAAATCGGGATTCGCTTTCGCAGCCGCACGGTAGTTCTGACGGCGGGCACTTTTTTGGACGGTAAAATCCATGTGGGCTTGCGCAATTATGCAGCCGGGCGCGCCGGCGATCCGCCGGCGCTGTCGTTGTCGGCGCGGCTAAAAGAATTGCATTTGCCTCAGGGTCGGCTGAAAACGGGTACGCCACCGCGACTGGATGGGCGCAGTATCGATTTCTCGGTGATGCAGGTGCAACCGGGTGATCAAGACCCGGTACCGGTATTTTCGGTGATGGGTAACGCAGCGATGCATCCACGGCAGATGCCGTGCTGGATCACCCATACCAACGAGCGCACCCACGACATCATTCGTGGCGGACTCGATCGCAGTCCGATGTACACCGGCGTCATCGAAGGTGTTGGTCCGCGTTATTGCCCATCGATCGAAGACAAAATTCATCGGTTTGCCGGCAAAACCTCCCATCAGATTTTTCTGGAGCCAGAGGGGTTGACGACACATGAGTTTTATCCCAACGGCATTTCAACGAGCCTGCCATTCGACGTACAACTGGCCCTGGTGCAATCGATGGCTGGTCTCGAACACGCGCATATCCTGCGTCCCGGGTATGCCATCGAATACGACTATTTTGATCCACGTGGTTTAAAGGTGTCGCTTGAAACCAAGGCGGTCAACGGCCTGTTTTTTGCGGGTCAGATCAACGGTACGACGGGCTATGAGGAAGCCGCCGCGCAAGGCATGCTGGCTGGCCTGAACGCCGCGCTGCAGACGCAGGGCAGGCCGGCTTGGACGCCGGCGCGTGATCAGGCATATCTGGGCGTGCTGGTTGACGATTTGGTTACGCAGGGGGTGCAGGAGCCGTACCGAATGTTTACCAGTCGCGCCGAATATCGCCTTAGCTTACGCGAGGATAACGCCGACATGCGCCTGACAGAGATTGGCCGTCAACTGGGATGCGTAGGCGATGCGCAATGGGCAGCATTCGAGATCAAGCGTGAAGCCGTTGCGCGAGAACTTGAGCGCCTGCGCTCGACGTGGGTCAGCCCGCGGGTGCTGGCAGATGCGGAAGCCAAGCGCGTCTTGGGCAAAGCGATCGAGCGGGAGTATGCGCTTGCCGACCTGTTGCGACGCCCCGATGTCAGTTATCAAAGCCTGCTCGGGTTGATCGGCATTGACGGACAGTCATTGGCCGGGCCGGGAGTGAGCGATGCGACAGTGCGCGAACAAGTCGAGATCCAGCTTAAATATGCTGGATATATTGATCGGCAGGCGCGTGAGGTCGAACGCCACGAGCAGCATGAACAACTGAAACTACCAGATGATTTCAACTATCTGGGAATTAGTGCCCTGTCGATGGAGGTACGCCAGAAGCTGGACCGCCAGCGCCCTGAAACCTTGGGCCAGGCGTCGAGAATTTCTGGCATTACGCCAGCAGCTATCTCGTTATTGCTGGTGCACTTGAAAAAAGCCGGCATTACAGAATTTGCTACAGTGACAACGATTGTTGCCAGCGCTCACGCGGCCGCTTGACGGGATGGGAAAGCACGGATTTGATCGTAGT
>JAYVEF010000180.1:0-3773 GCA_043748965.1 Burkholderiales bacterium
GGTGGCGGACGGCTTTGAGCATGCTGCACTGCTCGACCTGAAAAACAATCGGGGCTGGATTACCCGGCATGGCGGATTTGTCGGCGTAGATGAGTGGTACGGTCCGATTACGTTGCCCGAGCAGACCGTGATCGGTTGCGATGTCGAGCGCTTCGTGATGCCGGGGTCGGTTGAACCAAGGCGCTAGTCCAGTCGCCGGCAACGTCGGACCGCCATTGCGTGCTGCGTCGGCGCCGGCGAATCGCTGAAGCGCTGAACCGGTTCAGTCCAGTTTCCAGACGTAGTCGATCTTGGCCCAGCCCTGCTCGGCTTTGCCATCCTTCATCATCGGTTTGAACTTGCAGGCGCTGAGCGCTTTTTGTGCGGCGCGGTCGAGGTTCTTGAAACCGCTGCTTTTTTCTATTTTAGAGTCCGTCACGGCTCCTTCGACGCTGACCAGCATGGCTAGTACCACCGTACCTTTTTCTTCGTTGGCCAGCGACGCGCGCGGATATGTGGGATTTTCGCACGGCACTTTGGTGTCGAGCATTGCGGCCGACTCGGCGGCAACGGCAGGCAGTACTGCGGCCAACATGGTCAGGCTCGCAGCAGCAAAAATTATTCGTTTGAGGTACATGGATTGCTCCGGTAAAAATAAAATGACAGCGCCAGATCGGCAGCGCGGTTGTTTCAGAGCGCCCTAAAATTCTTCCCATTCTTCATTTGCGCGCTGCACTGCTGCGATCTTTCTGGGACGCGCCCCGGCTTTGGCGAGTGCCACACTGGTTGGCGCGGCAGATAGATTCGGCACGCTGCGCGCAGGCCTGGCGGCTATACGCAACGGCGCTTTGGCGGACGCTGAACCGACGTTGCCGTCGAGCTTGAATACGCTCACCACCATCGCTAGTTCAGCCGCCTGATCCTGCAGACTCTTGGCGGCGGCGGCAGCCTGTTCGACCAGCGCAGCGTTCTGTTGGGTGACGCTGTCCATTTCGATGATGGCATTATTTACCTGCTCGATGCCGGCACTCTGCTCGACGCTGGCGCTGGTGATTTCGCTCATGATGTCGGTGACCCGCTTGACACTGGCGACCACTTCATCCATGGTGACGCCGGCCTGAATTACCAGCTTGCTGCCGATGTCGACTTTTTCGACCGAGTTTCCGATCAGGGTTTTGATTTCCTTGGCGGCGGCGGCGCTGCGCTGCGCCAGGCTGCGCACTTCGGCGGCCACGACTGCGAAGCCACGGCCCTGTTCGCCGGCGCGAGCGGCTTCCACCGCGGCGTTCAATGCCAGAATGTTGGTTTGAAAAGCAATGCCGTCGATGACGCTGATGATGTCGACGATCTTGCGTGCGGATTCATTGATCGAGCCCATCGTATCGACCACCTGTGCCACTACCACGCCGCCCTTGCGCGCAACGTCGGACGCCGACATCGCCAGTTGATTGGCTTCGTGGGCATTATCGGCATTCTGTTTGACTGTTGCGGTCAGTTGCTCCATCGATGAAGCAGTTTTTTCCAGCGAGCTGGCTTGCTGTTCGGTGCGTGCCGAGAGGTCATGATTGCCCGCCGCGATTTCGCTTGATGCGGTTGCCATCGTGTCGGTACCAAGACGTACCTGACCTACGATGTTGACCAGGCTGTTGCGCATGGCTTTCATTTCCATCAGCAGACTCGTCTGATCGTTCGGCGCGGTGTCGATTGTGGACGCCAGATCGCCGCTCGCAATGCGAGCGGCGATGGTGGCTGCATAGTCCGGTTCGCCGCCCAGCTTTTTCAATAGTCCGCTAGTGATCAGGTAGGCCGCAATCAGCCCTGCCAGCAACGCAAAGCCACCCAGACCGAGCATGAGCGTTCTCGCGGTCGCAAACGACGCGCGCGCATCGGTGGCCGAGGCAGCGTCCATACCGTCCTCAAGTGCAATCAGTTCTTCCAGCGCGGCGCTCCATAGCTTTTGAATCGGGCGGAGCTCCTTGATCAGTACTTTGGTGGCGTCTTCGGGCTTATTCGCCAAAAATAGTTCGGTCGCTTTGGCGATTAACGGCAGGCCGGCAGTTTCACTTTCTTTCAGTTGCGCCAGCAGCCTTTTTTCAGGCGCAAGTGTGCCGCTGTCGCTGGCAAACATCTTTGCCAGGTGTCCCTCGGACTCGGCGTATTTACGACCCTGTCCTTTGATTCGCTCGATCTCCGGTTCCATGTCGGACACATCTGTAAGCAGCGTCAGCGTGCGAAACGACACGGTACGGTCATTCAACGTGGCACGCATGTCGAGCAACATGCGAGTTTCGATATTCTTGATGTTGACAACTTCTTCGAGCCGATCCTGAATCTGCGCCATTCGGCTGATACCCAGTGCGGTGACAATCATCAGTAACACCAGCACCAGCGCAAATCCAAGGGTCAGACGGGTGCCTACTTTTAGTTTTGAAAGAGTCATCAGTGTCTTTTCAGGTGATAACAGCTCTGAACGCGGTGGCCTTGTGAGCAAAAGCGTCAGGCCAGGCGCATGGGGACGATTTACCGAAGTAGGCAATCATAATTCCGCGCAGTAATTGACCTATGGAAACATCTAGAGCTGATTATAGGGGGCGGTTTTTAGCAAATGCAAGCAAAGGATTGTTGCGGCGCGAAACATTTGTCGAAGTGTTGCACGGACGAATGGGCTGATTGCCGCATGCACTGGCTTGCGATTGCCATCAGGTGCGCGCCGCGCTGAGCAGCGCGGGAGTGGCCAAGGGTCGTCTAAAAAACCAGGCCGGCACCTTTTTTGAACAGGGCGATATCGAGGTAATTGGATAATCGCCCGCTGGTCGGGCCGGTTGTAACCGTGAGCCCGCCGAGATCGAAATCGCGCTGCGGGCCGGTCTGTAACGATTTGACGAAGGTTTTGGCGACCAAAAAACCTTCCAGCGTCAACGATGACACAGTTTCATCGCGATACTTCCTCATCATCGTGTTGTGCTCGAGTTGCAAGGCACTGGTCGAGCCAGCGGGATTCGGCACCACTTGCGAAAATACGGTCCAATCGACCGCGTTCATGCCGGCGATCTCGCGCAGGGTCACCAGATTGATCAACGAGGTGCCAGCGACAAAGGTCTTCGCATCCAGACGGCGGAACTCTTTCAGAAAAAATGCGCTTCCGATCGTGTCGGCAATCATCACGACAAAGCCGGGTTGTGAATCCGCCAGCTTTTTCGCCGCGCTTGCCATGGCCGGACCATTGGCGCCGACTGTGACGTGGCCGGTCACGGTCATGCCGCGTTTGTGCAGCGTTTCCAGCAGGTCCTCAAGCGCTGCGGGTGTCATGCTGGATTGCTGCACTGCCAGCCCGACCCGTTTGATGCCGAGTTTTTCAAAGTAACCCAGCAGGTAGCGGACCTCCTGCTGATAACTCGGTCGCCAATAGTGCACCCGGGCGCTTTCGGTGTTCGACAGCGGCGCGAACAACGTCAGACCGCTGCGCTTGAATGCCGGCGTGTTCAGCGTGGCAAGCGTGGTGGCATCACCAACGCTGCCAAAAAGATAATCCACATGGTCGTGTTCGATCAATTCGGAGACGAGCTTTTTTGCAGTCTCCGGCTCGCCTGCATCGTCGCGTACCATATAGATGACGCGCTTGCCGCCGATTCCACCGGCGGCGTTGATGGCGTCGAACGCGGTGCGAATTCCGGCGACATAGTCGCGCCCGATCCCACCGTTTGGGCCGGACAAATCGATCGATTGACCTACGATCAAGCTGTGGTTGCCGGCGGCTGCAACCAGCGCAGGCAGCAACGCCATGAGAAAAATCA
>JAYVEF010000181.1:0-3747 GCA_043748965.1 Burkholderiales bacterium
ACCAGTTTTATGCCTTGGCAGGACAAGTCCGTCCTGCTTAAACCGCAGCCATGTTCAGCACGGAAAATTCCGTCTCGTGCCGCACAACGCGACAGAACCGGACCGGTTGCATGATGAGCCTCGCTTAACCAGCGCGCTCTTCGCTTCCACGACCTTGAGTAGACAGCGCCCTCGGCACGATTACCTAGCCAAGCCGGCGCCATGCGCTTTTTTGTCTTCGAACATTGCAGCGTCCGCAGCCTGGATCATCACTTCGATCGGCGTCTCGGTATCGAATGGAAAATTGGCGACGCCGACGCTGTATTCGATGTCGTATGGCTTGTTCAAGCGACTGTTCGCGCTGGCGGTTGCAGCTTTAAATCTCTCGAGAACGACGCTAATACTTTCTGCGTCGGAATCGAGCAGCATGACCACAAATTCATCCCCGCCGAGTCGGGCGATCACATCGCAGTCACGGAACGAATCGAGCATGATCTGCGCGAACGAGATCAAGGCGAAGTCACCCTCGTGGTGGCCATACGTGTCGTTGATAGCCTTGAATTTGTTCAGGTCAAACAGAAGTATCGAGATTGGAAGCTCGTTCCTTCGGCATACCTTCAAGCTGTGATCAACTAGGGTCATGAAACCCCGGCGGTTTGAAATCATCGTTAAGGAATCAAGCGTTGCCAACTCAATCGATTTTATTTCCTGCTCGATCATTTCGCCAAGATCCTGCAGGAGACGCCGGTCCTCTTCATCCATTTCCCGCGGCTTTGAGTCGATCAAACATAAAGTCCCGATATTGATGCCTTGCCTGAGCTTCAAAGGACAACCAGCATAAAACCGGATATTCGGGGCATCAGTGACCAGTGGATTGTCGTGGAATCGCTCGTCCGCCAGCGTATTGGGGATGATAAACAACCCATCTTGATTGATTGCGTGACCACAAAAGGACACCTCCCGTGCCATTTGGGTTGCATCGATTCCTTGAGCCGATTTGAACCACTGTCGATCTTCATCGACCAGACTGACCAGCGAAATAGGCACGCCAAACAACCTTCGGGCCATCCGTGTCACCCGATCGAAGCGCTCTTCATGGGAGCTGTCGAGAATTTTAAGTGCCCGCAGTGCGTGCAACCGCTCTGCCTCGTTTTGTGGAATCTCTGGACTTTTCATAGGTGGCGATGAGAATGGCGTTGGTGCACTTCAGGATTACAAAGTGGTTGATGGTAGGTTGCTGCCACAATTTTACTGATTCCATCTGATGGGTGTTGGCGCTGATTGAATATTGACCCACCCTGCTGATTGAAATTTGACACAGGGGCGGACGCTGCGTTGTGAATCAGCAGCTGTGGATAAGTGTACCAAACAACGCCGTTCTGGCGCTCAGTTGTTACTGCATCCCTCCATCGGCAGGAAGCGCTGCTTTGCTGCCCTTGCGGGCTTGTTCACGCAACTTGATGCGCGTCTTGGCCGCCATGCTGCTGTGCTGGAATCGATACGACTCGTTGCCGGTCTCCACGATATGGCAGTGGTGGGTCAGCCGGTCCAGCAACGCCGTTGTCATTTTAGCGTCAATGAACACGCTGGACCATTCGGAGAAACTCAGGTTCGTCGTGATGACGACGCTGGTGTGCTCGTAGAGTTTCGACAGCAAATGAAACAGCAAGGCACCGCCGGCCTGGCTGAACGGCAAATACCCAAGCTCGTCCAACACGACCAGGTCCATGCGCATCAGAGACAGCCCAATGCGTCCCGCCTTGCCATCACGCTTTTCCTGCTCCAGCAGATTGACCAGATCGACCGTGGAATAAAAGCGCACTCGCTTGCCTTGCGATGCGATGCCGGACACCGCGATGGCGATGGCCAGGTGTGTCTTGCCCGTGCCGGGGCCGCCAATGAGGACGGCGTTTTGCGCAGTGTCGGTGAACGTCAGCGTCGACAGTTGCCCCACAAGGTCCCGATCGACCTTGCTGGAATCGAAGTCAAATCCGGCCAGGTCGCGATGCACGGGAAACTTGGCCGAGGTCAGCTGGTGGCGTACCGATCGCATCGTCCGGTCTGTGCTTTCGGCTTGTAGCAGGTGTTCGATCAACCATCTCGATGACTGCGTTGACGCCGTCCCTGCGTCGGTCAAATCGGACCAGGCGCTGGCCATGCCGTGCAAGCGCAGTTCTTTGAGTTCGCTGGTGACATCACGCATGGTTGACCTCCACCACGGTGGCTGCCGCGTCGTCAATGCCGCGCAGGCTGTCGTACCGGCTGGTGTTGGCCAGCGGCGCCTCCTTCAGTTGCAAGCTCGTTTCCACACATTCCGGCTGCGGGCTGGCATTGAGCCGTGCCAGGACATTGAGGACGTGTTCGGCACTGAGTGCGCCGGACTCGATCACCAGGCCCACCGCCACCAGCACCGCCTCCAGTCCCGCAGTCGGCACGGCAGCGAGCACCTGCGCCATGACCCTGTCGCCTCCCTCATGTCGCATCAGGCCACGTTTTAACTGCTTGAGTGGCGCCGGCATATCGTCAAATGGAGCACCGTTGCGCAGCGCCCCCGGCTTGCGCTGCACTAGCGCGATGTAGTGTTGCCAGTCGTAGCAAACCTGGCCGCGATCGGTCTGCCGGTCATGGCTGGCGACGACGGCGTCTCCCGCCACCACGCTGACCTTATTTGGATAAAGCCGGGTGCTCACCATCTGGCCTGCCAGCTCGCACGGCACCGAGTAACGGTTGCGGTCCACACTGACCAGGCAAGTGGAAGATACCCGAGCCGTCTTATCGACGTAGCCGTCAAATGGCGTCGGCATGGGCATCATCTCGGCGCGTTCCTGCTCCAGCATTTCCGCCACACTGAACTGCTTGTACTCGGGATGTTGCAGTTCGCTCCACAGCGTTTTGCATCGCTCGCCCAGCCAGGCATTGAGTTCGGCGAACGAGCCAAATTTCCGATGTTGCGCATCGATCCAGATGCGCCGCCGGCCATCCTGCACGTCCTTCTCGACGATCCCTTTCTCCCAGCCGGAGGCCACATTGCAGAAATCGGAATCGAACAGGTAGTGCGCACACATCACGGCAAAGCGCGCATTGACGATCCGCCCCTTGCCTTTCTTGACCTTGTCGACTGCCGTTTTCATATTGTTGTAGATACCGCGACGGGCAATGCCACCCAAAGCGGTGAAGGAACGCGTGTGGGCATCGAACAGCATCTCGTGGCCTTGGCTCGGGTAGGCGATCATCCAGAAGGCACGAGAAGCGCACAACTTCAAATGCGATACCTGAATCCGCTGGTAGATGCCGCCGATCACCAGATTCTCGTCACCCCAGTCAAACTGGAATGCTTCCCCCAGTTCGAACTTGAGCGGCACGAAGGCGTGCGGCGCTTTGCCTTCATTCATCCGCCAGGCGCGGATGAATGCAGTCAGTTGACTGTAGCCGCCAATGTAGCCATCGGCCTTTACCTGGATGAACAGCGCCTTGGCGGTACGCCTGTTCTGCTTGGTACGGTGGGAGTCGGCTCTGAGCGCAAGCTCGAGCGCGGCGTGAAACGGGGTGAGTTTGCCAGGCCCATTGTCCCTAACATACGCTGGTGGCGCTGTCTCAGCTTCGGGCTTTCTCAGCCAACTGCGAATCGTATTGCGCGATAGCCCCGTGCGCTTTGTTATCTCATGCAGCGACAGCTTGTCACGAAAATGCATCCGTCGAATCTTGCCTAAAATTTCCATAGTGATCACCTTGTTATCTCCTGCCCAATAATTAGGCAGAAGAAGTAGA
>JAYVEF010000182.1:0-11905 GCA_043748965.1 Burkholderiales bacterium
GGCAGCACCATCTTGCCGGCGGTTTCAAGTCGCTTGAAGAAATCATCCAGACCGGGTGCCAGAGTCAGACCGGCCGGACGGGTTTTACCCCAGGTATTCCAAAACCATTGGGCACCGATATGATCTAGCGCGGTGACGCCCGACAGGTCCCATTCGGTTGCCGGCTCTGTCGCCGTGGCGTCCAGCTGCCCCAGCACCTCGGTCTGCACTAATGCATGCACTTGCCAGGAGCCGCTGGCGATGAACGCCTCGGGTCGGTCAGGATTACGGTGCAGTGCTGGTGTTGCCGAATTTGCCATCGACGCAGTGTAAGGGAGATCGTCCGGGCCGTCACGCCAACGGCTACAATGCCGGCATGACGTCGCCCTATTCTTCTGCGCGTATCAGCGCTCTGTTGCAGATCGCCGTGCCGGGCCTGACCATCGAAGTGGTGCCGCTGACCGGGTCCACCAACGCCGACCTGCTGGCTCGGGTCGATCAATTGCGCGCGCCGGTTGTACGCGTGGCTGAACGCCAGAGCGCGGGGCGAGGGAGGGCCGGGCGCAGCTGGCATTCAGCCGCTGACGCATCGCTGACGTTCTCACTGGCCTGGCGCTTCCGGTTGCCGGTGCAGGCACTGGTCGGTTTGCCACTGGCGGTAGGTGTCGCACTGGCAGAGGTGCTGGCTGCGCTGGCAGTACCGGTCCAACTGAAATGGCCCAATGACGTCCTTGCCGACGGTCGCAAACTGGCCGGCATTCTGATCGAGACCGCACATGGCAGAGCCGAGAACGCGCCGTTGTGGGCAGTGATCGGTATCGGCATCAATTTGAAGTCGTCGCCTGAGCTGGCAGCGCTGATCGAACAACCGGTGGCAACCCTGGCGCAGGCAATCGGTAATCCGGATGTGAACGATTTGCTGGCGCGGATTCTGAATCGCTTGTTTCTGGTCTTGCAAGAATTCGAACAAGCCGGCTTTGCGGCGTTCAGCGCGCGCTGGAATGCGTTGCATTTGCACCGCGGCCAGCAGGTCGTCATCACCGATCGCGGTCAGACCGTGCTGCGCGGGGCAGCGCGGGGAGTGGATGACCTAGGCCGACTGCTGATCGATACCGCGCACGGCTGCAGTGCGGTAGTCGCCGGCGATGTTTCTTTACGCGCGCTGGGGGTTTGACGTGCGGCTCCTGATCGATGTCGGCAACACACGCATCAAATGGGCAGTGATCGATCCGCAACGCATCTTGCCGCACTGGGATGCGGCGCGTGGCATGGTTACCGGCTGGCAGGCATACGGCGCGGTGGCGCACGGTGAACCAGCCGCGATGATCGAAAGCTGGCACCGGTTCGCGCTGACCGATGCAGTCATCGCCAATGTCGCAGGCGCGAAAGTGCGGCAACAGCTCGGCGATCTGTTGCAGGATGATCTGGGGCTGTCGCCGCAGAGACAGCACTGGTTCGCTGCGACCGCCTGCGTCGGCGGCGTGCGCAACGGCTATCGCGATCCGGCGCAACTGGGGTGTGATCGCTTTGCGGCTCTGGTCGGGGCGCGGGCGCTTTTTCCGGGGCAGCGTTTGATTGTAGTGACCTGCGGCACTGCAACCACCATTGACGCACTGGAGCCCGACGGACAGTTTGTTGGCGGCATGATTCTGCCTGGGCTGGCCATGATGGCGACGTCACTGGCGCGCTCCACAGCGCACTTGCCGCAGGTAGATACAAGCACTGCAGCAATGGCGGCGCTGTTTGCCAATCACACCGACGCGGCCATCGCCAGTGGCTGCCTGTCGGCACAGGTCGGCGCGATTGAGCGGGCCTGCCACGCCCTCCATGAAACGCTGTGCCTGATATCAGGCGGTGCCGCTGGCATGATTGCGCCGGCCCTGTCGGTGCCGTACCATCTGGTCGATAATCTGGTGCTGCCTGGCCTGCAGGCAGCCTGCAACATCTTCCCATCATGCAAAAACTGATTGTCGCTGCACTGTTGCTGATCAACCTGGCGCTGTTTGCGTGGTACCGCGGCTATCTGGAACCAGTCTGGCCAAGCGGGCACGAACCGCAACGGCTGCAACAACAGATCGCACCAGAGAAAATTCGCCTGCTGGCTACCTCACCGCCGCCGACGCAGACGCCGGTTGCGGTTGCGGTGGCCGAACCCTCCGTCAAAACTGCCGTCGCACCGGCAGTCGCGAGTTGCGTGGAGTTGGGAAACTTCAATGAGGCCGACGCCGCGCGTTTTGAAGCGCAGATCGACGCGCTAGCGTTAAACCAGCGCCTGAGCCGTCGTACCGTCACTGACGCCACCAGCTATATGGTGTACATCCCACCGCAAGCCGACAAGGACGCAGTCGAGCGCAAGTCGGGTGAACTGCGCCGGCTTGATGTACGGGATTTTTACGTGGTGCAGGCAGAGGGTGATCTGCACTACGCGATTTCGCTGGGAATATTCAAAACCCGCGCTGCAGCCGAATCCCACCTGGCCGAACTGGTCCGCAAGGGCGTGCGTAGCGCGCGGGTGGGCGGACGTGGTGCTGGTGGTGATAAGGTGGCGTTCCAGTTGCGTGATCTGACTGAAACCGGATTGGCCAGTGCCAGCAGACTGGCCGACACCTTCAGCAAAATCGAGCAGCGCGAGTGTGCTGCCCAGGCGCGCTAAAAAATTTTAATGACGCACAATGGTGGCGCTGGTGTCGGACAGCGTCACGCCGACGAATCGGCTGACGATGCCTGCTGCAATTGCTGTAGGCAAGCCGGGCAGTAGCAGTTGGCTGTAGGCGTACCCAGTTGAGCCGCAGACAGGTGTGCCTGCGCAGTGCACCAGCAGGGCGAAACAGCGCCCTGGTCGACCAGGGCGCATGAAAAATTGCTGGCGCAGCGGGAGCACTGGCTCATTGCGGGTCGTTCGGCGGTGTCTCGACGGGGACTTCAAATCGCCGCATGGCACCACGCAGCAGCTGCATCTGTGCACCGAAAGAGGTACAGGCTTCGCACACGATCAGGTGCAGGCGCATCCGGACTCGCTCGCGCAGCGTCAGGCGGCGATCAAGGCTCTCCGACGTCAACTGGTGGATTTCGCGGCAGGTGGGTTTTAACGGCATGGCGATTCCTCGTTGCTCATCGTCCGGCCGGTGTCGCTGGCTTGCCAAACCAGTTCAAATCCAGACATTCACGCAGTCGCAGCCGCGCGCGGTAGAGCATCACCCAGGCATTAGACGTGGTGATCGCCATTTCCTTACAAATTTCGTCGGTTTCGAGTTCCAGCCATTCACGCATCAGGAACAGCCGGGCGGTATTTGCCGGCAGCTTTTCAAGGCAGATTTCCATGACACGGAAAAAATCCTTTTGCTCTAGCACGGCATCCGGGGTGCCCCACGGGCGCGGTTTTTCAATGGTGTGGCCGTCGGCTGCGAATAGCGCATCGATCAGATCATCTTCCGACTGGTCCTCGGCCGGCTCGAGCTGCCGGGTGCGGCCGGCAGCCCGCAGCACGTCGATGATCTTGTGCTTCATGATCCCGGTGACGTAGGTGCGCAGGCTCGACTGCCCGCTGAAGCGGTCGGGCTTTTCCAGTACGGCGATGAGCGCATCCTGCACCACGTCTTCAGCTTGCGACGTGTTGCGAAGTTGCAGCGTCGCGAATCGTAATAGCGCCGGGCGCATGGCTTCGAGTTCCTGGTGCAGTGTGGCGCTTGTCATTGCGACCTTCCTATAAAGCCGATTAGCGGCGTTCAGACCGACCCGACTGTCAGATAACGGTCACAGCCTTGCTGTCTGCGCGAAAGACTATCTGAAAGGCATTGTAATAACAAGAAAATGCCGATTTCCCACGCGGCCTTTCGCTGTAGAATCGGCGCAATTCATTATGGAAACTGCCATGTCCGACCTGAACGCCGACCTGTCGTCCGTCTCACCGCAAATCAAGGCTGAAATCCTGGCCGAGGCGTTGCCCTACATCCGCAAATTCCACGGCAAAACCATCGTCGTCAAATATGGTGGCAATGCCATGACCGAAGAACGCCTGAAACATGGCTTTGCGAGAGACGTGATTTTACTGAAACTGGTCGGCATGAATCCGGTCGTGGTGCACGGCGGCGGCCCGCAAATCGATAATGCGCTCAAAAAGATCGGCAAGCAGGGCAGCTTCATTCAGGGTATGCGCATCACCGACGAAGAAACCATGGAAGTGGTGGAATGGGTACTGGGCGGCGAAGTCCAGCAGGATATCGTCATGTTGATCAACCATTATGGCGGTCAGGCAGTGGGTTTGACCGGCAAGGATGGTGGATTGATTCGCGCCCGCAAGTTGAAGATGCCCGACCGCGAGAAACCGGGCGAGTTCCTGGATATCGGTTTTGTCGGCGAGATCGACGCGATCAACCCGGCGGTGGTCAAGGCGCTGCAGGACGACGCGTTCATTCCGATTATTTCACCGATTGGTTTTGGCGAAGATGGCCAGGCCTACAACATCAATGCCGATCTGGTCGCCGGCAAGATCGCTGAAATTCTGAAAGCCGAAAAGCTGATCATGATGACCAATATTCCTGGCGTCATGGACAAACACGGCAATCTGGTGACCGATCTGTCGGCGCGCGAGATCGATGAAATGTTTGCCGACGGGACGATTTCGGGTGGCATGCTGCCAAAAATTTCTTCGGCATTGGATGCTGCCAAATCAGGCGTCAATACGGTGCACATCATCGACGGCAGAATCGAGCACTCGTTGCTGCTGGAAGTGCTGACAGAACAGGCCTTCGGGACGATGATCCGCTCGCATTGAGCATGGGCCAGGTCAGGCCGACCGTTGACCCTCAGCAAAAACCGATGGGCGTAGGCGCGCACGCGCGCGCCAGCACGGATACTCTTCGAATTATAAATTCTCAATATTGCCCGTGGCCTATAATTGCATCGGCCTCGATTTCGACCAGCAACTCTGGCGAAATCAGTCGCGACACTTCTACCATACTGGTCACCGGGCGGATGCTGTCAAAAAATGCACTGTGGGCCAGGCCGATTTTTTTCCAGTCGTCGATATGCACGACAAACATCCGGGTGCGCACCACATCCGTCATGCGAGCACCGGCGCGCATGAGCGCAGCCTCGATATTGCGCAGACACTGCATCGCCTGGGCGTGGGCGTCGCCGATTCCAACCACATTGCCGCGGCCATCGGTCGCGGTAGTTCCCGATACAAACACCTGGCTACCGACCCGCACCGCGCGGGAATAACCAACCAGGTCTTCCCACACTGCGCCCGAAGCAAAATTTTGACGCGTCATGCCGGTTCTCCAGTAGTTGATCGATTCGGCAGCTTACCGTAAGGGGTGCCATTGAACAGCTCAGCCCATCAAAATCGCAGCCTGTCGCATTCCGTTGGCGTTGCATTCGAGCTTTGCCTACAGTGGCATCACACCGCAGCCAAACCACGAAAGGATGCATCATGAAAACCACCCACCTGCTACAAGCCGCCACTGCTGCTATCACCCTCACCGTTGCAGTCATCGCCAGCGTCGCCATCACCGCGCCACGTCCGTCGGCGACCATCGTATTGCCGCAAATTGTCATTAGCGCGCAGCGCCTTCCGGTGCACCAACTGTCGGCCGTGACGGTGATCGGCAAGCGCTTGCACGCCGATGCAAAGATCCGCATCGCTGCTGCCAGCGGCATGGCGACGGCATCATAATCGACGTCGCATCGCAACCGCTTCGCACCGACCACAGGCTCTGAACCGATCATGACAAAAAATGAATATCTGGCCGCGCTACACCGCGCTCTGGCCGATCTGCCCGACGACACTACTGCCAGCGTGATCGCCGACTATGCAGCGCGCTTCGATGCAGCGCTCGCCGCAGGTCAGACCGAAGAAGAAGTTGCGCGCATCATGCCCAATCCCGGCACAGTTGCCAGCACCTGGTGGTCGACCGCGCGAGGCACCTCGAACCAGTCGCGCTTCGATGTCGCGGCTTTCACGAGTGCGATGCCTCCCGTCGCCACACATAAGCCAGCGTCGGCCGGAGCGCGTGCCGGACAAATCGTCGCGTCGGCGATCGGGCTGGCGTTCCTGAACCTGTTCATGTTGATCCCGGCCATCGTGTACACCGCCGTGATGGGCGCTGTGCTGGTTGTCACGCTGGCGCTCTACGGTGGCGGCATCGTGGTCGCATCGTCGGGACTTGCCGGCGTTGACAACGTGATGCTCGATACGGCTACCGCGCGGTTTTTCGCGGGGGGCCTGGACTTTCGCACTGCCAGGCCGGCATTGGCCGGAACCGATATCGCTATCGGTGGCGGCATCATCCGGGTACGCGATCAGGACGCGACCGGCGACGGCATGCTGATGGTGGGGCATACCCACCTGAATTTTTTGACCCTTGACGGCACAGATTCGCGTTCGCTACGCGTAGTCAAAGGCGTTGCTCTGACGCTCGTTGCCATTCTGATGCTTCTGATCTGGCTCATCGTGGCGAAGTATTCTGCCATCGCCGCGCGCCATTACATTGCACTCAACATCGCTGCCCTGCGCGGTCGCTGACCACCTCGCTCACTACTTCCGAAAGAATCGACCATGCGTACCCTGCGAAATGTTTTTCTGTTTTTTGCGCTTCTGTCGGCGGTGCTGATTGCGATCTGCACCGGCTTGATGCGGGTTCAGGCCAGCAGTCCCCCGGGCGACGTGACCGGGCGCAATCTGGTGACCCAAAGCCGAACGTTGACCGCCGACGTGGTGGTAGTCGAGATGGATGGCGCGGTTGATGTGACCCTGCATCAAGGTCCGTTGCCGAAAATTGAAGTGCGCGCGGAGCAGCGCATGCTGCCAAAAATTACCACCTCTCAAGACGGCAATACACTGCGTATCGGCACCCACGGCCTGATCATCGGCAACATCCGACCGATGCAGGTCGACGTCACACTACCTGCGCTGCGCAAGGTTCGGCAGCACGGCAGCGGCGACGCCAAGATCCTGAGTTTCAGCAGCGACGAGGTCGAGTTGGTGATGCAGGGCTCCGGCGAGATGCGGGTCACCGGCCAGTTCAAACGGATTGATGCGCGGGTGCAGGGTAGCGGCGATCTGCAACTTGCCGGCGGCAACAGTGACCAGATCGGGCTGGAGGTCGTAGGCTCTGGCAACGTCAGCGCGACCGGGATCACCAAAACCATTCAGATTCGCATCAGCGGCTCCGGCGATGTCGATACCAGCGAACTGCAAGCTGACCAACTGGCGCTGGATGTGGACGGATCCGGCAACGGTAACGTGCATGCGCGCCAGGCAGCCAAGATAACGATTCGCGGCAGCGGCGATGTGACTGTTCACGGCGCACCGTCACAACGTGAAATCAGGAATTTCGGATCAGGTGACATTTCGTTTGAATAAGCATTGAATGTGACAGCTTGAGGGTTGCGCCGGCCAGCGATGGTCGGCGCTTTTTTATTCCACGCCAGCGCAGACCGCTCTGAAACCGCTATGAAAATACCGACTGGCGCGCTGCGCCGCTTGCGTCAACTGGCGCTGACAATCGCGGGTGTGTATCTCGCACTCTGTGTCGGATTCACGGTTTTTCAGCGATCGTTACTTTACTTTCCACCGCCAAGCAGGTGCTGCCTGCCGCAGAAAAGCATGCAGTTGCACGTCGACGACATCGACCTGATCATCGCCACCCGAGCATACGCCGGGCCTGACGCAATGATCTATTTCGGCGGCAACGGCGAAGACGTGGTGGCCAGCATGGCCATGTATGCTGCAGCGTTCCCGACGCGTGCGCTATACCTGCTGAACTACCGCGGTTACGGCGGCAGCGGCGGGCGGCCAAGTGAGCCGGCGATCCAGCGCGATGCGCTGGCACTGTTCGATACCGTGCGGCGCAGTCACTCCGATATCGTGGTGATCGGACGTAGCCTTGGCTCCGGTGTCGCTGCGCATCTGGCTACCCAACGGCCGGTTAGCCAGCTGATTTTAGTCACGCCGTACGCCAGCATTTTGGCTCTGGCGCAGCAGCGCTACCCGTATTTTCCCGTCCGGTGGATGCTGCAGGATAAATTTGAATCGTGGCGCGACGCGCCTCTGATCCAGGCTCCGACGCTACTCGTTGCGGCCGGGTCAGATCAGTTGGTGCCTCGCGCCAGTACGCTGGAACTAGCACGCTATTTTGCCGTTGGCGTCGCGCGCCTGGAGGTGGTTGCCGCGACCGATCACAACACCATCGGGCAGAGTGCCGATTACCGCGCGCTACTAATCGCCGTGGCCGACAGGCGCTATCGCGCTCAGGCACGGCAGCGTGCTACGCCGCCAGTGCCGACTCCAGCAACTGATGCAGCGCCGGAAAATCCGGTTCGCCCACATAGCGTTTGATGATCTTGCCCTGCTTGTCGATTAAAAAAGTCGTGGGCGTCATGCGCACGTCGCCAAAGGCTTTGGCCAGGGTACTCTGCGGGTCGAGCGCCACCGTAAATGGCAACTGGCGCGTCTGCGCATAATTGAGCACATAGCTGGGCGGGTCTTCGGTCATCGCCACCGCCACAAAATCCAGACCTCTGGCGTTATACCGGTTGAAGGTATCCACCATCTGCGGCATTTCCTTCACGCAGGTGGCGCAACTGGTAGCCCAGAAATTCACCAGTACGACCTTGCCGCGCAAGCTCGACAGAGCAATTTTGGTGCCCTGCAAATTGACAAACGTAACGTCCGGCGCCTGCTTGGCTGAGGTCAACGACAGCGCAACGCCAGCGCCCAAGGCGACCACCAGCGCGACAGCGCCAAGTTTGATCAGTAGGCGGGAACGAGAAGCAGAAGCGTTGTGCATGGCGATGTGTTCAAGCAGTCGGATTAAAAAAATCATTATAACGATACCGTTGACAGTGCACTCATCCCGCCATGCCAGCGTGCTCAGGGCCGCAGATACACAAAGCCTTCCCGCGCCTGCAGCCGGGTGATCTCGGCAACGCCAGAAGGGACCGGCTTGGCCACGGCGATCACACGGGTTAGCGGTATGTCATGCGCCGCCAGCGAATTCATGCAAATCCGAAATTCAACCCCCTGCGCTGCCAGTGCTGCGACAGCCGGCTCGAAGGCGGTGCCGTCGCGCTCGCTGGCGTCCTTCAGCAAAAACCGAATGCCCTCGCTTAGCGCGACGACCACTATCCGCGTGCCGGGCGCAGCACGAAGCTGATTTCGCGCATTGGCCAGCGCGCGAGTGGCCTGATCGATCCCGTCGGCGACGTGGTACACGACTTTGATCGGTTCCTCGGCGTGCGCGGGCGATGTCAGCGCCGCAGCACCGCCGAGCGTAACGACGATGGCAACCATTTTTTGCATAAGCTGGCGTCGCATGGGCGTCTCTCTTATTGGGTGAGTGCTGCAGGTTGGGCTGCCGGACTGCTAATCTGCTTCAACTCGTTGTCGTCGATCAGTTCGAATACCCGTACGACTTTCTGTACCCGCGGCACGCCGCGCGCTATTTCGGTTGCCAGCGTGGCTTCACGTTGCGATACGCGTCCCATCAAATACACTGTACCGCGTTCGGTGACTACCTTGATCGAATTGGCGTACAGGTCTTTGGCATCCACGAACGAGGCCTTGACCTCGCCAGTCAGCAACGCATCGTTGGAACGTGAGGTGTAATTCGATACGCCACCCACCTGCAGTTCGTTGACTACCGAATTGACGCCGTCGAGTCCGGCGACTTCACGTTCAACCGCCGCTTTCATGGCCTCGTCGCGCACCTCGCCGGTCAGCAATACCTTGCGGTTAAAGCTGGCAATGTTGACGTGACCACCATCGCCAACGATCTGCGGCACGCGACTTTCAGCCTTCAATGCGATCGCCTTGTCTTCGGTTTGCGCGCCGAAAGTGCGGCGGTCGCTGGCAGCGATAGTACCCATGACCGCCGTGCCGATCGCCATTTCGATACAACCCTGCAAGCCGGTCGCGACGACCCCGCACAACAGCACGGTCGCCACGGGGCGGCTGGCGCGTAGCCAGGTCCGACGAGCCCGATCAATCATGTGCATCTCCTCCAAAAAGCGCGACATCGATGCCGTCGCATAAACAATGAATCGCCAACAGATGGACTTCCTGAATCCGGCAGGTGCGGTCATGCGGCACGCAGATATGCACGTCGGCGTCGGTGATCAATTTGCCAATTGCCCCGCCGCCCTTGCCGGTCAGTGCGACCACCCGCATATCGCGTTCCAGCGCAACCCCGATTGCCGCCAACACGTTGGCCGAATTGCCCGATGTCGACATCGCCAGCAGCACATCACCTGACTGGCCAAACGCCTGGACCTGCTTGCTGAAAATCTCGTTGAAGTTGTAATCGTTTCCGACCGCGGTCATGATCGACGTATCGGTGGTCAGCGCCAACGCCGGCAACGGCAGACGCTCGCGCTCGAAACGCCCGACCAGTTCGGCCGCAAAATGCTGGCAATCGGCAGCCGAGCCACCATTGCCACACGCTAGAATCTTGTTGCCGTTTGATAGTGCTGTAAACATCAGCTCGATGGCCTGTTCGATCGGTCGCGCCAAGGCAGACGCCGCCTGCATCTTGAGGTCGGCGCTTTCATGAAAATGCTCGGTAATGCGTTGTTTAATCATCATAAGCAGGGGTGTTGAAATTGGCGCAGGGGGGATGCCGACAGCCAGTGGTGGCGGCGCTGCAGTCAGCGGCAAGGTCAGACGTCCATGACATTTTGCAGCCATGTTATCACCGCGCCGTCGATTGCCACCACATCGAAGCGGCAAGCGGGTGGGTGACGATACCGCTGCAAGTAAATTTTGGCGGCGACAATCAAGCGTTTCTGCTTGCTGCGCGTGATACTGACGGCAGCGCCGCCAAAGCTCGATGCCGCACGACGACGGACTTCGACGAACACCAGCGTTCCAGCGACAGTCTGCATCACCAAGTCGATTTCCCCACCCTTGCACAAAAAATTATGTTGTAGCAGCGTCAGCGCGCGCTGCTGCAAATACGCCAGCGCCATATCTTCGGCAGCATCACCTGCCAACTGACGGGCAGTACTGCTTTTACGTAATCGTAGCGTTGCCAATAACACCATCTACGGGTTGTTGCCAACGGCATTCAGCGGCGCCACCAGGCCCTCCTGATAGACCGCTGGCAGCAACGTGCGCGTGAAGCGCGCCGCCTCGTCACCGAGATCGATCTGCAGTTTGCCGCTGACGCCATCGATTTCGAAATTGGTCCGATGGGCGCCAATTTCGCGTGCGATACGGTACGCGTCGATGCCCAGCGCGTACAGGCGTTCCAGATCGGCGCTGCGCTTCTGGTCGGTCGCCACATCGACGCGCGGATAGGTCATCACGGCCGGATGTGCCATTTGAATCTGCCACGGCATGTCGAGCAAGCGCACGCCATCCATTTCAGGCGCCCGTTCGCTCATGTCGCGGTCCTGTGGCACATAAGGATTCAGTTGTGACGTGCCATACAGAGCGACCTCATTGCCAACCGCGGCACGCACCTGACGCGCCTGCGCGGCATCCAGCGCCAGAAACAGTAGTGCCGGCTTTTCTGTCTGAACGCGCTTTTTAAGCGATGCCAGGCTGCTGGCGCTGAAGTACCCTGCGCTGCCGGCAAGTTCGATGGTGTGCGCTTCCGCTCCCAACTGGCGCCATTGGGCGGCGAAGGCCTTGGCGGCGCGTCGTTGCCATGTGATCGTGGAGGCGACCACGATCGCACGCGGATTTTTTTTGCCGATTGCAGCCCAACTGGCGACCTGACGCGCTTCATCTTCGATCGATAGCGCCACCACCAGCAACTGACGCGGCAAAGCGCCTTCGGTTTCGGTGGAAATATCTGGCTGCGTCAGCGCCAGCGTCGGTTTTGAAATCGCCCGGCTCAACGCAATCGCCGTGACATCGGTGCGCGACAGCGGCCCGACCACGATGTCACTGGTGGACGCTGCTTCGGCGTAGCCGGACAGG
>JAYVEF010000183.1:0-3730 GCA_043748965.1 Burkholderiales bacterium
TTAAAGCACATGAACGACAGTCTGGTGACGATCGTTGCCGATGTCCGTAGTGGCACCGAGACCATCAATGCGGCATCGACCGAAATCGCCAGTGGCAACTTCGATTTGTCTCAACGTACCGAAGAACAGGCTGCATCTTTGCAGGAAACCGCATCGTCGATGCAGGACCTGACCAACACCGTCAGACAAAATGCCGACAACGCGCGCCAGGCCAACCAGTTGGCAGCGTCGGCTTCCGACGTCGCTGCCGAGGGGGGTATGGTGGTGTCACAAGTGGTCGATACGATGGGCGCGATCAATGCATCCTCAAAGAAGATCGTCGATATCATCGGGGTGATCGATGCTATCGCTTTCCAGACTAATATTCTGGCATTGAATGCTGCTGTCGAGGCCGCTCGCGCCGGCGAGCAGGGACGCGGCTTTGCCGTAGTAGCCGCCGAGGTGCGCAGTCTCGCACAACGCTCAGCGGCGGCTGCAAAAGAAATCAAGACATTGATCGGTGATTCGGTAGAACGCGTCGATGTTGGCAGTAAACTGGTAGAACGTGCTGGCGTGACGATGGATAAAGTGGTTGCCAGCGTGCGCCGCGTGACCGATATCATTGGCGAAATCAGTTCGGCCAGCCAGGAACAAAGTGTCGGAATCGAGCGCGTCAACCGTACCATCGCGCAGATGGACGAAGTCACCCAGCAAAATGCCGCGCTGGTGGAAGAGGCTGCTGCCGCGGCCGAAGCGATGCAGCATCAGGCCGATAAATTGTCACACGTCGTGCAGATTTTTAAGCTCGCAGACAGCCATACCGCTTCTCCATCCCTCGAAACATCGCTACGGCATCGGCAGCTCCCGGTTACCATGGCTTTAGCCCGCCGTGCTACACCGGCACTACCGGCGAAGCACCCGGTTTCAGCACCGCCTGGCGCCCGAGCACCGACTTTGCCCGGACTTGCCGGCGACGCTTGGGAAGAATTTTAAACTGCCGCGCATCGTGCGCCGTCTGACGCCTGATGCGAGCCCCCTGACAATCACTTTTTGGAGACAAAATGAAGCGTTTCTCTCGATACAATTTCTGGATTACTGCTGCGGTTCTGATCGGCGCACTACAACAAAACGCAGGGGCGGTCGAGGTTGCTGGCGTTAAGTTCGACGATACCGTCAAGCTAGCCAACACCGAACTGAAACTGAACGGTGCCGGCATGCGTGTCAAGGCGGCCTTTTTCAAGCTGTATGTCGCCGGTCTGTATCTGGCCAAAAAGCAGTCGACTCCAACCGAGGTACTGGCCCTGCCCGGTCCCAAACGCATTACCTTGGTGATGCTGCGCGAAATTACCTCCGATGATTTCGGCAACGCATTTTTGAAGGGTATGAACGAAAATTCCGACAAGGCCGAGAAGTCAAAAATCGTCAATCAGACGGTGGCATATGGCGAATTATTCCAGTCCATCCCGGGCCTCAAAAAAGGTGACGTGCTGACGCTCGACTGGATTCCCGGTAGCGGCACGGAATCGGCACTGAACGGCAAGAAAATTGCCCCGAGCTTGCCTGACAGCGCGTTCTTCAACGCGATCTTACGTATCTGGCTTGGCGACAAACCGGTCGACGACACGCTCAAAACCCAACTACTGGGAAAATAAAATCTCCCGTCGTTGCTAGCGCCCGGGCCCGCTGCGTTTTGCCAGCGCAGAGGGCCTGGAACGCAATCAGACCGGGCGATCCTGCGGCGCCAGTCCGGCCCCGCTAAGGAGCAACGTTTCAAATGCCGCCACGGCGAGCGGCTGACTGAAAAAATAACCCTGTATTTCATCCCAGCCCTGCGCCCGTAAATGCGCCAGTTGCTCTGCTGTTTCCACCCCTTCGGCAATCACGCGGAGCCGCAAACTGTTGGCCATCGAAATAATCGCGTTGACGATCGCGGCACCGTCAGGATCGATCGAAATATCCTGTATACGAGCCTGATTAATATACAGGATATCGATCGGGAATCGTTTCAGGTACGGCGGGCTTGAATACCCCGTTCCGAAGCCATCTACCGACAGAGAAACCCCGAGTTGGTTCAGCCGCACGAGCATCAGGATGGCGTTCTGTACATCGGTCATGATCAGATTTTCCGTCAGTTCGATTTCGAGGCAAGTCGGGTCCATGTCCGACTCCTGTAAGACAGCGGCGATCATGGCAACGAGATCGGGTTGCGTAAATTGGCGCGCCGACAGATTGTCCGCAACCCGTAACTTGGCGAATCCGGCATCTGCACATTTTTTGGTTTGCAGGACGGCACTGCGCACCACCCATGCACCGATCGGCACGATCACGCCCGTGTCTTCGGCAATACCAATAAAATTTAGTCGCGGCACCATGCCTAGCGTTGGATGTGACCATCGGATCAGCGCCTCCATACCGACGCTTTTGCCACTGCGAAGATCAACCTGTGGCTGATAGTGCAGCAAGAATCCTGGACGCGCTACGACCAGTGGATGATCCCTGCCTCAGGGATAGCACTGATTTTCGTATTGATCCATTTTTTGAAGGGGCGCATAGACCGTCTGACGCTTTATTTGCCGTTCGCATTGGCCGTGATAATTTCGGTACAACTGGTAGGCGTGTATCTGGTGTTCGCCCGTCTGATCGAGCCGGGACTGCCCGTGCGAGATTGCACCGAGCAGCGCCGCGTGCTGTTTAGTTATGTGGTCGGTATCGGTGGATACGCTAGCGGACTGGCACTGTCGATGGCATTTGACTTGCCATCAGGAGCGCTGATAGTCTGATGCCTGATCGTACTGGCCTTCGCGACTTACGCGCTGACACACCGCTAATCAAACGGGGTGGCATATACTATGTATGTAATGGTGCGAGGGCCCCTTGCCGATGGTCTTCCATGAAGTGAGCAAGGGCGCTCTTTTGCAGAGCAGCTAGTGCGGCAGGAACGCTTTGCGACGGGTGACGCTCTCGCGCGTTCCCCGTTATGATTCAAAGGCGGAGACGTAGCGCAAGTTTAATTTATTTTCCACGTGATTTATCTTTACACGGAGCAACGCATGTCCTTAAACCGTAGAACCTTTGTAATTCAAACCGTGCTGGGCATTGGCGGCCTGGCTATCGCCAGTCGAGCCAGTGCTGCGGAGGCAGTCAAGGAAACAGATCCGCAAGCTGTCGCCTTAGGCTACAAGCTGATCGCAACCACGGTCGACAAGAAAAAATTTCCAACTTATGCAACTGGTCAACAGTGCAGTACATGTGCATTGTATCAAGGCAAAAGCGATGACCCGGCCGGCGGCTGTGCGTTGTTTGGCGGCAAGCAGGTTTCGGCCAAGGCGTGGTGCAGCGCCTGGGCAAAAAAATCCTGACGGCTACCACCTCGGAAAAGCGCGGGGCAAGTGAACATTCGTGTTCCCTTGCTTTTTTTTCAGCACGGGCACCGCAACTGAGGTTCGTTACTGGCGTCAACCCGTGGTAGGGACCATTTGTGATCGTACAGGCGCAAACGGTTTTGCAGGTCTCGACCTTTTCGGAGAAACACCGGCACCCGAATAGCTGAAGCAGGCTAGTCCGGATGGTCGGCAAGTGTTGTCGAATACGCTACGGCGAGTTCGCAGCCACAGCACGAGCACCCCCTGCTGCGAAGGGTATCGTCGCTCTATCCGGAAGTGGGCAACTTTTGCCGGCGCCGTCTGATAGCAAGTCAGCCGATCAGCACTGCATGATCGGCCCCCGTGGTCTCGATGTTCTCCGCTGCCGC
>JAYVEF010000184.1:0-3713 GCA_043748965.1 Burkholderiales bacterium
ACGCACATACAGTTTTTCGACAAACCCGCTGCTGCGGGCCTGCACCACCTCGACGTCGCGGTCGTTGTAGGCCACCGTGCCCACGGCACTCACGCTCGAATCCAGAGAGCCACTTGTGACAGCCATCGTGCGTACGCCCAGATTTTGCTGGACCCGGGCGCTGATGCTCACGGCACTCTCGTCGCCGCCATCGCCGGCATAGACCGGTACCAGCTGCATGTCCATGAAAGGGGATTTGCCCGGTTTGTCGAATTTCTGGCCCGGCACCATCGGGTCGTGCCAGTACAGCACCTTCTTGTCGCCGCCGGCAGCGGCTGTGGGGCCCGCCGACGACTTGCCAGCGGTGCTAGCTTGACCTGACATTTTCATGCCTTGTCCCATGCCCCACGAATACATGCCGTAGCCGGCAGCGCCGATTAAACCTGCAGCAACGAATATCACAACGATTTGCGAGCGCTTCATTTCACATCCTTGACGGGGTCCATGCCGGCGTGCGACGCCGTTGCACTGGTGGGAAAAAGGAAATTGAGTTGGGCCCAGATGCGGGCGGTATCTGCCTGCAATTGCAAGGCTTGCAGCCGGACGTCAATTTCATTGCGGCGCGCAGCGAGCACTTCGGCAAGACTTGCCTTGCCGCCGCTATAGGAAGTAATACCGGAGAGGGTGCGTTGCGCTGCGAGCGGCACCAGGTCGCGTGCATAGCGCGCTGCACGTTCCCGATCGTTGTTCCATTCGTTGATCATGACGCGGGTCTGCGCGACATGATCACGCAGCATCTCGTCACGCTCGCTTTTTGCCTGGTCGACCATGGCAAGCTTCGAGGAAACCTCGCGGTCCTGACGGTTCTTCTGGTCCCATTGGAACGGGATCGAGACACCGACCGACACCATGTTCGAGTAAGCAGGTCCCCTTTGCTGGAACGCAAATTCGACGCTCCAGTCGGACTTCTTGTCGGCCTGCGCCAGCCGTGCCTCGGTTTCCGCAATATCGACCTGACGGTTGGAGACGGCGATTTCAGGATGGTGGGCGAGCTGCGTGTCGAGGGTTGCCGGATCGAGGCGAATCACGTCCATGTCTGGTTTTTCGGCCAGTGGCAGGTCGGCGCCGCTCCCGATCCAGCGCGCGAGCATCGTTTGCGCGTTCAGGATCCGCCGCTTGTATTCGCTGCTTCGGTCTTCAAAACCGGCGACTGCGCTGCGGGCCGCGAAAACATCGGCCTGGCTGCCCCGCCCTGCGCGATAAGCACCGTCGGAAGCCTGGATTTCCAACTTCGCCTGCGTGCCCTGCTCTTCAATTACGGCCGACATTGCCTTCGCGTAGTAGAGGTCGAGCCAGGCGAGCGCGGTGTCGCGTTCGATCGCTGCCGTAACAACGTCTTTTTCATCGAGCGACTTGTCAGCAGTTTGGGTCAGGCGGTCGGCACGCAGCCGTCGTTTGTCTTCCCGAGTGATTTCCTGCATGACACCGACGCGGCGCATGGTCATGAAATCTTTGTTCAGGTTGAAGCGGTCAGGTCCGGAAGCGGGAAGATTGTCGACGCCGAGCTTCAACACGGGATCCGGCAACTGCGCAGCGGCAATTGCCGATTCACGGTAAGCAGTCGCGGCGTATTCCTTAGCCGGAAGCTGGCGAGAATGGGCAAGGGCACGGCGCTGGGCTTCTGCAAGCGTGAGTGGCGCTTCTCCCGCGCCGGCCCATGAAAGCGGCAATAAGATCAGGCCGGCCAGACTGACGCCGGACCAGATGGCCCTGCAGATTTGACGGCCTGTTGGGCGCGTCGCGAAAGCGAAATACATAAGTTCTCCAGATAGCAGTAGTCAATCCCGGTTGCGCGAAGCGCAACCATGGCAAACCAGGCAATCTAAAGAGTTAAATGCGGAAACAGCAGTGACGAATGGCGATCGGAGGGGGTGCTGCGCCTGACTGGCGAGCGATGTTGCTTTTCCAATGATTGGAAGCGATCGGTACCGCGGCGGGCACAAGCACGAGTGAAAAGTTGGTCGGCACAAACGGCTGCACTGCCGGTATTTGATGCGTGTCAAGCGACTGGTCCAAGGTATGCGCGCTGGCATGACAAAGGTTTGGCTGGCTGGAATCGACTTGCTCGCATCCCGGCATCTCTATTACCGCAGCTGATACTGCCGACTTTCCAGTGACAGAAGTATCGCCATTCGACTGTGCGCACACGTATCCCGCAAGTGCAAGCTGCATAAACAGCATGCTGCAGATGGCCAGAACTGCGCCAAGGATACGGGAGGATCGATTTTTTTTCATGTCAGCGCAATTGAAGGCCATTTCAGATTATCACAGGACGCGCAACATGTATGCATGTACCAACTGGCCTATGCGCGCTGCCGATCGTAAAAGTTTACTTTCCAGTAAATCAGGCCCTGTGGCTCGTAGAACATCGGTTCCAAGCCGACCACCAAAAGGGTCCGCATCGGATATGCATTCGCCTGATTTTGGCCAACCTGCTGCCTATGCCGACACAGGTAGAGACTTCGGGAACGTTAATACAAAGCGGGTGAGATGGTCGCAGCTGGAGTCCACTTTCACGCTACCGCCGTGCAGAATCATGATTGCTTTGACGATGGCTAGTCCAATACCCGTACCACCCTCGTCACGCGAGCGTCCGCTATCAATACGATAAAACCGGTCAAAAAGCCGGGCATGAAGTTCTAGGGCGATCGTCGGGCCAGCATTGCTAACGAACAGCGTAACGACATCGTCCTCAGTCTGGATTGCAATTTCAATCGTGCTGCCGGAATCACCGTAACGCACCGCATTGGACAAAAGATTGGTCAAGGCTCGCTTAATTAAGCTCGGGTCTCCCGTCACTTCCGCGCCTCCAGAGAACTGAAAGCGGATATCGCGTTCCTCGGCGAGCACATGCATGAAATCCACCACGGTCTGAGTAACTTCGCTCAAGGTAACCTGACGGCGCTCCAAAACTGCAAGCGCGCTTTCCGCTTGTGCCAGGAACAACATGTCTGAAACCAGGCGCGAAAGATGCTCCACCTCTGCCATATTGTTTTCTAGTACATCGAGAAGCTGCTCATGCGTTCGTGGCCGGGAAAGAGTAACCTGGGTCCTTCCCAGCAAGGTCGCCAACGGGGTGCGCATTTCGTGGGCGATGTCGCCTGAGAACTGTGAAAGCCGGCGAATGCCTTCGTCCAGGCGGTCCAGCATGTTGTTGAAAGCTTCGCACAGCGGAAGAAGTTCAGCTGGTAGTCTGGCCGGATCGATATGCCCAGATATATTTTTAGTCGAAATACCAATCGCGGCGTCGCGAAAACGATTTATTGGTTTGAGCCCGATATTCACAATCGCAAGCGCACCCAGCGAAACGAGCGCGAGTGCAAACGGGGCTGCGGTTACCGCCCTTAGCATAAATTTTGACAAAAACGCTTCGTCATCGCTCAGGTCAGCCGACAGCACCAAAATATAACGTGGCGGTTTCAAGTACCAAGTGCAACACTGGGTTAATGAACAGAATCGGGTTGAAGCTGTAGTCGCGCAACGTGTTCAGTATAAACAGCCAGTGGCGTACGAAATCCGAGGGTCTGCCGGGGGCGGGTATTGAGCGACAGTGCGATCTCGTCAAGTTCGTCCTGTGAGTAGACCGACAGATCAGCGCCCTTGGGCATGTACTGGCGCAGCAAGCCGTTGGTATTCTCGTTCGAACCGCGTTGCCACGGGCTGTGGGGGTCAGC
>JAYVEF010000185.1:0-11837 GCA_043748965.1 Burkholderiales bacterium
AGATTCGAACTCACGAACGGATCACTCCGTCGCCAGTTTTCAAGACTGGTGCCTTCAACCGCTCGGCCACACCTCCGCTGGACAGCCCGCATTATGCCATTTCGTCGCTGTCGGAACAAACTGAAATTGCAATCAGTCTGCGCGGGCAAGACCGCGCACCGCTAGCATAAGGTGCGCTCGGTCAGGCTGGCGTTGTCGTAGCCATCCAGCTTGACCACCGTGGAGGCACGTGTGCCATAGCCTTCCGTGTCGATGCAGACTGCCGACAATGCACGCTCGAGGTCGAGTGGCAGGCCGGTTTTTGGCAGGCGGCAGTCGCTGGCACGGCGGGTATCGGTCAGCATTTCAAAGAAAGCTTCTTCACTGGCACATTGGCACAAAAGGCTGGCGAATTCCGCTTTGGTGCGGACCACTTTGGGCCATGGGGTGTCGAGGTACGCGTTCGACAGGCCGTAAATACCGGGCTGGATTGGTCGGCCGTTGCGGGGATCGTCGGTGGCGCGGTTCGAATACCACAGCAGTTGATGGCGGTCGCCAAACAGCAAATTGAAGCCGTTGAATTCCGCTGCCATTTTATCGACTTGCGTCAGGTACGTATCCGAACTCATGGTGCCGGACAAATAATCGGCTACCAGTTGGCCGCGCGAGCGGGGCGCGTCGTGGCGCTCGTCGGCGGCGCGCAAATTGGTCACTGCAGCGAAGCGTCCGGTACGCGTGATGCCCATCCAGGTGCCACCATTTTGTAAATCACGGCCAGCATATACCTGCGGAAAATCATCCCACCACTGCGCTGGCGCGCTCGGCCGGGCATGGAATTCGTCACGATTGGCGGCAGCAATCAGGGGCAACCCGGGCACGACTTGCCACGCAAAAACGATCAGGCACATAGTTCAAAATCCCTAAAAACTTCGACGTGACGGCACCCTTGAATCAAGTCATCGATTCCCGCCTCAGCTGCAGCGCGTTCAATCACGTCGGGGAAACCGGCGGGCACCTGATGATAAATTTCCATCCAGGTCTGCGATGCGCTGTCGTCGTCTACACGAAGTTTTAGCTGCGATGTTACTTCATAGGCGGTTGCCAGCTGCTGTTGTACCGCCATCACGCGTGGCCTGAGGTGGGTGGCATCAGCGATGCCGACGACGTAATAAATGTACACGTCCATGGGGCATCAAACCGTGTCAGGCAGTGGGTACGGCAGCGCTGAGAAATTCAGCTTCGGGCCGTCTACACCCAGCAGATGCACCGCGGCGGTTTCTGCCACTGCGGTTTTGATTTCCACCAGACAGTGCGTAAGACCACTGATGTCCTGCGCGGCATTGACGATCATGCCGCACGGTTGCTGCGGGTCGTCGACGGCGAAAACTTCCATGCCCGCCGCGACATCCGGCGCAGTCACGGTCGCTGGCAGCATGCGGCGTTTCAGCTTGCCCAGATACTGGCTGCGCGCGACGATTTCCTGGCCGGGGTAGCAGCCTTTTTTAAAGTTGACACCGCCGATGGCTTCCAGATTGACCATCTGCGGAACAAATTTCTCTTGCGTGGGAAGGGTTATGTGCGGAACGCAAGCCGCGATTTCAGTGAGCCTCCAAAGGTTCGTATCGGCCAGATGCAGACGCGCCGTCAGCGCTGGCCACACCGCCATCGCATTGGTGGGCGAGGTGATCCATTGATAGCGCGGCTGGCCGAGCCCGTCGGCGACCCGAATCAACATGCCGACAGTTCCGTCTACCGTGGTGTGCGGCAGGGACGGCAAGTTTGGGAACCATTGCGTCAGTACCGCGCCGGCGCCTCTCCCGCCCACGCCAAGCACCACGTAATCCCCGGTCACGTCCGTTACCTTGACCTTGGCGCGCAGCACATACATCTGCAGGCGCTTTTGCACTGAATCCTGTAGACCGCGCGCAACTTCCAGAACGATCCCCTGCGCACTGCGCCACATCAGTATAGTCGCCAACAAGCGGCCTTTCGGCGAACAGTACCCCGCCAGACGGGCTTCTTGCAGACCGAGGTGTTCGACGTCGTTGGTCAGTTGCCCATGCAAAAAAATTGCCGCTTCGTCTCCGCTGAATTCGATCAAGCCAAGGTCATCGAGTGGTACTACGAAGCCGTCTTCAGCCGTAGCGCACGGGCGGCTGTCCTGGCCCGCAGGCACAGATAGTCGTGCAAGAAAATTCTTCCAGTCTGTCATGGTCGATTGAATATTTCAAAATAGATTTCGGTTAGCGTTTATTATTGTCGGTTGATTATAGATGTGTCACCGACTTTGCGCCGGCAGACCAGAAACTTGTGAGACCGATGAAGAGACTCCTGTTCGTGCTGATTTTTGTTGCCCTCGCGGGGGTAATCGGTATCGTGCTGTGGGCACGTCAACCGCTTACCGCGGCTGGCCAACCGGTCATTGAGTTTGCTGTGACGCCGGGTAGCGGCGTGCACAGCGCAATCCAGCAGATGGTAACGCAAGGGGTTCCGGTGAATCCAATGCTGTTCGAGGCACTGACCCGGGCCACCGGAAAAAGCGCGCGACTCAAGGCCGGAAATTATCAACTGAAGCCCGGCACCACTCCGCTACGCTTGATCAATCAACTGGTTCGTGGCGAGTTCGCGCAGGAATCTCTGGCGATTATCGAAGGCTGGACTTTTCGGCAGATGCGCCAGGCGATTGCCTTGCATCCCGCGTTGAAACACGATACTGCAGCGTTGAGCGACACAGAGCTACTAGCTAAAATCACCACTGATTTCACGTTGCCTGAAGGGCTGTTTTTTCCGGATACCTACCAGTTCGGCAAAGGCGTCAGCGACCTGAAAATCTATCGCCAGGCACACGCCGCGATGCTGAAGCGTCTTAACAACGCATGGGAAAAACGCGATCTGTCGTTGCCGTACAAGACACCTTATGAAGCACTGACCATGGCCTCGATTGTTGAAAAAGAGACCGGTCAAAAAGGTGAGCGCGGATTGATTGCGGGGGTCTTCATCAACCGGCTGAAAAGCGGCATGTTATTGCAGACCGATCCGACCGTGATCTACGGCATGGGCGAAAGATATCAGGGAACCATTCACAAGCGTGATCTTGAAACCGATACGCCTTTCAATACTTATTTGCGCGCAGGTCTGCCGCCATCCCCGATCGCATTACCGGGCACGGCCGCGCTAAACGCAGCGCTCAATCCCGACAAGACCGATTCGCTGTACTTCGTTGCGCGAGGGGACGGCAGCAGTGCATTCTCGAACAACCTCACCGATCACAACCGGGCCGTGACTAAATACCAGCGACAATAGAGCGATGCATAACGCAAAATTCATCACTTTCGAAGGCATCGACGGCGCTGGAAAAACCAGTCACATCGGGTTTGTCGCCGACCTGCTACGCGCCCGTGGCATTTCGCTGGTGACGACGCGCGAGCCCGGCGGGACAGCCTTGGGCGAGCAGTTGCGTGAGCTGCTGCTGCATCAGACCATGCATCTTGAAACCGAAGCGTTGCTGATGTTCGCCAGTCGCCGTGAGCATCTGGCGCAGGTGATCGAACCGGCGTTGGCGCGCGGCGACTGGGTGATTTCAGATCGCTTTACCGACGCCAGTTTTGCCTATCAGGGTGGGGGCCGACACCTGTCGCTGGAAAAGTTGGCTCAGCTCGAAAATTGGGTCCATCCTTTATTGCAACCCGATCTGACCTTGTTGTTCGATGTCCCGCTGGAAGTAGCGCGTGCGCGACTCGACGCCACGCGTGCGCCGGACAAGTTCGAACAGGAGCAGAGCGTATTTTTCAGCGGCGTACGGGCGGAGTATTTGCGCCGTGCAAATCAGTTTCCGGCACGGTTCGCGGTCATCGATTCAACCAGACCAATGGACGCGGTACGCGCCACGCTGGCGCAGACTGTCACGCGATTGATCCCATGATGCAGATCCGGCGAAGGCGCGGCCATGAAGTCGCACTGACTCGTAATTCAGGTCTTATCGCGCGATGAGCACGAAAATTTTTCCGTGGCACGGGACGGCCTGGCAGCAACTGCAGCATCTACGCGCGCGCCTGCCGCATGCGATTCTGTTTCATGGCAATCCAGGAATCGGCAAAACGGCATTTGCGGAGGCATTTGCAGCGTCGCTATTGTGCGAAAACCGTGCTGCGGATGGCCACGCTTGTGGGACTTGTCTGTCTTGCGGCTGGTTCGATCAGTACAGCCACCCGGACTATCGCCGCATTCGTCCCGAAGTGCTGGACGGTGACGATAGTGAGGGCGAGGAGGAAAATCCGGACGCAAGCGACACCAAAAAACCGGCAAAGGCGGCCAAGGCACTGTCGAAGGATATCCGCATCGAGCAGATTCGCGCGCTGGGCAACTTCATGAATCTTTCGACGCATCGGCAGGGCAAGCGCGTGGTACTGCTGTATCCGGCCGAAGCGATGAATAGTGCCTCCGCTAATGCGCTGCTGAAAACTCTTGAAGAGCCGCCACCGGAGACGGTATTTTTAGTGGTATCGAACAGCCTTGATCGGCTTCTGCCGACCATTTTGTCGCGTTGTCGGCAATTTGCGCTGCCAATGCCGCCCCACGCGCAAGGCTTGGCGTGGTTGGAAGCGCAACAGATCAAAGAGGCAAACACCTGGTTGGCAGAGCAGGGTGGTGCACCACTGGCAGCGCTGGCGCTGGCTCAGACCGGCGCACGTGACGCGCAGGATGAATTGTTGACCATGCTTGGGCGTCCATCGGTGGAAGCCGCCCTGAAGACTGCCGAACGCCTGCAAAAATGGCCGGTGGTCGACCTGGTCGTTTGCCTGCAGCGCTGGACACATGATCTGTGCAGTCTAAAATTATCCGGAAAACTCCGGTATTATCCAAAGTATTTGAGCGCACTTTCCGGGCTTGCCGACCAGCTATCGCAAGCAGCGCTGCTGCAGCAACTTGGCCAGCTTGGTCAGCGTCGCGCGGTCGCCGAACATCCGCTGTCGGCAAAGCTGTTCATCGAAGACATGCTGCTCGATTATGTGCAGCTGTTTTCACAGGAGGTTTAAGCATGGCAGAGATTCCTGCAAGTCCGGCCACCGCGGCCGGCACCGGCGTCGCACGACCCTCGGTACTGTCACTGGCGATCAAAGAAAAGTCAGCGTTGTATGCGGCCTATATGCCGTTTCTGACGAATGGCGGGATCTTCGTCCCTACAAACAAGTCGTACCGCATCGGTGACGAAATTTATCTGATCTTGAGTCTGATGGACGACCCCAGCAAATATCCTATCGCCGGCAAGGTCGGCTGGATCACACCAGCAGGCGCAAATAACAATAAAGCACAGGGCATCGGTGTGCATCTGCCGGCGGACGAAAGCGGTCAACGTGCGCGCCAACGCATTGAAGAACTGCTCGGTGCAGCGCTGGGCTCCTCGCGCGCTACCCATACGCTTTAGTGCCGCCGCTGGCACTGTCGACGGCGTTGCGTCGATGAGAGTGGCGGTAAGCGCAATCCGTTGCGATATTGCGAACAACCACCGAGGATCGTAAGCCGGCAATTTCAGGGTGCCGGTACAATTCAGCTATGTATATCGATTCCCATTGCCATATCAATTTTCCGGAACTGGTTGCGCGCCTGCCTGAAATTCTTGCGCGCATGGCTGACAATCAGGTCACGCATGCACTGTGCGTCTCGGTCGACCTGCCGGATTTCCCGCATGTCCTCGCGCTAGCAAAGCGATATCCACATATTTTTGCGTCGGTCGGTGTGCATCCGGATTACGTGGATACCCCAGAGCCCACGGTAGAGCAACTGGTCGCGCTTTCGCACCACCCAAAAATTGTTGCCATCGGCGAAACCGGACTCGATTATTTTCGGCTAAAAGGTGATCTCGAGTGGCAGCGTGAGCGCTTTCGAGTGCACATCCGCGCCTCGCGCGCGACCGGTAAGCCATTGATCATTCATACCCGGGCAGCTTCAGCTGACACGATCCGGATCATGCGCGAAGAGGGTGCCGGCACCGACGGGGGCGGTGCTGCCGGCGTGATGCACTGTTTCACTGAATCGCTCGAGGTTGCGCAGGCTGCGATTGCGATGGGATTTTATATTTCATTCTCGGGCATCGTTACGTTCAAAAGCGCGCGTGATCTTCAGGCCGTGGCACGGGCAGTTCCGCTGGAGCGCATGCTAATTGAAACAGACTCGCCTTACCTTGCGCCCGTACCGCACCGCGGTAAAATCAACGAACCGGGTTTGGTCCGCCACGTTGCCGAATTTATCGCACAATTAAAAGACGTTCCGCTCGCGCGGGTCGCGCAGCAAACCACCGATAATTTTTTTACGTTGTTCGATATTTCGCGTGTAATCGCACCCGCGATTGCTCAGACTGTCCATGTTTGACCGATGCAATTTTGGTTTGCGCCGCATCGTTGGCAGTGCGCTGTTGGCCGCTTTGCTATTTCCGCTGGCCGCGCAAGCCGGCTCTGATCACGAATTTTTTAATGCAGTCCGGCACGACCAGTGGTACCAGATTCAAAAGCTGCTGGAGCGTGGCTTCGACCCCAATACCATCGATACCGAACGGGGCGAAACCGGTCTGATGCTGGCCCTGCGCGAAGAACATTTGCGCGCTGTGGAGGTGCTGTTGAAAGCGTCCGGACTGGACCTTGAGGTCAAGGCACGAAATGGTGATACGGCGCTGATGATCGCGGCATTCAGCAGTAATAAAGGCGCGGTCGAAGTACTTCTCGCTAAAGATGCCGAAGTCAATCGGCCCGGCTGGACAGCGCTGCATTACGCTGCTGCGGCAGGGGCCGACGAGATCGTGCAGTTGTTGCTGGACCACTACGCATACATCGACGCTGCATCGCCTAACGGCACTACGCCGCTGATGATGGCCGCACGCAGCGGCCAGAGCAAAACCGTCAAGCTGCTACTCGATGAAGGTGCCGATGCGACGCTTAAAAATCAGTTGGGCCTGAGCGGGATCGACCTTGCCAAAAAATTCGATCACAACGATATCGCTGACGGGCTGGCCAAACGCTTGGCAGCCGGGAGTCCAGCGCAACCATCCGCGCCGGCGCAGTAGCCCGAACAGGCGGTTTCGACGGTATGCGTTGATAGCGTGCAGGAAAGGTACCTAACCGCGTACGCCACCGGATGACGACGATGCCGCACGCATTTTGATCAAGCAGGGCACCGATACAACGTAGGTGCGGGTTCTGTCGCGGTAGTGCAACGTCATGCCGACCTTGATCTCGAACACGCCATTGCGCGTTGGCGTGCCACTGATACGGCCAGTATCAGGATCGATCAAGAGACCGTCCGGCAGTGACGTCGGACCGATGGCTGCAAAATGCGGCGTAACGCCCGTGGCAAGCTTGATGGGCGGTGGTGAGAAAGGTGCCAGCACCGCGCCCGATTCCAGTGTTAGTACGTTGTTGATGATACCGTCGTATCGCAACGTCTGATCGTCGATCCGGAGCACCAGCGGGGTCGTCAGCAAGGTTGTGTGGTCGTCGATCTTCAACCCGATGGTGGCGGAGAATTGTCCCGGCTTGAGCGGAACACCGGCGATTTTTCCGGTATTTTCGTCCAGCTTCAGCCCGGGCGGAAGCTGGCCCGATGTAAGCACGAACGACGGATTTTTGGCGGCGATGTTTTGCAGGCTCGGTAGCGGTAGATCTACATCTGAAAACACCGTCATCAAGGCGCCGCTGCCGCCGCCGTCAGCCTTGTACTGAAAGGCGGGGCGCTCCGCCGGCCGATACAACAGGTCGCACCCGCAGAGCCAGGCGCCGAAGAGTGCCAAGGCGAGCAAAGACCTGGTTCCTGTGTACTTTCTAGTCACGCTTGGTTGAATTGCGGTCGTTCAGTTGGACAGTGTCAAAGCGATTCGGTACGAAAAGTTAAAAAAGGATAAATACTTTTCCTGATATTAACAAAAGAATCGACTCATTGCCGCTTGGCGTGACACTCCGAGCAAATTGTCAACGCATCACGCGCGAGCGGGGGGGCCGTGCAGGATGCTGAGCGCTACCGCTTCAGCTACCTTGATACCATCGACTGCCGCCGACAGAATGCCGCCAGCGTATCCGGCGCCTTCGCCTGCTGGAAACAAACCGACGGTGTTCATGCTCTGACACCGATCGTTGCGTTTGATTCGGATGGGTGAGGATGTGCGAGTTTCGACGCCGGTCAGAACAGCGTCCTGCATTGCGAAGCCGCGAATCTGCTTGTCGAACTCAGGCAAGGCCTGGCGGATGGCGTCGATGGCGTAACCCGGCAAGGCTGTGTTGAGATCGCCGAGCTGCACTCCAGGCGTGTAGGACGGTGTCACCGCACCCAGTTCGCTGGAGGGACGATTGGCGATAAAGTCACCGACCAACTGGCCTGGCGCATTGTAATTGCGACCGCCCAGCAGATACGCTTGAGATTCCCATTGACGCTGAAAAGCAACGCCAGCGAGCGCGTCGCCGGGGTAGTCGTTCGGAGTGATGCCAACTACGATGCCGCTATTGGCATTGCGCTCATTTCGGGAATACTGACTCATACCGTTGGTTACCACGCGCTCCGGCTCGGACGCCGCGGCAACCACGGTGCCGCCCGGGCACATGCAAAAGCTGTAGACCGAACGGCCGTTGCTGGCGTGGTGTACCAGCTTGTAATCGGCTGCACCCAAAATAGGGTGCCCGGCATTCACGCCGAAGCGGCTGCGGTCGATTACTGACTGCGGATGCTCGATTCTAAATCCGATCGAAAATGGCTTCGCCTCGATATAGACGCCACGCCGGTGCAGCATTTCAAACGTATCGCGAGCGCTGTGACCAATCGCCAGCACCACATGGTCGCTGCGTAATTCGGTGCCATCGGCAAGCCACAAACCACGTATATTTCCGGCCTCGATGAGTACGTCATCGACCCGGCTTTCGAAGCGAAATTCGCCGCCTAGGGACTCGATGGTGGCGCGCATCTGTTCGACTACCTTGACCAGTCGAAAGGTGCCGATGTGCGGTTTGCTGACGTAGATAATCTCAGGCGGGGCCCCCGCCTTGACTAATTCCATCAGTACCTTGCGACCGTAGTGAAGCGGGTCCTTGATCTGACTGTAAAGCTTGCCGTCCGAAAAAGTGCCGGCACCGCCTTCACCGAATTGCACATTCGATTCCGGGTGAAGCACACGCTTGCGCCACAGACCGAAGGTATCCTTGGTGCGCTCGCGCACGGATTTTCCGCGCTCGAGGATGATCGGTCTGAATCCCATTTGCGCCAGAATTAGGCCTGCGAACAGGCCACACGGTCCGCTTCCGATTACCAGCGGGCGATGCATCAGCTGGCGCGGTGCCGAGGCTACGAAGCGGTAGCTCGTGTCCGGCGTGGGCATGATCAGGCGGTTGCCGCCAACCCGCTGCAATACCTCTGCTTCGTCGCGCACTGTGACATCTAGCGAGTAGATCAGCAAAACCGCTGATTTTTTTCGGGCGTCATGACTGCGTTTAAAAATCGTAAAGCCGCACAGGTCATCCGTAGAAATTCCGAGGCGCGTCAGTACTGCTGTTTGGAGGGAATCCTGATCGTGATCGAGCGGAAGTTGAATTTCGGTAAGACGCAGCATGAGAACAGTTTCAATGTAGACGGCTATGCGAGACACCGGTATGGCGGAGTCACGCGAAAAGGCATACTGAGAGGCACAATATTTTACCTCAGGTCAATGTCTGCAGAGCGCCCGGAATGATCGGAAAAATTTTCTGTGCGCAGTAGAATCTGCCGTCAAAACGACGCGACGCGCTCCGTTGCAATCGGTGCGTGCGTGGCACGTTGATTGCCCCTGAGCAGAATTGACAGTACGCCACCCTGACGCCTATTTCGTTAAGGCGTTCTCTCGCCAGCGAAAAAGGTTCAATCAGGGAAAACCACGAGATCGCTTCAACCCTGGACAGTCTGATTGAATCTTGCAAGGATGGCAAAGAAGACTTTCGCGCGTGTGCAGAGGACGCCACCGATTAGCGGCTGAAATCGTTATTTATCAATTGCACGCAAAGCTCCGCCACCGCCAGTCGCGAGATGCAGGATCTGATGCGTGCCGATAGAAGCAAGTCGGAAACGCGCGGCAGCCTTTCAGGGGCCACTCATCGATACAAGGTTGACATTAAAAACGCAGTTGTCGGTAGCCATGGCGAGGCAGCTCTGCATGAATGCGAGTGTGGTGTGGATGTCACATTGGATACCTACCGTGACGCGTTGGGCCGAGAGTTGCCGGCAACGGTGCAGACCGTCATGGAACAGCAATCGCTGGGTTTGCGCCAAAATCATGATCAGATCAAGCGGTTGCACGATCAGGTCTGCGCTACCAGTCAGCGCATCATTTGGGCGCAGTCGGAACAGCAGGCGGCTGCTGTGTGAGTGCGCCGGGCGGCATGTGCTCGGCGCGCCAACGCATCGCCGAATATATTCTTTTACGCGGACTTGGGTGATCGAAGAACAAAAATTCCTCAAGGTCGCCTGGATCGGATTTGCGGTATTCGGTCAGCTTCAGATCAACTTCTGCAAAGCCGTTCGGCTCGGCCGCTGCGTTCAATCCAAAGATGTCGGCTTCGGTTTCATCGATGCGAATTTGCGAGTTGACGACCGGTGTCATCAACAAAAAATAGAGTGAGAACAATACTGCAAACAGCGGTAACGCTGCCGGATCGGCAGGTCCGCTGATGGCCCAGGCTGATCCCCAGCGGCGGATCGATGCATGCATCGACCAGTTCAAAAAAGCAAAGCCGACGCCGATGATCAATCCAAACGCCAGCAGCATTTTGTAAATGTGATTCAGCACGTAGTGACCTAACTCGTGGCCCATCACACCCTTTATTTCGGCCAGCGAGGTTCGCTTTAGCAAGTTGTCGTTCAGTCGTATCGCAGCCGACCCGAAGATGCCGGAAACATTCGCGCTGATGCGATTGCTTTGTCGAGAAGAATCGACCTGATAGACGTTATCGGCTGGCACGCCGCTAGCCCGTGCCATTGACAGAATCGCCGCCTTGATGGGTCCATCGGAGAGCGGCTTGTAGGTATTGAAGAGCGGGTCTATATATACCGGTCCGAACATCAGGCCCACCACCAAAAACAATACTGAAACGCCGGTTCCCCAGATCCACCAGCGCTGCGGCGCCTGGCTTAATAGACGCCAGATCGCTGCAAGGAACAAGCCGCCAACCACGCAGCCGATCGCTGTAGAAATCGCCTGCTCGCCGAGCCACGCACCGAAGCTCTGGTTGGCAAGGCCATACGCGTGTTCCCGATAAAATCCTTGGTACACCTCCAGCGGCGCCGTCAACAAAGTCAGTAAAAGAATGAACGCCATGGGCACGATCACGGATTGCAATCGCCGCAGCGGGGTTCGCTCGATCGCGGTACCGATGCGTTGCAAGGTTCGGGCAGCCAGAAGCACCAGGCAAGCCAGCAGCGTAGCCACAAAGCTCAATAGCCGCAACCAGTATCCGCCTTCAAAGTACGCATCCGATTGGGCTTTTGCGAGCGGCGACAGGCGCGCCATGTAAGCCGCGGTCGCGGCCGTCGGGTCACGTGGCAAGGCTGCACGCCAGACATCATCGACATCAGCGATCGCTGCCGTGGCGCGCGCTGCGGCGTTCTCCGAGATCGGAGCCATTATTCCAATTGCCGCCGTGAGTGCCAGCATGATTGCGAGAATCACCAGGAAGAATTTTGTCGACATTGCACACGCCAGGAAGGAGGGGGAGAACAGCGACTTTTTGCATCTTGCGTTAGCGGTTGCTTCCGCGCTGAAAGGCCGTGGATTGAACCCACGTTAGCGAATTGTCCAAATAGCATGCCAGCGCCGGAGGATACCTCAGAAGACAAATAAGAGGGAGATTTTTGTC
>JAYVEF010000186.1:0-3698 GCA_043748965.1 Burkholderiales bacterium
AGACTGACTATCGGAAGACTGCCGGCGTCGATCTTCAATACCGCGACATCGGTGGCCAGATCACTACCGAGTACCTTGGCCTTATATTCGCGTCGGTCACTCAGTTTGACGATGACTTCATCGGCATCCCGCACCACGTGGGCGTTGGTCAGAATCACACCGTCACAACTGACAATAAAGCCTGAACCCTGCCCGCGCACGGGCACGTCGGGGCGTGGCATGCGCTGAAAAAATTGCGAGAACGGATCATCTGTCATCGCACCGTCGGGCCCTGCACCGTTCAGCGCGGTCTTGGCCACACCCTGCGTATTGATGCCTACTACCGCAGAACCATAACGTTCGACGATCGCACGATAGTTGGGCGCCATCATCATGCCGATCGGCGCAACGGGCGCCTGCAATGACTGAGTCGGGCTGACCACTGCCATGGTAGCTGCGACCGGATGCTTGTTGTGAGCAAACCAGTCGGACGGACTCCAGCTCACCGCACTTGCCGTGCCAGTTAAAACGCCCGCAGCGACGAGCGCAAATATCATCGATCTCATGTTCATGTCTGCTTCCTTGGTGATGGTTGCGTCGGGATTTCCAACCACACAACGATAGGACGGCAGACTTAAGACAAACTTAAGCGATCCAGTTTTTTTGAGGCCGCCGGCACAATTGGAAACCGCACCACAACCCGCAGACCACCGAGCGCAGACTGTGACAGCGCGATCGCAGCGTGATGCTGATCGACGATATTCTTGACAATGGATAAGCCCAAACCGCTGCCGCTTTGGTCATTGGTACGGCCACGATAAAAGCGGTCGAAGGCGCGCTGTGAATCAAACGCCGCTAGACCCGCGCCGTTATCGTCGACGCACAGGCTAACCTGCGTGTCCGAAGTGACTACCGCCACCTGCACGCAGCCGCCTTGCGGCGCGTAACGCAACGCGTTGTCAATCAGATTGCGCACCAGAATTTGCAGACGCGGCGCATCCCCCGACAGCACGCAACTGGCGGGGGCGTCCAGCGTCAGGTCGATATTGCGGGTTTCTGCCAATACGAATATTTCGGCAATCGACTGACGTACCAATTCGGAAAAGTCCAGCGGGGCGGGCTGTGCTGCGGTGTCGTTCGGATCGGTCTGTGCGGCGGTCAGCAGCTGTGCTATCAGGTGAGCGGCACGGTCAACGCCCGCATGCAACTGGTGCAACGCTTCGCGGCGTGCATCGGTATCGATGGCACGCTCCAGCAGTTGCAGCTGCAGCTTCAACGCGGTGAGCGGCGAACGTAACTCGTGCGCCGCGTCGGCAACAAAGCCACGTTGATACGTAAAGGCCTTTTGCAGGCGCGCCAGCAAGGCATTCAGAGCCTGCGCCAAAGGCGCGATCTCGTCCGGCAAACCGGTATCGGCAAGCCGTTCAAGACTGCCGGCGTCGCGCGTTTCAAGGTCGTGTGCCAGCCGCCGCAGTGGCGCCAGAGAGTTCCCCACCAGCCACCAGATCAGCAGCGCCATCAACGGCGCGAAAGCCAGCAGAGGCCACAAACTACCGAGCGCCGCCGCTGCAGCCAGGTCACGCCGCAATGCCAGTGGTTGCGCCACCTGAATCACGCGGTCGTGCGCGGCCAGGCTGAAGACGCGCCAGCGCCGCCGGCCCGCATCGACATCGGTAAAACCTAGTACCGCCTGAGAAAACAATGGATCACCCGGGCGCGACAGATAAAGCATGGTGCCGCTGGCAGCCCAAATCTGCACCACGACTTCGAGCGGATCGTTACCATCGGCCCCAACCGGATTATCGACCACGCCCTGGTCGCGCAATGATAGTGCGATCTGACGCAACTGGTAGTCGAACAGCGCCTCATTCTCGAACAGTGTATGGCGATAGGTCACCAAACCGAGCGCCAGCGCAGTCGCGGCAGCGGCCAGCAGTAGCAGAGCCGACAGACGGGCCCGAATCGACGTCATGCTGCAGGCTCCGGTTTGGCAATGAAATACCCGACGCCACGAACATTGCGAATGAAATTGGCGCCGAGCTTGCGACGGATGCCATGAATATGCACTTCGACGGCATTGCTTTCAACCTCATCGCCCCAGCCATACAGGCGCTCCTCAAGCTGTGCGCGCGACAAGATCGCACCGGGACGCAGCAGCAGTGCATCGACGATCGCAGACTCCCGCGCCGACAGCGTCACCGACTGACCATCCCGCTGCACCGCACGGGTGGCTGGATCGAAGCGCACGCCGTGCAACTCGATTTCAGCACCGGCTTGTCCGGCGCTGCGGCGCAGCGTCGAACGTATCCGTGCCGCCAGTTCATCCAGATCGAACGGCTTGATTACATAGTCGTCGGCACCGGCATCAAGCCCTGCGATGCGCGCGCCGATGCCATCGCGCGCAGTGATGATGATTACCGGCAGTGTGCGCCGGGCACGCCGTATTGCCTGCAGCACCGCCAGCCCATCCTTGTCCGGCAAACCAAGATCGAGCAGCACCAGATCAGAGTGTTCGAGGGCCAAGGCCTGTTCGATAGCGTTGCCATCCCGAACCCAGTCCACTGCATAGCCGTCGCTACGCAGGGCAGACCGTATCGCCGCGCCTATCATCGGGTCGTCTTCGGCCAGCAGAATACGCATCAGTTGCGAACCGTCGATAGATGGCTAATCATGATTATCTGGATGGATGGATGGATGGATGGATGGATGGATCGATCTACGATTATAAGCACGGCTGCGTGCATCAAGCCGAAGCACTTGGCGCAGCGGCGGAATCGAAGCGCCGCACCAGCCACTGCCGTGCCGGCTTTTCGACCAGCAGATGCAGCAGCGCAGCCAAGAGCAACACAGCGGTCAGGTACAACATAAAATCCACGCTGCCAAGCTGATGGACATGCTGCTGCAGCGCGCGCAATATTAGCTGGTGCAGCAGGTACAGCGCAAAGCTGATTTCGCCGGCAAACATCAGCCAGCGGTGCGACAGCGCCTTCGATACCAGACCACGCCGCTGGGCAAAGACGTAAATCACCAGCGCAGCCAACGGCGCCAGCCCGACGTGGTCGGCCCACTCCGTGACCAGCGTGCTGGCGAATGGACTGATTTGCCCGAGCAGCGTCACTTCAGCCGTGCCCGCACTCAACGGCAAGTCAGTAAATCCGCTGCGCAATAGCAGTGCATGCACGAACGGCGCGAAGCCGTGCTGCAGCATCAGATAACCGGCGAACAATCCCGCAAGCGCCAGAATTTCGGCAACAGACCCACGTATCTCGGACGGGTTGACGGCATCTTGCGGCCGCAAAAAAAATCGCCCGGTCGCCATGCCAATCAAAAATTCAGGCAATCGCGCGAGCGGGTTTGTGTACAGCAATCCGGTTGCCGATAATTGATTGCCGGCGGTGTCCCACGTCGTCAGATCGGCCTGGTCAACCGCCCATCCGAACGCCGCCACCAAGCTTAAAGCAATCAAGATCGCCAAACCAGTCCAGCGGACCGGGCGCGTCACCAGCAGTGGAAACATCAGGTAGAAAAACAACTCGGTCGAAATACTCCATGAGACATAGTTATACGAAAAAAATATTCGGTCGAAGGGTACCCAGGCATGCAGCAACATCAGATTCAATCCCAGCGCCACAGGATTGAAAGGCTCCGGCAGCGTCACCAGAATCAGCGTCAACAACAGGCACACCAAATGCAAAGGCCAAATGCGCGCGATGCGGGCG
>JAYVEF010000187.1:0-3660 GCA_043748965.1 Burkholderiales bacterium
CGGCAGAGACGATCATCCAGGCGATTCGCGCGAAAGGCTATGATGCCCACCTGGACAACACAGGTACGGCGCCAGGGGTCAAGGGCGATGAATCGCTGAAAGTGGTTATCATCGGTAGCGGGTCGGCATCGTTTGCGGCGGCGCTGAAAGCCGTTGAAGAAGGCGCAACAGTCACGATCGTCGAAGCCGGCATTGTCGGCGGCACCTGTGTCAATGTCGGCTGCGTGCCCTCGAAAATCCTGATCCGGGCGGCCCAGCTTGCCCATCAGCAGGCACACCACCCGTTCCCGGCAATCGAGGCGCATCGGCCAACCATCGATCGGGGTGCGCTGCTGGCACAGCAGCAGAGCCGCGTGGAAGAGTTGCGCTACGCGAAATACGAAGCCATTCTGGAATCGAATCCGGCCATCACGCTAGTACAGGGGCGGGCGCGGTTCATCGACGCGCATACTGTTGAAGTGACGCCTGCGACCGACATGCCGCAACGCTTTGCCGCAGATCGTGTTTTGATTGCCACCGGTCGCTCGCCGATCACGCCTTCGACACCCGGTCTTGCCGACACACCGTACTGGACCTCGACGACCGCTTTGCTGGCGGATCAGGCGCCGGAGCACCTGCTGGTCTACGGGGCGTCGGTTGTTGCCCTGGAACTCGCGCAAGCATTTTTACGTCTTGGCTCCAAGGTCACCCTGATTGCACGTTCGACGCTGCTGTCAAAGGAAGATCCTGCGATCGGCACCGGACTGCAACAAGCACTCGAAGCCGAGGGCATGCGCATCCTGACGCACACCAGGATTAGCAACGTGCGTCATGACGGCAGCTCGTTTCATCTAGAAACGGGCGCTGGCATGATCACCGGCGACCGGCTGTTGATTGCTACCGGACGCGACGCCAATACGCGCGGACTCGGCCTGGAGGCAGCGGGCGTAACGACTGATGCGACCGGTGCAGTGATCATCGACCAGCACATGCGCACCTCCGTTGCCCATATCTATGCGGCAGGCGACTGCACCAATCAACCGCAGTACGTGTACGTGGCGGCGGCAGCCGGCACGCGTGCGGCCAGAAACATGATGGGCGGCGACGCGGTGCTCGATCTGACGGCAACGCCCGCAGTCATTTTTACGGATCCGCAGGTCGCGACCGTCGGCTTGAGTGAGGCGGACGCCGTCGCGCAAGGCTTCGAGGTCGACAGTCGTTCGCTGGCACTGGAAAACGTGCCGCGCGCGCTAGCAAACTTCGATACAACGGGCTTCATCAAGCTGGTCACCGATAAAAAGACCGGTCGGCTGATCGGCGCACAGATCCTGTCTGCAGAAGCCGGCGAGATGATTCAGACGGCGGTACTGGCAATTCGCAATCGCATGACCGTGCAGGAGCTCGGCGACCAACTGTTTCCATACCTGACGATGGTCGAAGGCCTGAAGCTGTGTGCCCAGACCTTTTTCAAGGACGTCACACAACTGTCGTGCTGCGCTGGCTAAGCAGGTGCTCAGGTCGATGACATCGGCAGATGCATGGCTGGCGTGGTCAGGGCAAGCGAAAGCGCCGTGGTGATGCTTGGTACCTGCCATGTGCGGGAGTGCAACCTGCCCGCGCAAGGAGGGTACTTGCGCCGTGAAACCGAAGTAACGATCTGCCTCTACAGAAGCGTAGGAGAGAAAGTGACCGCGCTTCACGAGTGATTTTTCCGAAAATTTGCAATATGACCAAATGGAGGCAACATGAGCAAGCAATATGACTTGGTAATCATCGGTACCGGAACGGCAGCAACGACGGCAGCAATGCGTGTACGCGAGGCCGGCTGGACGGTGGCAGTCATCGATTTCCGGCCGTTCGGTGGAACGTGCGCGCTACGGGGGTGCGACCCGAAAAAGATGTTAATCGGCGGGATCGACGCGTTTGACCATGCGCACCGGATGTTTGGTAAAGGCGTGGCGGGCGATGTGCATATCGAATGGTCCAGGCTGATGGCATTCAAGCGCACTTTTACGGACCCGGTACCAGAAAAAATGGAGGACCTGTACAAGAGCAAGGGCATCGATACGTATCACGGCAAAGCACGATTTGTCGGCAAAAATGCTTTGATGGTCAATGATCAGACGTTGGACGCAAAACACATCCTGATCGCCTCCGGCGCTGAGCCGATAAAGTTGCATATTCCCGGCGAAGAGCACCTGATGGACAACGAAGGATTTTTAGAGCTAGATGCCCTCCCCAAGCGCATTGTTCTCGTCGGCGGCGGGTATATAGCGGCTGAGTTCTCGCACATTGCTGCTCGCGCAGGCGCAAATGTTACGATTTTGCAGCATGCCGAGCGCATGCTGACTGAATTCGATACTGACCTGGTCGGCTGGCTGATGGAGTCATTTGCAGCGCTGGGCATCGACGTCCAGACCAAAACGTCAGTGGAGTCGGTCAAGAAAGTGGGCGACATCTACGAGGTCACGTCGACTCGTCACGGAAAGCAGTTTGTGACAGAAGCAGATCTGATCTTGCATGCGGCCGGGCGCGCACCCAACCATGCAGCACTTGATCTTGAAGCTGCTGGAGTCGAACATGACAACGGTAAGTTGAAACTCAATGAATACCTGCAGAGCGTGTCGAATGCATGCGTTTATGCGGCAGGTGACGCGGCGCAGATGGGCCCTCCGCTTACCCCCGTGTCAGGTCATGACGCCAAGGTTGTGGCGACTAATCTATTAAAGGGAAACCATCAAAAACCGAACTACCAAGGCGTGCCAAGCGTTGCTTTCACCATTCCCCCGATTGCATCGGTAGGACTAACGGAAACCAAGGCGCGGGAAAAAGGCATTAAATTTCGTCTTCAAAGCCAGAAAACGCCAACATGGTTCACCGCTCGGCAACAAGCCGAACCGGTCTATGGCTACAAAGTGTTGATTGATCAAGAAACGGATCACGTGATCGGCGCCCACTTGGTTGGTCCCCATGTTGATGAGGTGATCAACATCTTCGGTCTTGCAATCCGTCATGGCCTGACAACAGATGAGTTGAAGACCACGATGTTTGCTTACCCAACAGGCGCATCCGATATCAGTTCAATGCTGTAAAAGCAGGTACTGGCGTCAACATGCGTAATCATCTGTTGCTGATCGGCGCCCATTTCGTAGGTCTGGATGCAGCACATTCGATTAGTTGGCCGTGCGTCTTAGCTTGACCGCACGCCATATAAGTCGATCCGATTCGTGTCTGCGTTTCTCAGGCCCGTACCGGAAATGTCCGTATGCTGGCTCAAGAGCCAGCATTTTAATCATGAACGAGGAGCCCCTTGATGAACAGAAATACGCATCCCATCGTTGTGCTGCTGACCGCCATAGGTGCGCTGGCTCTGGCTGCCGTGCTTGGCATGTTCCTTATAATGGGAGGAATGATGAGTGGGCGGTTTCAAGTACCAAGTGCAACACTGGGTTAATGAATAGAAACGGGTTGAAGCTGTAGTCGCGCAATGTGTTCAGTATAAACAGCCAGTGGCGTACGAAATCCGAGGGTCTGCCGGGGGCGGGTATTAAGCGACAATGCGATCTCGTCAAGTTCGTCCTGCGAGTAGACCGACAGATCAGCGCCCTTGGGCATGTACTGGCGCAGCAAGCCGTTGGTATTCTCGTTCGAACCGCGTTGCCACGGGCTGTGGGGGTCAGC
>JAYVEF010000188.1:0-11656 GCA_043748965.1 Burkholderiales bacterium
TCGGCTTGCGCGGGAGAGCGTTGCAGTGCGGTGCCGGCGACCTCCACTGTGACACGCGCGACCATCGTGCGACGGCCGGCATCGACTGTCAGCCGGACTAACGGCAGGTCCGAGTTGCGGTCCAATCTTACCGTGGTCTGGGGCGCGAAATAGCCTTCGGTCGATGCCAATTGGGTGACTTGTGCGGCGACCGTATCCAGCATGAAATTCAACTGGTCATCGTCCAGATCTTGCCGGTCCTGGTAACGAATCAGCTCGAGATATGCGGCAAGCAGCGCCTTGATCGGCGCAGGTGCGTCGAGCTCGACACGGTAGGCGGCCTGCGCCTGCATTGGCAGCACACCCATCATCACGCTCATCAGTGCCCAGCAGAACAGGGTAGAAACATACTGCCGTCTGCCGCAAGTGCGCAGCTTGCCTGACCAAAAATTGTGCATTCCTGACTGACCATCCATGGTGCTCCAACGGGATTCTGATATTGCCCGGAATTTTGATTGCGCGCATTGCGAATTGAGGATGCGCCAGATGGCGGCGATGTCGAACACAGACCGCCTAGGCGCGCGCGACGGCAGGCGCCGTGCGCAGCTCGATCTGCGGGAAGCCGACGATATCGTACGTGGCCGAAGCGATACCGATGCCAGCCGCGTCCAGGGCCACCACGATGTCGCGGCTCATCAGATCCTTGACGTTGCGGATGCCGTGCGTCTGCACGACGAAGCGCACCGTCAGCTCGAGCCAGTTGTCGGTGATACGAAAGTACACGCGCGGCTCGAGATCGACCGGCTCGATGCTGAAGCGTTCCTTGATATTTTTTTTGGCATCCTGCGCTAGCGAATGCGGATCGACAGCATGCCGATGCGCCGCTTCGAGCAGGATCGCTTCGACCCTGGCACGGTCGGCCTTGTAAGTGATCGGGACCACCATCTCCTCCCAGAGGTAGGGGAACTCACGGGTATAGTTGAAGACCGGTTCGGCGAAGATTTTCGAGTTAGTGACGGTGACGATACGGCCGGTGAACTGCCGGCTCTTGACCCACATCGCCGGGTCGGCCGACTGCGCCGAAGGCGGCTGGCCCATCTCCATGATGGTTGTCTGGATAAAACCTAGCCGCATCACATCGCCGCGTACGCCGCCCATCGAGATGCGATCACCGACCGTGAAGGTCGAGCCGCGCAGAATCACGAAATAGCCGGCGATGGAGGTGATGACCTGCTGCAGCGCGAAGGCGAGGCCGGCCGACATCAGGCCGAAGGCGGTGGCCAGTCGTGTCGGGTCGTTGAACCAGATCGAAAGCAGGCCGGCGATCAGAACGATGGCCGCGATCAAACTGACCGCCTGGCGCGTCCAGAACCTGGTCTGAATCGTGGCGCGGTCGGTACGACTCAGCACCTGCCCGACGAGCCAGCGCGACGCCGCGCTGACGACAAGCACGATGGCAACAAAAGCCAGTGAGAGCATTAGTTTCATGCCGTTTTCGGGATTCACACCGACCCAGCTGATGCCAAACAATTGCATGGTTTCTAGGCTTTCCTGAATGCCGACACGGCAGGGCTGTTCCTGCGTGATTCGAACTTGTCGATTGCCATTTGCAGGAGATAATTGAGTGCGGTGCGGTACGGGATGAAAATGACAAGAGCGAGGATGAGAACCTCAATCGCTGCCAAGCCGTTCACGATCACCCCCGCCGCCTCGATGCCGGCGGCGAAATACAGCGTAGTCGTTCTCAGTGCAGCCATGTCATATCGATTCGTTAGCAATGATGATGCACATGGCAATCGACTCGGTCATGCTCGCCACCGAGACACAATACTCTTGCGATAGGGGCGCAATTTTCGGCTGATTTTGTAGCAATATGATTGAACCGTGGCTACATGGTGGCGCCGGTCTCGCGGGCGCAGAGCGTGATGCCAAGGCGGCGCCGCACCGCTTTGACCGGTCCGCGACCGGTAACGGCTTGCGTGACGACACAGTTAGCGCACCGAGCCTCTCGCACAGTCGAAGTTGTGTCGCGCACTGCGAACCGTATCGATCCAGCTTTTCAACAAGCATTGCCGAGCTGACAGGCATGGCTCGCTCGCATTATGTTGTTGGATGGCTGCCGATGTCGATAACCTTGTATCAACAAAGCGTTCTATTCGAGGCGCTATGTGCGCTCGACCACAGTGGCAAGCACGAGCAGTCGCATGAAATGACTCGGTTTGGAAGGGGTCTTGCGTGTAGTGACCTGAAAGTTGAATAAATACAATCCAAAGAAAAAAATGGATGATTGCCATGCCTTACGAAGCCAGGCTGAAGGAAGGATCAGAGCGCAAGAAGCCAGATTACCGGGTGACGAACTGTTCCGGATACAACCTGAGTTTGAAAAAAGCGCAGACAGATCAGCCTGTATTTCCCGCTGGCGGCCTGAGGAGCCAATTTATCAATCCGTCTCCTTGGGCTAGTGGCATTTCCGGTCGCGCGCCGAAATACGACACTTCGTACATTGAACTGATCTACACGTTCTATCGGCTGTTCGGCTGGGCATGCGGCAAATCAGACGATATAGGGAACACTACCGGACATTCGAGCACCGAGCTTCGATCATTCGAGCGATCGGTTTTCTGACCTGAACATCAAGATCAAATAGCGCTGCGACCGGTTGGCAAGACGATTGGTCCATGGTGAAAATGTGACGATGCTGGTCGACAAGACTACGGTCGCGGCCGCGCCAGCAAGCATGCCGTTTTGGATATTCGCCATGCTGTCCTGCTTCTGGTGGATGCGTCTGGTATTGACGCGTGACTGCGTGATGGTCAACAGTCGACAGAAAGCCTTGGTTACTACTCCATCGACTCGTCAGGCGCAGCCGCGAATCGGAGTGTTCTCGCTGATGACGAACTGCAATCCTTTCAGTAGCTCCGGCAATGCCGGGCGTGCGAACGGTGCATTGGAGATGTCGATAATCTGCGTCTGGCCGTGCGGGTTGATGACAAATATACCGGGCTCGGCAAACGGGTGATCGGCTTCTTGCGGCGAGCGCGGCTCGGAAATGTACAAGCCAAGCGTGCGCATTTGCGGCATCGTCAAACCGTAGCCGACCGGAAACGTCCAGTCGCATTCCTGCACTTCGGTTTGCGCCTTCTCCTGCGAGTCAGCGGACAGGGTCATCAAAGTGATGTTGGCATTCGCAAATGCACCGACCATACCGTTGAGTTCATTCAGGTAGGCCCGGCACAACGGACAGTGTTTGCCCCGATACACAATCAGGAGACGCCAACCATCACCGGAGGCCGGCGTGATCGCGCCATGTGCCACTGTACTCCACGACAGCGGTGGAAATGCCGCTCCGGCTTTCATTTTTTCGGTATGCATTCGTTCCCCGATCTTCATCGTAGCGTAAATGGGATGCGTCACCAGCTTTGTACGTCAGCGCGCTTTAGCAGGAAGAATGTCAGATCAGGCAGGCTGAGACGGGTCGTTTCTGCGTCTGACACACCGACTGAACCATTGTCAGGTTTCTAGTTTGATGCCCGCCGCCATCCACCCCTCCGAACGAAATGATGCACACGCGATGTGGTTTCATTTGTGCTCCGCCAACCACGGCCTTGTGCGCACGGACCATGTTGGTCGAACCAACATCGAATTAACTTTTTCGCCTCGCGCGGTGGTAGACCTGGACCAGCTCACATGTCGCGCAATAGCGCTGCGCTCCGGTCCCGCCGCTGCTACCGGGAATCAATGTAATCGTTGTATCCGGATCCGATGCCTAATCGAGATGCAGGATCAGCCCCGACTCGATACCGAGTACGTCGATGCCCGGATTCGGATGGGTCATCCCGAGATTGGAACGGTGGGTGAAGAAAATTGCGCCGGTAAAATAAAGCTTTTCACCCATGTGATTGCTCATGCCGAACTCGCTGAATTAGTTGAAGGCAGAGTTTTGCCCCTGGCCGCTGCGAGGGTCCGATGCGACGCTGGCGCCGACGATAGCATCCGGCCACTTTCCCCTTTGATTTTCGCTACGCTGCCGCTACGGTATGCGGGCAAGCCGTGTACATCAATGCGCGTAGTCGATGATCAACGGCGCGTGGTCGGAAAAACGGGCGTCCTTGTAGATCGCCACCGAATGCGCTTTGGCCGCGAAGCCCGGCGTGGCAATCTGGTAATCGATGCGCCAGCCGACGTTTTTTGCCCAGGCCTGACCGCGGTTGCTCCACCAGGTGTACTGCTCGGCACGCTGGTCGACATGGCGAAACACGTCGACCAGATGGAGCTCGTCGAAGATCCGTGACAGCCAGGCGCGTTCCTCGGGCAAAAAGCCAGAATTCTTTTTATTTCCTTGCCAGTTTTTAAGGTCGATTTCTTTGTGGGCGATATTCCAGTCGCCGCAGATCACGACTTCGCGCCCGCGAGCGCGCAACATGTCAAGATGTGGCAGGAACACTTCCATGAAGCGAAATTTGGCGAGCTGGCGTTCTTCGCTCGATGACCCCGACGGGCAATATACCGAAATCACACTCAGGCCGTCGAAGTCGCATTGCACGTAACGGCCTTCGGCGTCGAATTCTGCGCTACCGAAACCGGTGATGACCGCATTGGGCACGCGCTTGCTATAGATCCCCGTGCCGGAGTACCCTTTTTTTTCCGCATAGTGAAAATAGCCATGGTAGCCGGGCGGGTTCAGCATCCCGGGCGCCATGTCGGCCGCTTGTGCCCTCAGCTCCTGAACGCAGATAAAGTCCGCGTTCTGCTGTGTCATCCATTCAAAAAACCCTTTTTTTGTAGCAGAACGAATGCCGTTCAGGTTTGCTGCAATAATTTTTAACATAAATGTGGTTTTTGACAGGGTTAGCAAGCTTAACCGATGTGAAGTGGCTGGCGCGCAGGCATAACATTTGCGTTAGGTTGCAAAGACGTCGTAATATCGGGTCAAATTGGCATGATCGGTTGATCTGACCAGTATTTGTCAGTAAGGCTGCACAGAAGGAAAGTCATTTGAACAATTTGCGGCAGGACTTTATCCGATTTGCGGTTGATAGCGATGTCTTGCGCTTTGGTAAATTCATTACCAAGGCGGGTCGGACCTCTCCTTACTTTTTTAATGCCGGTGCGTTCAACGACGGTGCGACGCTCGGCATGCTGGCGCAATTTTATGCGCAGTCGCTGCTGAATTTCGGCATTGAATTCGACATGCTGTTCGGCCCGGCCTACAAAGGCATCACACTGGCATCGGCCACTGCCGTGGCACTCGCGGCGAAGGGCCGCAATGTGCCGTTCGCTTTCAACCGGAAAGAAGCCAAAGACCACGGTGAGGGCGGCAGCATCGTCGGCGCTGCGTTGCAGGGCAGGGTTGTGATCATCGATGATGTCATCTCGGCCGGCACGTCGGTGCGCGAATCGGTCGAAATGATTCGCGGTGCCGGAGCAACACCCTGTGCGGTGCTGATCGCGCTCAATCGGATGGAGCGCGCCGGCCCTGACGGCGCACTATCGGCCGGGTCGGCGGTGCAGGAAGTCAGTCAACTGTACGCCATACCTGTAATTTCAATCGCCAGTCTGGACGACCTGCTGGTCTACTTGGCCGGCGCAGAATCGGGTGGGGACCTACAGCAATATCAGCCGGCGGTATCGGCCTATCGCCAGCGTTACGGCGTCAGCTAAAACGAATACGGTAGAACAGAGCAGAAAACGCCCGAGACAAATGAAAAAAATGACGCGCAGTGCATTTTGGCTAACCCTGGCAATCGTGCCAGCGTTGGTGCATGCGCAGATTTATATTTGTAAGGATGCCAATGGTCGCACCCTGACCTCGGACCGCCCGATTCCAGAATGCGCAGCGCGACCGATGCGCGAACTCGGCAGCAACGGCGTCACCCGCCGTGAAATCGCCGCACCGTTGACGGCAGCGCAAAAGCATCAGCGCGAGGTCGATAACGATCGTCTGCACAGCGAGTCAGAAGCAGCGCTCGAGGTACGCCGGCGCGATTTAGCTATGCTGGAGCGGTTTCGCAGCGAAACCGAAATCAATGCCGCCCGCGAACGCGCCATCGAAGATATCCAGGAAAACCTCAAGCGAGAAACCGTCACGCTAGCGTTGGCCGAAAAAAACTTGAAGGAAGCGGAGCAGGAATCAGACGGGCGCAAGGGTAAAAAAGGCGTCGCGCTGTTACCGACGCGCCGTTTCGAGGACGCCAAGGCAACAGTGGCGAGCGAAAACGATTTGATTCGTCAACAAAAAAGTAATTTACTGAAAGTCGATATCTGGTTCGACGAAACTTTGAAACGCTACCGCGAGCTAAACGGTGCGGTCGTCGGACAGTAACTGACCGATCTCGACACAACCCGGTGCAAATTTCAAGTGGCTGTCTGGTTGATCGCCAGATGATAGGGTTGCCAGCCATGAGTGGACCAGTCGTACTGTTCGACCGCCCCTACGGAAACAAATCCCAGCTTGTTAAAATGCCGTCGGAGTGCGACTCCATATTCGGTATCGGGTACCAGCTCGATTAACCTGGTCGCCTGCGGCGCGCACCGGCGGATAGTCGTCAGCAGCAGATTGATTATCTCCGCTGATCGCCCTGCGCCGCGCCAGTGCGGCAGCAAGCCGTGCCAGCGCAAACCCAGTTCGGTACCGCTATCATTATAGAAATAGTAGCCAGTGATGCCGACCACCTGCTGGCCCGCCATCACCAGACAAATCGCACCGAAATCATCGTCATCGATGTCGATTAGCGACTCGGCAGTGTCATGGCGCGCGCGGTTGATGAGCGGTTCAGGCCAGATGGTCAGCAGCTGTGGGTATGCCGTAAATGGATCGCCGGAAAATACCGGCAGTAGCGATAATGCACGGGCGGATATGGATGCCAGATCATGAGGAACCGACACGGCGCTTATTGACGCAGCAGCGCGTTGACCAGCGCGTCATCGATTTCTGCAGTCTGGCCACGCCAGACAATCCGGCCGCTGCGCGAAACAAACATCGCATACGGCAGCGCCCTGATATGCAGGGATTTATGCAGGCCCGAGCTGTCATCAATGGCGATGGCGTAGTGCAACGGCACTGTCTGAAGGAAAGGCAGAACGACTTCCGCAGTCTCCGGGCTAACGCCAATGACCACCAGTCCCTTTGTAGCAAATCGGGCCTGTAGTGCGTTCAGTGACGGTATCGAAGTGCGGCAAGGCTCACACCACGTGGCCCAAAAATCAATCAGTACCAGATGATCAACTACGGTCGGGGCTGTGCCGAGATAATGCAATTCGACGGGAGGTAGTTGTGAGCCGACTTTCACACCATTGATCAGGTCGGCCATACCGGCATGTGCGTTCGAACAGGTGATGGCGACCAGCAGTGTTGCGAAAAAAATTCTTCGTAGGCGCATTATTTTTAATACTTCAGTTGCTGTTGAAAATAAATCGCTGACAACATCGCGCACAGTGGTGCAAAAGTCGATACCGATTACTGGACTCAGGCCACCAGCTTCTGTCGCAACAGCGCCGTCAACTGCGCCGGATTGGCCTTGCCTTTCGACGCTTTCATGGCCTGTCCGATCAGCGCATTGAAAGCCTTCTCTTTGCCGGCGCGGAACTCCTCGACGGACTTCGGGTTGTCAGCCAGCACGGTATCGATGATCGCTTCCAGCGCACTGCTATCTGAAATCTGTTTCAGGCCTGTCGATTCAATCAGTTGATCCGCGAGCGCCGGATCGACCGAGCGCGCCTGCCACATGGCGCTAAAAATTTCCTTGCCGATCTTGTTCGAAATCGTACCGTCGACGATTCGCTGCAGCAGTAGTGCAAGTTGCGCTTCGCTCACCGGCGCGTCTGCCCAGCCAACGCCTTCGCGGTTCACCGTAAAGGCGACGTCGCCCATCATCCAGTTGGCCGCAAGCTTGGCGTGAGAGGCGCCGAGTTGCACCACGACTGCCTCAAAATAAGTTGCCATCGGCTTCGATTGCGTCAGCACCGCAGCATCATATTCAGTGATGCCGAAGTCACACGCGAAGCGCGCGCGCATGGCACCCGGCAGCTCGGGCATGGCGGCCTGCACGCTAGCAATCCATTCCGGCGGGATCACCAGCGGTGGCAGGTCGGGGTCCGGAAAATAGCGATAATCCTGCGCGTCTTCTTTGCTGCGCATCGCGCGGGTTTCGTGCCGGTCAGGGTCATACAGCCGGGTTTCCTGTACCACCCGGCCGCCGTCTTCGATCAGCTCGATCTGGCGTTGCACTTCATGGTTGATGGCGTCTTCCAGAAAGCGGAACGAGTTCAGATTTTTAACTTCGCAGCGGGTACCGTATTGGATTTGGCCGACCGGACGTACCGAAACGTTGGCGTCGCAGCGAAACGAGCCTTCCTGCATGTTGCCGTCACAAATACCGAGCCAGGTCACCAGCGCGTGCAAGGCCTTGGCGTAGGCCACCGCCTCGGCAGCACTGCGCATATCGGGTTCGGTGACGATCTCCAGCAGCGGTGTACCGGCGCGGTTCAGGTCTATGCCGGTCATGCCTTGATAATCTTCGTGGAGCGATTTGCCAGCGTCTTCTTCCAGATGGGCGCGGGTGAGTTGCACGCTACGCAGTTCAGGTACGCCATCTCGTTCGAAAATAAACGGCACGCGACCGCCCTGAACAATCGGGATTTCAAATTGGCTGATCTGATAGCCCTTTGGCAGGTCCGGATAAAAATAATTTTTCCGGGCGAATACCGAGTGCGGTGCAATGGTGGCATTCACCGCCAGGCCGAACTGAATGGCACGCTCGACTGCACCACGATTCATCACCGGCAAGGCACCGGGCAAGGCCAGATCGACCAGTGAGGCCTGGGTGTTCGGGCGCGCACCAAAACGGATCGGCGAGCCGCTAAAAATTTTTGACTGGGTAGTCAACTGCGTGTGCGTTTCCAACCCGATGACGACTTCCCACTGCATGGTATTTCCTTGGTTTTTTCTGTCAGTTTTTTGGAGCAACTGTCTGGTAGTGACACGCGCCGGTTTTCAGATCGATCGCAATTGTCGAAAAATTCAGGCGCGAGCCGCACATCGCCGGACAATTCGGCAGTAGCGAAAGCCGATCACCGAGACGCGCAATCTCGATGGTGCAGTTGACGCCGCGGTCAAAGTTGTAGCCGCGCTTTTCGCGCGCGGCGCGGCCGTCGATCAGTGATACTTTCCAGCCGGCTTTGGCTTCATTGCCACGCGTTTCGACGCGCAAGCCGTCTTCATCGCCAATGTCACAATCAAAGCCATGGGTCGAACGAAACAAGGCGGATTCCCAGCGAAAACTTTTGACGGTATTGGCAATCAGATGAATTTCTCCGGAGTCGGCATAGGTGACTTTTTCGCCACCATCGTCGCCTACCGTGCTACAGGAAAATTTAGTGTCCAGCGTTTGCGCCGACCCATAACCGGTGTGCACCAGCAGCGCCAGCATCAGCAAACCTGCAAATCGACCCATGTGGTTCTCCGTCTTATGCGGCCGGCTGCAATTGGTGCCAGTTGGTCGCTTGCTGATAGCGGTGCGCGATATTCAAAAGTCGCGCTTCGTCAAAATAATTGCCGATCAGTTGCAAGCCCACCGGGCGCTTACCGTTTTTTTCACCCTGGCCGAAACCACACGGTATCGACATACCCGGCAAGCCAGCCAGACTGGTCGAGAGTGTATAGATATCGGCCAGATAATTGGCCACCGGATCGTCGGTTTTTTCACCCAGATTCCAAGCCACGGTGGGCGACACCGGCCCCATGATGACATCGCATCGGGTAAATGCCGACTGAAAATCCTGCGCAATCAACCGCCGGATTTTTTGTGCTTGCAGGTAATACGCGTCGTAGTAGCCGTGCGACAGCACGTAAGCACCGACCAGAATCCGGAGTTTGACTTCCTCGCCAAATCCTTCGGCGCGGGTACGTTTATACATCTCGGTCAGGTCGGTGTAATGCGCCGCGCGATGACCGTAGCGCACGCCATCGAAGCGACCTAGGTTGGACGACGCTTCCGCCGGTGCAATGACGTAATAGGCAGGGATCGACAGCGCGGTATTGGGGAGCGAAATATCGATCAGCGTGGCACCCATTCGCTCATAGTCGACCAGCGCCGCGCGCACCGCTTGTTCAACATCACTCGCCAGCCCGGCGCCAAAATATTCGCGCGGCACCCCAATGCGCAAGTCTTGCAGATCGCGGTGCAGTGCGCGCGTGAAATCTTCGTCGGCCCTTTCGAGGCTGGTCGAATCGCGTGAATCGAAACCCACCATAGCATTAAGCAACAGAGCGCAGTCTTCTGCGCTTTTGGCAATCGGTCCGGCCTGGTCCAGCGAGGACGCAAATGCGATCATGCCGAAGCGCGACACCCGTCCGTAGGTCGGTTTGATACCGGTCACGCCGCACAATGCGGCGGGTTGCCGAATCGAGCCGCCGGTGTCGGTGGCTGTCACAGCCGGCGCTAGCCGGGCTGCGATGGCGGCAGCGGATCCACCGGACGAGCCGCCCGGAATTGCGCTCCGGTCCCATGGATTTTTGACCGGGCCGAAAAACGAGTTCTGATTCGACGATCCCATCGCAAATTCATCACAATTGAGTTTGCCCAGCGTCACCATCCCCGCGTGGTTGAAACGCTCCACCACAGTGGCGTCAAACGGACTGACGTAATGTTCCAGCATTTTGGAACCTGCCGTCGAGCGCCAGTCGCGCGTGACAAAAATATCCTTGTGTGCGATCGGAATCCCGCTGAGCGGGCCGGCGCTACCGCCGGCAATACGCTGATCGGCCGCGGCGGCCTGCGCCATCGTGAGTGCCCGATCGACGTGCAAAAATGCGTTCAGATCACTGCGGTCGATCCGCTCTAAAAAGTGCTGCGCCAGCTCGGCAGCTGAAATCTGCTTCGACTGCAGCAGTATCGAAAGTTCTTTAAGTGTCTTGGTATGCATGCGTTACTTTTCTGGAAATGCCGTTGCGGAGATTTTTGCCGATTGGGCTGACCCGTCAGTCAATCACCTTTGGCACCAGATACAACCCGTCCTGCACCGCGGGAGCCATCTTTTGATACGCCTCGCGCTGATTGGCCTCGGTCACCACATCATCGCGCAGGCGCAGCGACAGGGCCTCAATCACGGCAATCGGGTGACTCAAGGGTTCAATGCCGGTCGTATCGACACTCTGCATTTGTTCCACCAAAGCAAAAATGCCGTTGAGCTTGTCTAGGGAGCGCAAAGCCTGAGCGTCGGTGAGTTCAAGTTGGGCCAGATTGGCAAGAACTTTGACATGGGATAGCGTAAGCGACATGACAGGAAGCGCGCTGCGGAGGCACGCGGTAAATGTTTTTAAAATGGCAAAATTCGCGGCATAAGCTTGAAAAAGACCCTAAAAGCCTGCCAAACCTCTGCTTTTGCCACATTTTTCGATGCTGCTAGCAAGGCAGTTTCAGGCAAATTATAAGGTAGAATGTCGGGCAATTACTTTGACGCTGCTGATGCTCTGGGCGTCTTAGATCACTTTTAACCCACAGCGAGCACGCGCACCATTGTTGCGCATCAGGACAATACATGTTTGGATTTCTCCGTAGTTACTTTTCCAATGATCTCGCAATTGACCTCGGCACCGCGAATACGCTGATTTATGTACGTGGTCAAGGCATCGTGCTGGATGAACCATCGGTCGTGGCGATCCGCCAGCAGGGCGGCC
>JAYVEF010000189.1:0-3619 GCA_043748965.1 Burkholderiales bacterium
AGCGGCATATGCGTCGGTCAGATCTTTGGTCAGCGCCTCGGTGCCAATTAAATGCGCTGCGGTCGACATGCCTGTGTAATCATGAGCGCCGCAGCAGACCGGATCGCGCTGCGTAACTCAATCGGGGATCATTTATGTTCGGCTTTGACGCGCGCGTGGCAAGAATTGTCTGGACTTGTTTTCTGGTCGCACTGGTCCTGCTGATTACCTACTCGATTCGATCGACATTACTGGTAGTGGTGTTCGCGATTTTTTTCAGCTACCTGCTGTATCCGCTGGTCCAGCTAATCGAACGCGTCAAGCCACGCCGCTTTCCACGCACCGGCTCGATCGCGCTCGTATTTATTGTTGCGACCGGCATCATGGTGGTCGGTGCGATTTTGTTCGGTGCGACGATCACCGACGAAGCGGTGCGCCTCGGCCAGCAGTTACCGACACTATTGAAGCCTGAAAACATCTCGCAGCGGATTCCACTACCCGGATTTCTGGAGCCGCAGCGCGCGCGCTTGTTGGCGTTCATCACAGAGCAATTGCACAGCGGTACCGGCGAGGCATTGCCTTTTGCCCAGCGGCTTGGGTTAGGCGTCATGCACGCTGCTACCAATCTTATTTATCTGATTCTAATTCCTGTGCTGAGTTTTTTGCTGATCAAGGAGGCGCCAACGATTCGCGAGGAATTTATCGGGGCATTAAGCGGACGCAATGGCGCCTTGTGGGCCGGGATTACCGAGGACCTTGATCGGTTACTGTCCAAATATGTGCGTGCGCTGATCACCCTGTCGATTGCCACCTTTGTGATCTACAGTCTGGTGTTTTCGTCGCTCGGCGTGCCGTATGCGTTCCTGCTCAGTGGTGTCGCCGGTCTGCTCGAAGTGATCCCGTTTGTCGGTCCACTTTCGGCCGTGGCAATGATTCTGGTCGTTGCCGCGTTCAGCGGGTATGTACATCTGTTGTGGCTGCTGGTGTTTATTCTGGCGTACCGGATCTTTCAGGATTACGTACTCAGTCCGTATCTGATGAGTGAAGGGGTCGAAGTCTCGCCCCTGCTGGTAATCGCCGGACTGCTGGCGGGCGACGAGATCGCTGGCGTGGCCGGAATTTTTCTGTCGGTCCCGGTGCTGGCTGCTATGAAAATCATACTCGTGCGAATTAGAAGTTCGCAAATGAAAGTCAGGCTCGACCAGCCTGTCTGAGAATGTAATGACATTTTGTCAGGCGTCTGTAGCGCGGAGAATTACCCATGTCTGTCAGTCACCCGTACGTCGCTTCTGCATTGACGCGCGGTAGTATCGACCAATCCACCGCGTCGATGCTGCTCGATTTCGGCACCAACTGGTGCGGCCATTGTCAGGCTGCGCAACCGCAAGTGGACGCAGCGTTGTTTACATATCCGCAGGTGGTTCACATCAAGGTCGAAGACGGCAAGGGCCGTTCGCTGGGTCGGTCGTACGGCGTTACCCTTTGGCCTACGTTACTCTTTTTGCGGAGCGGACGCGAGGTGGCGCGTTTGGTGCGACCGACCGATGCGAAGCTGATCGAAGAAGCGCTGGCACAACTCTCGCCTTGAAATTTCAGCAGGTCAGCCCGCTTTCCGATTGCACCGATCGTCGCTATTCCCGCTAAAATCAGGCTAGAACAAATACCTTGGCGACCGTGTCACCGGCGATCCCGGCGCGGGCGTCCATTTTCCCTGGAGACTGCATTGCACAGAAATAATCGCTTGGTAACCGCCGCAGCAATGCTTGCTGCGGCTTTCTGCACCCTTGGTAACCTAGCATGCGCCGGTACCCAATCCGATGGTCGGGGACCTACTGTCGCCGAAGCGGAGCAGTTCATTCAGGACGCCGAAGTGCGACTTGAAAAAGCCGGCATCAACGCGCAACGCGCCGAATGGGTCAGCGAAAATTTTATTACCGACGACACCGAAATCATCACCGCGCAAGCCAGCGAACAAAGCCTTGCCACCGCGGGTGAACTGGCCGTGCAGGCCCGCTCATTCAACGGTCTTCCGCTGTCTGCCGACGATACGCGCAAACTGAAACTGATGCAGCTGACGCTGGTACTGTCAAACCCGGCCGAGCGTGAATCCTATACCCGGCTGGCCGCTGCCATGACGGCGGCGTACGGTAGGGCAACCTTCTGCCCGGTGCTGCCGGACGGTAGCAAGGCACCGTGTCTGGCATTGGGAGACATGGAGAAAATTATGGCCGAGAGCCGCGATCCGACGCGGTTGAAACAAATCTGGTCTGGCTGGCATGCTCAGTCGGCGGCTTACAAGGATCGTTACGCTCAATATGTCGCACTGTCGAACAAGGGCGCGCGCGAAATGGGGTTTGCCGATACTGGCGCGTTCTGGCGTTCGCAATACGACATGCCACCGGAAGTATTTGCTGCCGAGATGGAGCGCTTGTGGCAGCAGGTCAAACCCCTGTACACGGCGCTGCATACCTACACGCGTTATAAATTGCGTGCAAACTACGGGCCGGCGCTGGTACCCGCAGACGGACCGATTCCGGCACATTTGTTGGGCAACATGTGGGGCCAGACCTGGGACAATCTGTATCCATTGTTAAAGCCCGCCGGCTTGACCGGGGCTGACAATGCGCTCACTGCAGCGCTGGTCGCGCGTAAAACCAGCGCGTCGGAAATGGTGCGTTACGCCGAGCGATTTTATCAATCGCTCGGCATGCAGGCGCTGCCGGCAAGTTTCTGGGAACGCTCGTTACTGACCAAGCCCAAGGACCGCGAGGTCGTCTGCCACGCCTCGGCCTGGGATATCGATACCCAGCTCGATGTACGCGTCAAAATGTGCATCACGCCGACCGCTGAAGACTTCACGACGATTCATCACGAGCTGGGTCATGTGTATTATTTTCTGGCCTACCGAAATGCTTCCCCGTTGTTCAAGAGTGGCGCCAACGATGGTTTCCATGAAGCCATCGGCGATACGATCGCGCTGTCCATCACACCGGACTACCTGAAAAAAATTGGTCTGGTGACGCAGGCACCGCCGGCCGATCAGCAGATTGCGGCACTGCTGCAACGTGCGCTTGAAAAAGTTGCGTTTCTGCCGTTTGCGTACATGGTGGATAAATGGCGTTGGCAGGTATATTCAGGTCAGACCGCTCCGGCCGATTACGATACTGCCTGGTGGCAGTTGCGCGAGCAGTATCAGGGCATCAGCAGGCCCACTGCGCTGGTAGCTAATGGATTTGATGCAGGCGCTAAATTTCATGTCGCCAGCGATACTCCGTATGCACGCTATTTTTTAGCCGACATGCTGCAGTTTCAATTTCATCGGGCACTGTGTCGTCAAAGCGGATATCAGGGACCGTTGCATGGATGTTCGATTTTCGGCAACAAACAGGCTGGCGCGAAGTTTCAGGCGATGCTGGCGATGGGTGCCAGCAAACCCTGGCCAGTGGCTTTGCAGTCACTCACCGGCGAGACCCGTATCGATGGCGGCGCGTTACTGGAATATTTCGCGCCGCTTAAAGTATGGCTGGATCAGCAGAACGCCGCGTTGGCAAAGCAGGACCAGACTGCACTCAAGTAACATCCTGATGGCAATGTGCGCCCTCGGTTGTGCAGTCATATCGTTGCAACAGGGGGTAGCAGC
>JAYVEF010000190.1:0-11583 GCA_043748965.1 Burkholderiales bacterium
CATGTATCCCTTGATCAGCTTGCGGTACATTTCGTTGTGCGCAACGGCGTGCGGGCGCGGGCCGACAATACTCATCCGCCCTTGAAGCACGTTGATAAATTGCGGCAACTCATCGAGCGAACTGCGGCGTAAAAAGGCCCCGATCGGCGTCAGGCGAGCGTCGTTCCTGCATGCCTGCGTCACCTGAAAACCGTCTTCCAGCACACACATCGAGCGGAATTTGTAGACCATGATTTCTTCGCCGTTCAGACCATAGCGACGCTGCCTGAAAATAATCGGACCCGGCGAGGTGATCTTGACAGCGATGGCAATGGCGATCATTACCGGTACCAACAGCAGTTGAATCAGCAACGCCAGCACAATATCGCTGACGCGTTTGACGACACTGTTGACGCCTGTGAAGGGGGTTTCGCAAATCGCCACCACCGGCACACCGCCGACGTTGTCAAAACGTGCCTGCATCAGGTCGAAGACGTAAATGTCTGGCAAAAAATAGATCGATGCTGTGGTGTCCTGCAGTTCGTCGATCAGTTTGCGAATCCGCGGTTGCGATGAAATTGGCTGGCTGATAAAAATCATCTGGATATTGTGCCGACGGACATAGTCGGCCAGGTTCGACATTTTTCCCAGCAACGCTACCGCATCTGCGCCGTCATGGCGTGGAGCGGTCCGATCGTCGAAAAAGCCGTGAAAGGCCATCAGCAGATCCGGAAATTCGCCGATCCGGGCCGCCAGCTTGAGTCCGGGGGGGTTGGCGCCGACGATCACCGCGGAGCGGACTTCGCCGTTACTGCGTAATTTTGAGGCTATCCTGCGTAGTATCAGGTGACTTCCCAGCAACGCCAGCGGTGTCACGGCAAACCAGATAAAAATTACCTGAAGTGAGTACTGATAGTCCAGTCCCGTCGCATATCCAATAAAAATCAAAATTGCAACGATGATGACCCAGCCGAGCAAAATCCCACGCGTGTACGCCAACAGTCGGCCGCTGCGCCAGGTTCGATACAGATCGATCTGTTCGTACACATACGACGAAACAAAGAATGCAATGATTGCCAGCACCAGATAGTGACCAGTAAAGCGTTCGTCGTGCAGCTCGGTCAGCCCATATAGCAGACTAAGGATGATGAACGGGTCGAGCAGTCGCTTGAAAAAAGAGACTAGCGGGATATCGTTGATGGTCATGCTGGCACGCGCTTAAAATTCATAGCGCGCATTCATTGTCACGCCATTGGCGTGATAACTGAGCGCATCGATATTGGAGGCGTCTTGATCATGGTAGCCCACTGCGGCAATTTGCCAGTTGCGTGTAGGCAGGTAAGTCGCGCCCAGTGATACATAGCGATAATTACTGCGGCGCACGGACAGCTGCAGAATCGGTAGTGCGGCGGTACCTGAGAAACGGCGCTGCTCGAGTCGCCATGAAGAGGTCACCTGAATTTTGGCGGTGGCGCTGTAATTGGCATCGAGACTGACACCATTATTGACGGAATAGCTCGCTGTCAGGTCGTCTACGGCGCCGATTTCATGCCAAAGATTTCCTACCAGACCGGTCTTGCTGGTGACCTGTAAAGTCCCGATCAAACGCCCGTTGAACCCCCGATAATCTCGCTCTGTAAATGCCTGGTGCTTGCGCTCGACCCAGCCACCCAAAAACTGTACGCGTGTCTTGCCACTGAAAATCCAGTCCACCTTGCCCTTGATTTCGCTTTGGGAATAATCGTTGGCGACAGCAACCGGACCGATCAATTCAGTAAAGCGGTAAGCGCCGGTCGAATGGCCCAGCTGTATTCCCACGATGTTGGCGTCAGCGGCCAAATAGTCGAGGCCGAGTTCTTCAGCGGTCAGATTTCGATCGTTGGCGCGTTGCGAATCGAGCGCATAGTCGAGCCGATCACGGGACACGCTGGCACGGACCCGGCCACTAGGATGAAATCGCCAGCCGGCATCCACAAAATCGTGTCGTTGAGTACGCAGATTGCGCTCCTGCGTACGAAACTCTGTAAACGGTGTCAGGCTTTCGACATAGCTGGTGCCGACCGTACCGTCGATATGCGGGCCAACATGCCATAGCAACTTGGCGGACAAGTCCTTGCCATCGCTGTCGAGCTGACGATAGTGATTGAATTGAGTCCGGCTCAGGTTCAGGCTGGCCACGACGCGCTGCTGACTGACCATCTTGTCGATATCGACACCAGCGCTCATGCGCCGATAAGTGTCGGCCAGACTAGTGCTGCCGATGGTTTGCTGGCCCTGCTCCGGGCTGTTCAAGTGAAAGAGATTGTCGTCGTGGGCCACCAGAAAACCGATATACGGTCGGATCACGTCACCCTGCTCTGCCTGCACATGGCCACTGCACAATACAGCTGTGGCGAACAAGATCGGGGAGAGCGCGCAGCGCGGGAGGGAAGTAATAGGGCCAGGAGTCGACATGTCAATTGATTTCCGCGAGACGTCAGCCGTCAGAGTGCGTCGCCGCGCGGCTCTGATTTGGCAGGCATCCAGATTGTTTGAAGAGGCAACGACGATCGGCACGCTCGTCCTGTGCTGACCACCGCGCCGCCAGGCGCCGGGCATCGCGCCACCGCGGGCGCCGAAATATTTTCTTTAAAATTGCCAAGCGCAATTTACGTCGGGCTCTTATAGCCGTTCGCGCTAGACGCCTTTGATACGGAAATTCCATCAGCGGCTGCAAGATTAACTGTCACGCACCTGATAACCCGGCGCCTAGCACTATTGCAGCCATCCGAGGCGCAGCACTCAATATACACAGAAAATGGTGCGCCGCGACAAAAGTCGTTGCCGGTCATGGACGCTCGCGGCGGTGTGAAAATCACGGTACCGCGTATTGCCGATACAACAACGGCATTTGACGCATCGCCATGCTGCAACAGCAGGCAAAATTTTGCAACCAGTTTTTATTGATACAAATGTAACTTTTTCTTGAATTTTACAGCTAGGGGGGTTGTGAGCGGCACATTGTGCCGAACCGGCGTTGAATTTCGACGCCGGCTTTGATTCGGATCAAATCCTTCGAGGAACAGAAAGGCGGGGATGCCGTTTCCGTTTTGGCGTCGTCGCGCGGAGTATCACGCTAGCAAATCTGCGCTGGGCGATGCGGCACGTTTGCAGACGCGTGTCGCAGTCTCGCGACAGCCTGCCCGCTTCCAAAATACCTGTCAAAGGTCTGGCACTACATTGGGAACTACCGCGTGCCAGTCATCCGGCTACTTTTTGACAGGCTTGCCGTCGGGCGTCTTGTCGACCACGTTTTCGACCCCGCCAGCGCCATTGCGCAGATCCGTGTCGACCTGGCCGCCAGCAATATCCCTCGCCGCCTGCTGCATGTCGGGGCGGGGCCCACTGGTTTGGCTGTCGTTAGACTCATCGTGCTCGTGGGGCAGGCGCGGGGTGGCGTTCGGGTTGACCGCGGCAGCGGTCTTTACCTGCAGTGGGCCGGTTTGATCGGGCATATTGATTCCTTGATCGGAACGACGTGGCGAATGTCTCAACACTACCGCATTCTGCACAGGCATGCATTGGTCCGTGAGAACGATTTCACCTGCGTCCAATCGGTATTAGAGGGCCAGTCGGCGTCGCGCCGCCTGGTATTCGTCGCGCAGGCGCGCTACCACCTCGGCCACTGTCAAGACTTCATCCATCAGACCGACGCCTTGTCCCGCGCCCCAGATATCGCGCCACGCCTTGGCCTTGCTGCCACCGGAACCGAAGTTCATCGCGGTCTTGTCCGCCACCGGCAAATTGTCCGGGTCGAGGCCAGCGGCGACGATCGACTTCTTCAGGTAGTTACCGTGCACGCCGGTAAACAGATTTGTGTAGACGATATCGGCAGCGCTTGATTCGACGATTGCCTGCCGATAGGCGTCATCGACATTCGACTCTTTAGTCGCCAGCCAGCGCGAACCGATGTAGGCGAAATCAGCACCCATTGCCTGCGCGGCCAGGATCGCATCGCCGCTGGCGATCGAGCCCGACAGCGCGATTGGTCCGTGAAAGAATTTGCGCACTTCGCCTACCAGCGCGAACGGAGACAGGGCCCCCGCATGGCCACCGGCACCGGCGGCGACCAGAATCAGGCCGTCGACGCCAGCTTCCAGCGCCTTCTGGGCATGCCGGATCGAGATCACGTCATGCAGCACGATACCGCCATAACCATGGATCGCATCCAGCATTTCTTTGGGTGGCGCGCGCAGGCTTGAAATAATAATCGGCACCTGATGCCGAACGCACATCTCGACATCCTGAGCCAGCCGGTCGTTCGATTGATGCACGATCTGGTTCACCGCAATCGGGCCGACAATCGCCGCAGGGTTGGCGATTTTGTAGGCCGCTAGTTCTGCCTGCATGTCGCTGAGCCAGGTGTCGAGCAATTCGGCCGGCCGGGCGTTCAGCGCCGGAAAAGCACCGACAATGCCTGCCTTGCATTGCGCCATGACCAGCGCCGGACCGCTGGCAATAAACAGCGGAGAGCCAATTACGGGCAAACTCAGATTTTGCAACGCGACGGGTAATGCCATGACGACCTCATGAAAAATGATTAGTTAAACGAGGATTATAAGCCTGAAAAAGTACGATCGTGCTGAATCGAACTCCGCGTAGGTAACCAATGAGAAAACGTGCGGCCGTCGGGAAACATCGGTGTTTTTGCTGCCAAACTCAGCCGACAGATTTTCGACTTCATTGCCGGTCCCGCGGGTTTTGGTGGCTTTCAATATCCAGTTCAAGTCCGATTCAATTTTTTGTGTCCGATTAAATTCGGCAACCGCGTTCAGGGTTTGGGTTGCCCGGATACGGAACTGTGTGGTGCGGACGCCAATCACGATGATGGCGTCGCGTTTGACGTGTTTGGGCGTATGCCGGCCGATTCAGTTGTTTCGCCCTCAGCGTACAGGTTCTGCAGATGCAGCCCGATATTGTCGGGGATATTCTGGAATAGCTCGGCCATCGGGCGCTGAGGCAACCAAAGCGTCTCGCCATGGAGAAGCACCCGTACGTGCACCTTTTCATCGTCACCGGCGTTCCGCAGAAATGGCGTATCCGAACCCTCTGCCACGGGGATGGCCAATTTTTTCATTGGCGTCGTTTTCTTGGTCATTGGCCAATTCTGCCCGGTAGAGATGGTCGGTAACAATGGGGGCGTAGTACCCTACCGCGCGAGGCAAAGCAACCGGCCCATCCTGACGCAAGTCGGAGATTGACTGCGTGGTTGACGCAAGGTATCTGTAGAGTCAATGTCACTCAACTACATCCGGAAATTTTATTAGCCATCTATGCCTGCAAAAATCTCGAGTCGTGGGCACGGATTGGATGCTTTTTTTGAAAAGCATCACCAAGTCTCAGCTGAAATATTGCGTATGGAACGGGCTTCGCCGGCGCAAACACCTCGACGCAGCCGTCAGGCTATCCGCGCGCCGGCCTTCCAGGTTTCCAGCACGACCGGGATACCATCGACCACCCGCACGCGCAAAAAATCTGCTCGCAGACCAAGTGCGATTTCTCCGCGGTCGGTCAGGCCGACCATGCAGGCCGGATTGCGCGACACGGTTGCAATCGCTTTCGGCAAACTGAATCCCTGTCGCTGCAATAAAAAAGCGGCGTGCAAGAGGCTGGCCGGGACGTAGTCCGACGACAGCGCATCGAGCAGGTCGGCTCGGGCCAGTTCGCTGGCCGAAACGTTGCCGGAATGCGAGCCGCCGCGCACCAGGTTGGGCGCGCCCATGATAATTCCGAGACCCCGTTCGCGCGCCGCTCGTGCCGCTGTCAATGTGGTCGGAAATTCTGAAATCGCGACGCCATCACCGACGCCTTCATCAACATGTTCCAGCGTGGTGTCGTCGTGCGAGGCCAGCGGCACCGGTACTCTCATCGTGCGACAACGCGCAATCACAGCGCGACGGTTGACCGCGGCGTAACGGTCCTGGCGCAGCAACATGTCGTCCAGCATGGCATCGACTTTGTCACTGCTCCAGCCCCGCTTGCCGGTTACATACGTCCGGTAATGCGTCAGGTCAGTCCATTGGCGCTGGCCGGGGGTATGGTCCATCAACGAAACCAGCTTCAACAGTGGATCGGCCAGAAACGGATCGAACAGGTCGAGCAGCGACTTTTCGGCCAGTTCCAGCCGCAGATGCAAAAAATGATCAGCCCGCAAAATACCGGCATTTTGCGCTTCGTGCAGCCCGGCCACGCAACTGGTCAATGTCTGCATGCGCAAACTGTCGGGGTCTATATCGCCGACCGCAATCGCGTCCAGCACAGTGGTGATCCCGGCAGCGGCAATCTGGGCATCGTGTGCGAGGATTGCCGGGATTACTGGCCAGGCCACCTTGGGTCGCGGCATCAGATGTTTTTCAAGATTGTCGGTGTGTAGCTCGACCATCCCCGGCAATAAAAAATCGCCGTGCCAGTGCAACTCGCCATGGTGCGATCCGCCACTGGCAATGTCGGTAATCCGATCTCCTTCAAAAGCCAGAGAACCGGGAAGGTGCTGATCGGCAGTCACAAGAATTGCATTACGAATTCGGGTCATGAGGGCGCATGTAAAACGGTTGGGGATAAGCTGGGCGGGGCGATCAGCGTGTTGACGGTATCACGATTGGCATCGTCGAGTGATGCGGTCAGTTCGCTGTCAACGCGGCGTCACATAGTTCGGCTACGATAGGCCTCTGTTTGCTCCCGGATTTTTTCACAATGGCCACCGCGCTGCACAACCACGTGTCTCCAATACCTGTCGAGGCGTCGTCAATCATCGGCCGCCGCGCAGCACAATGACGCGCTACGCGCTGTACTTTGCCCCAACGGCCGGTTCGGCGTGGTGGCGCGCCGGTTGTAGCTGGCTCGGGCGCGATGCCGAATCCGGGTGCGCCGCGACACCGCCGACGATCGCGGGTGTGCCTGAACGGCTGCAACGACAAATGACGTTGAATGCACGGCGCTACGGTTTTCATGCAACGCTTAAAGCACCTTTTCAGCTCGCTGAAGGTTTTGACGAAAGTCATTTGCTGACGATGGCGGCGGCGTTCGCGCGGCATCAGTCAAGCTTGCCGCTAGACGGGCCGACCGTGCGGCCACTGGGCGATTTTCTGGCGCTCCAACCGGAGCATGCAATGCACGATATCAGCGCGCTGGCAATGCGTTGCGTCAGCTATTTTGACCTGTTGCGCGCCGCGCCGGCAACTGCAGAACTGGCACGCCGACGTGGCGCAAATTTAAGCACGCGCCAAGAGGCCTTGCTACAGCGCTGGGGCTATCCTTTTACCGAAGAGGAATTTCGCTTTCACATGACACTGACCGACCGCTTGAGCGGGGTCGATGCCGAAGTCGTATTTGCCCTGCGCAAGGCTGCCGAAGCGTGTTTTAGTGCCGCCATGGAAACGCGTCTGGCCTTGGATGGGTTGGCAGTATTCAGGCAGGTTGAAGCCGGCGCATCGTTCGATTTGATCGCTCGCTTCGGCTTTGCTGAAGCAGGCGGTGCAAGTTTGCCTGCGCCGGGACGGCTGTTCTTTTTCGTCGGTCCGTCCGGCTCCGGCAAGGACACTTTGCTGCGCTGGGTCGAGCAACGCCTGCCGGACAACGCCGACATTGTGTTCGCGCGACGTACCATCACACGCCCTGCAGATGCTAACGAGCACCATCGCGCACTGGATCCGGCTGCTTTCTGGCAGGCCGCAGCGGCCGGCCAGTTCGCCATGCAATGGCAGGCCAACGGGGTAGGTTACGGCATCCCGCGCGGCATCGAAGCTGAACTCTTGGCGGGGCACAACGTGATCGTCAACGGCTCGCGTGAATACGTGCCGCAGTTGCGCGAGCTGTATCCGGCCGCGCAAGTGATCTGGATCGAGGCGGACGCGCAGCAAATTCGCCAGCGCATTCACGATCGCCGGCGCGAGGCCGGTGCTGCGCTGCTACGGCGGCTGGAGCGCGCAACGCAGTTTCCGGCCGATCAGGGCGGTGCTGCGATCCGGCTCGACAACAGTGGCGCCGTTGAAACCGCGGGAGCACAGTTGATGCAGCTTTTGCTACAGGGGTGAGCGAATGACCTGCGGGCCGCCAGGCCGCGCGTTTCCGCCAAGTTCAAAGCTGGCGCCTTTGCATCGGCGCCGACCTCCTCCGATAGCGTACTGTGAGTGGCTTTCTTGACGCGAGTGATGGACGATCGGGGATGCCTCAAAATCCCATTTATTGAAGAGGCATGCGCATTTCAATCCGCCCTTGCTACGCTGGCAAGGCACTGAAGACAAGCAGTGTACGCACCCAACCTATTCGCGCCTGTTGAGTCCGGCATGCTTTTGATCTGCAAGTCCCTATGGAAACCGTCTCCCTGCACCCAGCCGCGCACACAAATAAAAACGGCGCCAGAGGTTCCCGGGCGCCATTTCTCAGGTGGACGCCGCAGCGCCCGTACTGTGTACGAAACTTACTGATCGCGCGTCATCTGGCCATCCGTGACGCGGACTTTTTCGCCAATTCTCAGGCCGGGATTGCCTTCGGTAGTGATGGTCTGGGTCGCGCCGTTTTGCAGACGCACGACAGTTTCGTAATGCACGACTTTCTTGACGTTGCCTTCGATCGCACGGCCGGCGTACGCGCCGCCCAGCGCCCCGGCGATTTCAGCGGCGGTTCTTCCACGACCGCCACCCACCTGGCTGCCCAGTAGTGCGCCGACGACGCCCCCGCCAATGGTACCCAGATAGCCGCCATCACCATTGACTTCAATTGGATTCACCGATTCGACCACCGCGCAATTGTTGCAGATACGCGCAACCGGCTGCCGCACTGGCGCGTTGGCCAGCATGAGTGATTTGCCCAGCGTACTACTGGTGATGGTGTCGCCAACCCTCAGGTTGGCTGTGACGGCACTGTCGGCCAGCACGTGGTCGCGGCGCTTGATGGTGTACACGCCGGCATATTCGCCATTATGTACTTCGGGCAAAAAGAAGCGCCCGCTCGCGCCCGCAATGGTCATGTCTGCTTTGCCGCCCGGGGTCCCGAACAGCGTGAATTTCAGCTCGTTGCCGCCACTCAGGTCGCTGACAGGCTGCACATCGAAGCGCTCGATTTTTGGTCCCGCGCCATTTTGCTGCGCGCTGGCGTTCTGGCCAGCCGTGGTCTGGATCGACTCGGCCAAAACTGAACTGGCGACATGGTTACCGACCCGCAAATTGGCCACCACCGCGCTACGTGCAGTGAGCGCGTCGCGGCTGCTAATCGTGTAGGTGCCTTCGTACTGACCTGGTTCGACTTCGGCCAGATTGACCAGGCGACGTGCACCGCGGATATGCAGCGTGGCGCGTCCGTTGGGCGTACCGTAAAGGGTAAATGCCAAGTCGGTGCCAGGCGCCAGAGACTGGACTTCCTCGACGTTAAAGCCGTCGATGTGCGGGCTGGCGCGATTGCTCTGCGCCTGTGCCGGCGCACTCACCAGTGCCAGTGGCGAAAGTGCCGCCAAGGGTAACAAAGCGGCAGTACTCAAAACGTATTTTTGCAGAAATTTCATGGCAGTCTCCTGGCGTTGTTTGATCCGGTCGCCAGCACTGCTATCGGACGACCGGCGACGGTACAATCAGAAGGTGCTGACTGCATTCAGATTGTGCCGGTTGACACTGCCGGCACTCTGTACGGTAGCGAACATTCATGCTCATAAGCATTTGTGGTTGGCAACTGCACTGCGCTGGGCACCGCCTGATAATGCCGTACAGCGACGCAGATTACGGTAATTGCCAGGGATCAGTTTCGGGGTGCGGAAACGCAGCGCTCAGAAAATCGACAAACGAGCGCACTTTGCCTGACAGCAGGCGCCGGCTCGGGTACACCAGCATCAGTCCGAGTTTGCCCAGATGCTGATCCGGCAACAGGCGCACCAGACGGCCACTGGCAAAATCATCACCCAACATGAAACTTGCACGCAGCGCCACCCCCATGCCGGCCAGAGCACACTCGCGCAGTAGCGCGCCGTTGTTGGAAATCACCCGACTGGTAATCGGGATATCGCGCGCCATAGCGCCCTCACCGATGGTCCAGTGATGGCGCAATTGTTCATATGAAAAATTCAGGCAGGCGTGCTGCGAGATATCGCCCGGGACACTCGGCGCCCCGTGTTGTTTTACGTAGTCGGGTGAAGCACACAACATGATCTCGGACGACGCCAGCTTGCGCGCGATCATGCTGGCGTCAAATTTTTGCAGTCCAATGAAAATGCCGATATCGAAGCCTTCTTCGACCAGATCGACGGTGCGATCCGACAGCATCACGTCCAATGTCACCTCGGGGTATTGCTGCGCGTAGTGCGGTAATAGCCGCGCCAACTGCAACTGGCCGAATCCGACATGCGAATAAATACGCAGGGCGCCGACCGGACGCGTTGCCTGAGCGGTGGCGATCGCATCGGCATCGTCGATATCCTGCAAAATCTGGCGCACGCGTTCCAGATAGGCGTGGCCGGTTTCGGTCAGCGACAGACGCCGCGTGGTGCGATTCAAGAGGCGCGCGCCGAGATGTTTTTCAAGATCGGCCAAGTGCCGCGTGACGACGGCATTGGACATGGCAAGCGCATTGCCGGCACCGACAAAACTGCCCTGTTCGACGACTTTGGCGAACACGCGCATCGATTGCAGGCGATCCATTTCTTGCTACCTCCCGGTGGATAATGTCGATGCGTGAATGCGATCGCGGCGATAGTAAGTGGCTGTGACAACGGTACAAGTCGTTCGTGCTCCGTCAGCGATTGTAAGCCATCACTACATCGTTGCGATTCTCCGAGGGCAGGGGTTTTCGACGGCGGATGTGAACGCATAGAGCACGGTGAGAGTGCCCCCGGCACCTCACAAGCGCCGTCAGGTTAGCAAGCCGCTCCAGCAGATGCGTGTGAACGGCAGCGCCAAAGCGAATGGCCGGAGGCGGCATATTTGGTTTCAAATGGCGTGATGGGAAAATCAGTCCGCCAGCTTTCAACCAGCACATCAGGGACATCGAGCTGTCGTAGCCCAAGCGCAAATTCATCGACGTACAGCGCCCAATTGCTGCGACACTCGATTACACCGCCCAATGCGACCAGCACGGGAAACACCGCGTGACCGTGCCAGCGTCGTCCCAGGTGCGCCGGCTTGGGCCACGGATTCGGGTACAGCAGATAGTGTCGGTCTAGCGAAATCTCGGCTTGGTGCAGCAATCGCCAGAAATCTACCAGATCAGCGCGCAGCAGCAGCGCGTTGGGTGGCGCATCGCCTTCCCATTGGGTTTGACGGTTAATACGATCCGCCGACTGATCGATACCGAGCACAAAATGGTCGGGCCAGCGGGCCGCCAGATGCAACGTCGACAGGCCTACGCCACAACCCGCATCCAGTATCAATGGTGGCTCACCCGCCGCCGCCCATTGCTGCTGAAATAGCAAAAAAGCAACTTGATTGTATGGCATCACGGGTTTTAAAAACGGCGTCGCAAGATGGCGCGCGATCTGGTGGGTCAACTGGAGATGGGGTGCATTCTGAATGCTGCTGACGGGACGAGAATTGGCTTGCATCGGCGCAGTATAGCGAACCGGGGCGGGGCATGGCGGGTCTG
>JAYVEF010000191.1:0-3600 GCA_043748965.1 Burkholderiales bacterium
ACCGACATTGCGCCTACGGCTTCGAGGATATCGTCTTTGCTAATTGCCATTTGAAACTCCTAATTATATTGATGAATACATCTGATCAGTCTTGTCGCATGGGCCATGCATCGACGTTTGCATCAATGCATGCAGCGCCGAATCACGCAGCTTCGACAGGCGCTTCGGCAGCAGGTGCCTCGGCGGTCGTTTCTGCAGCTTCGGCTACGGGCTCGGCGCCTTCGCTATTTTTGGCTGCCAAAGCAGCCAAAGCGCGCGCAAATGCCGACACCGGCGCTTGCATCAGACCCAATAACTGGGCCAGCAATACGTCACGGCTTGGGATACTGGCCAATGACGACACAGCCGCTTTGTCAAGCGATTTGCCGGCATAGTTACCTGCCTTGATGACCAGCTTGTCGTTGGTTTTGGCAAAGTCTTGCAAGACTCTGGCAGCAGCGACAGCATCGTCCGAGATCGAATAGATCAACGGGCCGGTCATTTCGGAAGCGAGGCCAGAAAACGCAGTGCCTTCGACTGCGCGACGAGCCAGCGTGTTTTTCAACACGCGCAGGTACACGCCTTCGGCACGCGCTTTTGCACGCAGTTGCGTCAAGTGGCTGACCTGGATGCCACGGTATTCGGCCAGAACGATGGTCTGCGCCGATGCGACTTTGGCGGAGATTTCGGCTACGACGGCCTTTTTGTCATTCAGATTGAGACTCACGGTCAACCTCCATTAATGATGCTCGACACCTACATAACCGCGAATGGCTACTTGCCTCACATCGTTTCGAACACGGCGTCCGAAGTCAGGAGTTCCGTACCGGCGGACCAGCGTAGAGACACCAAAACTTGTTCGGGTACACCATCTGCGTTGGGTACCGGAGGATTGCTCACCCGGCGTTTTAACGCTGTACATAGCGTGCGTGCACGGCGCCCAACGGTCTTTGATTGTCTGAACCGGCTTCAGAAAAACTGTTGCCGACCCAGCCCAAAGATGCGCCTCGTATCCAGTCTTGCAATACGAGGACTGTATTATTGAAACTTACCCCGCCAGTGTGGTCTGGTCGACGCGAACGCCGGCACCCATCGTTGACGACAGCGACACTTTACGCAGATAGATACCTTTGCTCGAAGTCGGCTTGGCTTTGTTCAGCGCGTCGATCAGCGCGACCAGGTTCGACTTCAATGCTTCGTCGGTAAATGATTTGCGACCAATGGTAGCGTGAATGATGCCGCCCTTGTCGGTACGATATTGCACCTGACCAGCCTTGGCGTTTTTGACCGCCGTAGCAACGTCAGGCGTGACGGTACCAACTTTCGGATTAGGCATCAGACCACGTGGTCCCAGAATCTGGCCCAGCGTACCGACCACACGCATCGTGTCGGGCGATGCAATCACGATATCGAAAGGCATGTCGCCAGCCTTGATACGTTCGGCCAGATCTTCCATACCGACGATGTCGGCGCCAGCGGCTTTGGCCTGCTCGGCTTTTTCACCAGTGGCAAATACCGCGACACGCACGGTCTTGCCGGTGCCGGCGGGCAGGACCACCGAGCCACGCACCACTTGATCCGACTTCTTGGCGTCAACGCCGAGCTGGACCGACACGTCGATCGACTCATTGAACTTGGCAGTCGCCAGTTCCTTGATCAGTGCGACGGCATTGTCGAACGGGTACGCTTTGGTACGGTCGACTTTGGCTTTGATTGCCTTGACACGTTTGGATAGCTTGGCCATTACATTCCCTCTACGGTGATGCCCATGGAACGTGCAGAACCGGCGATGATACGCACGGCTGCATCCATATCGGCAGCCGTCAGATCCGGCCGCTTCTGGGTGGCGATTTCTTCCGCTTGCTTGCGGGTGATGCTACCGACTTTGTCGGTATGCGGCTTGGGTGATCCCTTGGTGATGCCGGCCGCCTTCTTAATCAGAATCGTCGCGGGCGGGGTTTTCATCACGAACGTAAACGATTTGTCCGCAAATGCGGTGATCACGACGGGAATCGGCAAACCTGGCTCGACACCCTGAGTCTGCGCGTTGAACGCCTTGCAGAATTCCATGATATTCAGACCGCGCTGACCCAGCGCCGGGCCAATCGGAGGTGACGGATTTGCTTTACCAGCTGGCACTTGCAGCTTGATAAAACCGATGATCTTCTTTGCCATGATGGCTCCTTCGGTTGTTGAGTGGTAGCGCCTAGTCGATTGCCATAACTGCATGGCATTCTAGTGAGGCTCCTCTGTGTGCTGCAACCGGATTTCGCTGGCTAATGCGACGCTCCGGCCGGGCGCTGAATTATTGATTGCTGCCTTCTTCCAACGTCAGCGGTCGAATCAGGCCTTCTCGACTTGGCCGAAGTCCAGCTCGACCGGGGTGGCTCGACCAAAAATCGTCACGGATACCCGTACTTTGGATTTCTCGTAATTCACTTCTTCGACGTTGCCATTGAAGTCGGTGAATGGACCGTCTTTGATGCGCACCAGTTCGCCCACTTCGTACAACACTTTTGGCCGCGGCTTCTCGATGCCCTCTTGCATCTGCTGCATGATCTTGTCGACCTCATGCGCCGGAATCGGCGTCGGCTTGTTCGATTTGCCGCCGATGAAGCCAGTGACCTTGCTGGTATTTTTAACCAGATGCCAGGTCTCGTCGGTCATTTCCATTTCCACCAGCACATAGCCGGGAAAGAATCGCCGTTCGGTAACTGATTTTTGGCCGTTCTTGACTTCGATCACTTCTTCCGTCGGCACTAGAATCTGGCCGAACTTATCATCCATGCCAGCACGCATTACACGCTCTGTCAACGCACGCTGCACGCTTTTTTCCATGCCGGAATACGCATGCACCACGTACCAGCGCTTTTTGCTCGCTACCGTTGGCAAGGCGACCTCAACTGCTGCATCCTCCGGCACCGCCGGTACGCCGTCTTCGATCTGCTCGCTCATTATTTTTTCCAACCCAGGATCACGTCGTACAGCAAAAATTCGAGCAACTTGTCGGTTCCCCACAGGAACAGCGCCATCACCAGCACAAACGCAAAAACGATACCGGTAATCTGCAACGCTTCTCTAGGTGCGGGCCACACCACTTTTTTGGTTTCGCGGACCGATTCACCGGCGAAACTCAAAAATGCGCGCCCAGAGGTCGAAGTCCATGCAATCACCACAGCAATTACCAAGCCAGCGAGCAACGCACCTGCTCGAACGATCCCCGGCTTGTCTGCCAGTAAATAAAAGCCGACGACACCAGCGATAACGGCGCAAATAGCCATCGTCACCTTCAACTTGTCGCTGGAGGTACTGACTGTTTGCACGGGTTGATTAGACATACTGTTTACTTTCGGTACCCTGCACCAGAAATCGGTGGCAGGGGCGGAGGGCCTCGAACCCCCAACCTTCGGTTTTGGAGACCGACGCTCTGCCAGTTGAGCTACGCCCCTACACTGAAAAAAGACTTGAATGGGAAACGTTGCACGGGCGAATCGAAGCGCGTCAGTACAACGTCGAATTCAATAATTACTCGAGAATTTTTGCCACCACACCCGCACCGACGGTACGACCACCTTCACGAATGGCGAAGCGCAAGCCCTCTTCCATCGCGATCGGATTGAT
>JAYVEF010000192.1:0-11523 GCA_043748965.1 Burkholderiales bacterium
GCAGTTGCAGTTGCAGTTGCAGTTGCAGATGCAAGCCTGGCTGGAGACAGCAGAGGACCCCGCAGATTTTTCCCAGGGGCTGGTCTGTAGCGCAGGAACAGGAACAGATTCACAGTAGCAGCCAGTGTCTCTGCTGCGTGAGAGCACTGGACAGGGGGTGGGCATTCTGCACAGAACAGCTCTGCAGCAGCAGTGCCCGATGCAGCCGCAGCAGTACAAGCAGCACTCACTGTTTGGTGCCTGCTCGTCTGCCACCAAGAGGCACTGCTGCTGCCTGAGGCTTCACAGTCTTGGACAGCTGAACAGAGCAGCGCAGCACAACACAGCACAGCACAGCACAGCGTAGCATCAGCACAGCACAGCAGAGCATCAGCACAGCGCAGCATCATCATCAGCATCAGCATCAGTATCAGCATCAGCATCAGCATCAGCACCAGCATCAGCAGCATTAGCGACGCGTGCCGTTGCCTCTGGTCGCGAGCTGCTCATGCGCATCGGTAATCAGTCGAATCTGATTCTCGATCCGGATCTCGACAGCTATTACACGATGTCGGTAGTGGTGCTGCGCTTTCCGGAACTACTCGATGTGATCGACCAGATGCGTCGCCTGGCATACGACATGGCTGCCTTGCCGCCGTCGTTACGGCAAGCGCAGCAAACCCGATTTCTTGTACTTGAAGGACGCATCGATGCAATCATCGCTGGCACCAGCAGTGATTACAGCGAAGCGTTTGCGGCTAGCAGTCCGGCATTGAAAGAGCAGCTCGAACAAAGCCAGCAGACACTGAACGTGGCGATGCAGCGGTTTCGCCAGTATGCGCAGGCATTGGCAGGCGTCGCTGCTGCAGCCGAAACCGCACCTGCAGCAGTAGCCGAACCCATCGACGCGACTGCCGCGCAACAGGCTGTCAAGGCAGTGCGCGTAGCATGGTCGCAGGCGCAGGATGCACTGCAGCGCTTGCTGCAAAAGCGCATTGACGAAGCCTTTCACCGGATGTGGCTGCATCTGGGCACTGCGTTGCTGTTAATGGCCATTATTTTGACGCTGATTTATTTTGTCGCCTGTCAGATTGCGATTCCGATCGCGCAACTCGCGGTGGTGGCTGACAAGGTGCGTCGTTCCGGCGACTACACCTTGCGCGCCGACTGGCTCAGCAGCGATGAAATTGGTCGACTGGTCGCCGGATTCAACGGCATGCTGCAGCAACTTGATCAACATCGCGTGGCGCAGCAGGAGATGGCGGCGCAGGCCAGCGCAGCCGATGCACAGCGCGCATTGATCGAAGCGATTCCGATTCCATTGATGGTCACCTCGATTCCGGATCATCAGATTTTGCATGCGAACGACGCGGCGCGCGGCTGGCTGGGTGGGCACGATCGCGACCCTTGGCAAAGTGGAATGACGTCGTCGTTGCGCGCGCAATTTTTTCAGACGCTGCACGATACCGGCAGCGTCGATGAATTTGAAGTGCACTGGACGGCAGCGCCGACGCCGTCGTGGGCGCTGGTATCGGCAAGGTGCCTGGAGTACCAGGGGCGGGCGGCAGTGCTGACCACATTTACACCGATGAACCATTTGAAGCAGATGGAATCGGGCCTGGAATTGTGGGCCAAGGTATTCGAGGCGTCGTCAGAGAGTATCGTCGTGATGGATCGCTTCGGCCGCATCGTGACAGCCAATCTGGCATTTCGGCGCGGCTCTGCGTTTGAAATGCATGAGCTGATTGGCCAGTCATCGGATGTGCTGCTGGCCGCGCGCAATCCGCCGGAGCTTTTTGAGACGGTGCGTCATGCGGCCACCTTGAAAGGTGCGTGGCAAGGCGAGGTCTGGCTCAATCGCAAAAATGGCGCGGCGTATCCCGCCTGGCTGGTCATGAATACGGTACGCGATGGCGATGGCGAGATCACGCATTTCATTGCGATGTCGCTGGATATCAGCGAGCGCAAGGCCAGTGAGCAGCGGATTCATTTTTTGGCGCATCACGATGTATTGACCGGATTGCCAAACCGTTTTTCGTGCGATGAACGCTTGAAATTATCGATGCAACAGGCGCGTCGGCAACATCAAAAAGTCGCTGTATTGTTTGTCGACCTTGATCGCTTCAAAAATATCAATGACTCACTCGGTCATCACGTCGGTGACGAACTACTGCGTTCTGTATCGCAGCGTCTGTTGTCGGTGGTGCGCGAGGGTGATACGGTTAGCCGCCTTGGTGGTGATGAATTTATCGTCATCCTGAATCACTTTACTGAGGTCGAAGAGATTGGCACGTTAGTCGAGCATCGACTGATTCCTGCCGTGCGTACGCCCTATCAAATCGATGGCGCAGATTTGTATATTTCGTGCAGTATCGGCATCGCGGTTTTTCCGGACGATAGTGAAGATGCCGACGGACTGATGCGCCATGCCGACGCAGCGATGTATCAGGCCAAGCGCAGTGGTCGCAACAACCTGCAGTTCTTCACGCCCGAATTGAATGCGCGCGTCACGCGCCATCTGCATCTGGAAAGTGATCTGCGCCACGCCACCACGCGCAATGAATTTGTGCTGCATTATCAGCCGCGTATTGATGCGCTCAGCGGACAGATCGCCGGTGTCGAAAGTCTGGTGCGCTGGCAGCATCCCGTCGAGGGCATGATCCCGCCCGGACAATTTATTCCGCTGGCGGAAGAATCCGGTTTGATCATCGAGATCGGCGCGTGGATTATTCGAGAAGCGTGTCGGCAGCATCAGCAGTGGCGGCGCGACGGTATTGGGCCGATGCCAATTTCAATCAACTTGTCGGCCTTGCAGTTGAAAGATGACACGTTGTTGGCGACACTATCGCAAGCCATCGCAAGCTTTGATGTACCCGCGGCGCAAATTGAACTGGAGCTGACCGAGTCGCTGCTGATGGAGCATGTCGGTGCCACCATTGCGGTGCTTCAGCGGATCAAGGCACTCGGCTTCACGCTGTCGATCGATGATTTCGGCACTGGCTACTCCAGCCTGAATTATTTGTGCCGATTCCCGATCGATAAATTAAAAATTGATCGCTCGTTTGTGCAGAATATTCACGGTGCGCCGGAAAATCTGGCAGTGACCAAAGCCATCATCGGACTCGGTCATACGCTTGGTCTGGAAATCGTCGCCGAAGGCGTCGAACATGCTAGCGACGTTGCGGTATTGCAGTCGGTTGGCTGTGATGAGTTGCAAGGATTTTTTTATGCGCGGCCGATGCCTGCGGCGCAGTTTGTTGCATGGCTTGATGAGCACCGTGCAATCGTGGGGTAATGCGCCGATCAAAACGTGGCTAGCGTTGTTGGGCCGGCTTGTCGACCGGGTTTACTGTCTGCGCTAGTGCGTCTGACCATAGGGGTTTTGATCGGTGCATGTCGCCTTTCAGCATAGGCGTTTTTGTCGCACGGTGCGACGGCGCACATTGCCAGCCACGTTGGTTGTTCCAGATTGTTCGCGGAACTAACCGGCTGCTGCTGCCACTGAAAAAGAGAAGTGTCGATCGCTGTGATCGACATCCATTTTTTTAAGCAGGGTGGGCGCGACGATGAAAATTGGCGTAATGACTCCGACCTACAATCGGCCGGATTGTATTCGCAGCCTGGTGCTGCAGATGCAAAACCAGAGTAGAAAACCCGACCTGCTGGTGATTCATCAAAACGGCAACGCGCAAAGTTATCAATGGGCGATTGCCGATATCACGACAGATATCGAGATTGTGTGGCTGCATACGCCTGAAGTGCTTTCGCAGAGTCAATGGTATAGCGTGCCGCTGCAACGCCTTATTGAAGCCGGCTGTAGTCATTTTTTCTGGTGCGATCATGACGATTTTTACTATCGTGATCACCTGCAGAATGCCGTGGCTGCGCTTGATGCAGGCAATTTTGATCACGTCGTCAATCATTACTGCGACCTGGTTTTACTGAAAAAATCCCAGGTTCAATTTATTCCCAATAACCCGGTTACCTACAACCCTACCGGTGGCATGGCGAGTTCAATGTGTTTCAGTCGGCCATTTGCCGAGGAGCTGCTGCGTGATCTGACCAACACCCACGGCAATCCCAATGCCGATGGTGTGGTCGCCGGCATCACGATGCCAAAATTTAGCTGCCATGCTACCGAGTATGTATCGACTGCCTACATTGCTCATGCGGGTACGGTGAGTACGCCGCATTGGGTCACTGAAGAGTGAAGCCAATGTGATTCGATATGGATTCTGGCTACCGCCTATTAATCGCGTCGGCAAGCTATGACATCCAGTCGTCGTCGACCGACCAACGTCATTAGGTGCCAGCATGATCACAAAACATGAGCTCTCGGTGAATACGCTTCAGCAGCAGTGGAAGCCATCAAAAGAAGGAGCCTGCAATTACCGATCTAAGTTCAGCTCACCACGAAAACGGTCGAGCGCCCAATCAGAAAGACGCGGGCAGCCAACGACATATAAATTGCGCAGCTGCGCCATACCTTCCAAACGAAGTAGACCATCATCGTCAAGGCGGCGGCAATACTCCAGACGCAGCGATTCCAACTTCGGCATCGCATGAAGATGGTCAAAACCGGTACCGGTAATGCCGCGGCACCAGTTGAGGGTCAGCGACTGTAATTCCGACAGCGGTCGTAAATGCGCGCAACCGGTATCGGTAATTTGTCCGTTCACAGATAAATCCAGCGACTGCAGATTAGTCATCAACTGAAGGTGCTCAAGGCTGGCATCGGTCACGTTGTCACATCTTGATAAATTCAACGAGTGCAGTTGAGTAAGTGGCCGCATAGACGCAAGGTCGTTATGGGTAAGGCGGTGGCAGTGCGACAAATTCAGCGAAGTTAAATTTTCCGGAAATCGCAGTGGATTTGCACCTTGTTGTGTCAGTCCGTAGCACCGCGATACATCGAGCGACTGTAATGTCGTCACGCCCTGCAGATGCGCGAGACCATCTGCGCCAAGGTTGCGGCATCCCGACAAGTTCAACGACTTTAGTTGCGACAAGCCGGTAATGTGAGCAAGGCTCGCGTCAGTAATGTTGCTTCGTGATAAATCAAGCGCACTGATTTTTGATCGCACGTCTTCGGGCAGTAAATTGATTTCTGCTAGCGCGTCCAAGTTGTTTTGATTGAGGCCGGTTATCTTCAATTCCACCCCGGCTGGCAGCGATGCCAACGCGCCGCCAAGCCGTCCAATGTCAGCCAGAGGAATACTCAGTTTTTTCATGGCGTCTGTGCCGGCCTCGCGGCCAGTCGTGTCTGTTGCACGCAGCGATTTTCTTGTTTCCCAATTGGAGAACAGCGCCACCCGACGACCATTTTCGGTGCTGCTGAATGCAGCATGTGAAGCGCCTGGTAGATCGGCGGCAGGTGCTTCGATCTGCTGTTCAGCGACCGCGCCCTCGCTACTCGGCTCACCCGGTATCGCTCTATTCTCGCGATTTGCGAGTGACGCGTTCAGGCTGCCAATACAGTTACCCATAATTTTCTTTCGGCTAAAACAAGAGTGCAAGAGTGGACGGCACACGCCGCCTGTATGTAACCGGATGAAAAGCGTGCTATCCGGCGATACGGCTATCTGCATGACTGCTTTTGGGTGAGGAATAACGGTGCGGCAGTTCCATTAATAAACACTATTTTTGGAAAGTAAAAATGTGACGACGCGCAGGTCTGCTTGCTCACGCAATGTGCACGCGTGTTCTGATGAAATTCAAACGCATTTGACCTACTCACCAAGCGTCATCGCTGAGTCTCTTTGAAATGAACGATAGCGTTGTGCGCGTATTCACTTCTAAAAATAGACGAAGCGGGCAGCGAAATAGCGATCGAAAAACACCTTTTAGGGAACTAGTTACATCAGCTTCACACATACCGGCATTAACGCCCTTTGGTAATCACCATGCAAAACTATGCGTCTCTTTTTTCGCCAACTACTGCGCCTGCAAGTACGGACGAAGGTAGGTTTTTACCGGCATTAGCAGCCGAGTCTGCAGATATAAGCCGGCCTCATCCCGTATCCACGGGTGGTCAGCTTCCTGATATCAGAGTCAGGCCAGCACCCAACCTGGTATCGACCTCTGCGCCTGCGCTACTACCTATCACCGGGAGCATGCCTGCGCTTCCTGCTATCGCCGCTATTACCACCGCCACCCCCGCTGGACGGAGGCCATCGCGGGCATCCCTTCGCTTGAGGCAATCGCTAGAAGAGGCGCGCCAGTTGCCAGAGCAGCTTGTTACCGAGCAGCCAGGCCCACACCCTGTCATCGGCCGAACATCGGTGTCCAAAAATCGTGTTGCTGACAATGGGAATTCCGTTTTCTTTCCAATGCATCTGGCGTCTTATTCTCGCCGCGGCCTACCCAATCCCGCCTCTCGGGTGTTGCACTCTGACGCACCGCAGATCAACGCAGCAGATTTTTTTTCGCGCTATGAGCCGAAATTTCGGTATGCCGTATTGCATTTTGGCGGCGAAGACGCATTGCGCGCGAGGCTTACTCAAGCTGACTTGGCGATCGATGACGATGTGCAGATCGGTGAGTATCGTCCGGGCGATGCAAGCTGTATGGTGGTCCGATTTCGTCATGAAGCTGCGGCGCAAAAATTGGGCCTTCTTGTGGTGCCTGCCGAAGAGGCGGCGCACTGCATCGAACGGTTAGTACGCGATGCGCAAATCGCCGCGTCGCGGACAGACTTTCCGCGCCGTCCGACGGTTCCGTTTTTGCCCGCCGATGCAACGCCCGTAGAGGTCATCGATGCGGTACTAGATTGTTCGCAAGGTATGGTGGTGGGTGAAGCGCACCATGCCATCGCCAGCAAACGATTTTTGATTGATCACATGGAGCTATTACAGGCGCACGGTGTACAAACACTTTTCATGGAACATTTGCTCTCCGATGACCATCAAGCGGCATTGGATGCCTGGTGCACCAACTCACCTGGCAGCGCAATGCCGCCATTAATTGCCGCGTATTTGCGGGATCAGGATTGCGGTCATATGATCCAGCAATGTGTTGACTCAGCGCTGCAGCCGCGTTATTTGCAGCTACGGAAGTCGTATTGTTTTACTGCCGTGGCGGAGGCTGCACAACGTTGCGGTATCAAGATTGTTGCCGCTGATTGCCGTGCCAGTTACGGCGTCCATGCAAGCGGGCTCGGAAGTACGGCCAAGAGTGCGCACATCCGTACCGAAGTGATGAATTATTTTGCGAGTGAAAAAATTCAGCGCCGCGAATTACCGGGTAAATGGGTTGCCTTGGTTGGCAATACGCACGTCAATATCTACAAAGGCGTACCAGGAATTGCGGAGCAGACCGGCACAGTGGCGGTGGTCGTTCAAGACAGGATCGACAGGACCGATCAGCCTGCGCTCAGAACTCGGGTGACAGATTTTTCACCCGGCATGCATCTGGATATGGTGGTGACGATGGCCTGGGATTAAATGGCCTGGCACCGCGTGGTGTCGTGCGGGCAGACACTTCAGCCCGCATCTCCCAGTGCGACCGGCCGCGTCGGATCGCTGCTCCATTCGCTCCAAGAACCTGGGTAGAGTAGCGCACCCGGACGACCGGCAATTTCCATCGCCAGCAGATGATGGCAGGCGGTGACACCAGAGCCGCATTGCATGACAGTTTTTGCGGCATCGTCAATGAAGCCGTCGAATTCCGTGCGCAGTAATTCAGGCGATTTGAAGTGACCAGTTGTCTGCAAATTGTTTTTGAAAAAACGATTGCGTGCACCGGGAATATGCCCGCCGATGCGATCGAGCGTTTCGTTCTCGCCGCGAAAACGATCCGGTGCGCGGGCATCAATTACCTGTAGTGCCGGTGCCGCGAGATTGGCCAGCAACTGATCGGCAGTTACTGTCCTGGCCAGCGATGGACGCAGGCTGATGTGACCGATGCCGCTCGGTGCAGGTGCAGTTGAGAGCGCACCACCCGCTGCAATCCACGCAGGCAGGCCACCATCGAGTACTGCCACCGCAGCATGCCCAACCCAGCGCAACATCCACCACACACGCGCTGCAAACATGCCACCGTGCGCATCGTAGGCGATCACTTGTGTTTCATCGTCGATGCCGAGTCGTTGTAATGTGTGGATAAAGTCGGCCGGTTCTGGCAGCGGATGGCGGCCACGAAAGCTGCCATCGCCCGCAGTTTTTGATCCTGCCAGATCAGCATCGAGGTGCAAAAAATGCGCGCCCGGAATATGACCATCGGCGTAGGCACGCCGGCCCACTTCGGTATCGGTCAGATCATGACGACAGTCGATCACGACCACAGGTGTTTGCAAGCCGATCAGGGTCTCGGCAGAAATCACGGTAGTAAAACGCATCATGCACTCCTAAATTTCAGCGGCAATCGGATCGGTAGTCGGGCGCACGACACCCGCGGCTTTTGTATTGCGCGTGTTGTAGTATGTCGCCACCAGTCCACTCAACAGAATGACCGTGATGCCAGACCAGCCTTTCCAGCCCAGCACATCCTGCCACAACAGCACACCCCAGAAACTCGAAAAGACAATGCCGGTGTATTGAAGATTAGCGGTCACAAGCATTTTGCCGAGGCGATAAGCGCGCGTCATTGCCATCTGCGCGACCGTCGCGGTAACGCCGATGGCGATCATCAACAGCGCGCCTTTTAGTGTTGGCTGCTGCCAGACTGCTGAATGACCTTGTGGCCCATCGGTTAAAAACGTGCCGACAAAACCGGCGACGGTACCGGTCATCGAAAAATAAAACACCACGCGAAATTCTGGCTCGCCCAACTGACCAAGCTGGCGTACTTGCAGGTAAGCCAGTGCTGAGAGTACGCCGGAAAATAAAGCGATCAATCCGGTATGCCATTGCGACAGTTGCATCGACGGTTGCAGCAGCAGCGTGACCCCGGCAAAGCTGGCGATGATCGCCGCCAGCATGCCCCATTCGAATCGCAATGCGCCGCGCCACCAGCCCGCGATAAATAAAATCGCTGCGATCCAGATCGGCGCCATGTAATTGAGCGTCATCGCCATCGCCAGCGGTAGATTGGCAATCGCATAAAACCAGAGCGACAGCGCAGTCACACCGACCACGCCGCGCCACAAGTGACTGCGCGGAAAACGCGTACACAGCGAATCGCCACGCATCAGCACCAGCCCGCCGATGAACAGCATGCCGATCGCACCGCGCACCATGACGATTTCCGCAGTGCTGTAATACGCCGAGGCCAACTTGACGCAGACGCCCATGATCGAAAAGATCACGGTGGCCAGCAGCATCCAGAGTGATTGCATCAGAACCTGTACGAAGGATGAAAGTGTCGATCAGACCGCAATCTGCGCCCGATACCATTCATGAAAATGCTGCATGCCGTCTTCCATCGGCGACTGATACGGCCCGACTTCATTGACGCCACGATCGAGCAAAATCTTGCGGCCGGCATCCATGCGCAGTGCGATCTCGTCGTCCTCGATGCAGGTTTCCATATATGCCGCACGTTCAGCTTCAATAAATTCGCGCTCGAACAGTACGATCTCTTCCGGATAATAAAACTCGACGACGTTGGTCGTTTTTTGCGGGCCGCGCGGCCATAAGGTAGACACCACCAGCACATGCGGGTACCACTCGACCATGATGTTCGGGAAGTAGGTCAGCCAGATCGCGCCGTGGCGCGGCACCTGGCCGCCGCCGTAGCGCAGCACGGCGTCCTGCCAGCGCCGGTAGGCTGGCGAGCCGGCCTGGCGCAGCCCCTGATGGATGCCCACCGTCTGCACCGAATGGTGGTGGCCGAACTCCCAGCGCAGCTCGTCGCAGTTGACGAACTGGCCCAGTCCCGGGTGGAAGGGCCCGACGTGGTAGTCCTCCAGATAGACCTCGATGAAGGTCTTCCAGTTGTAGGCGCACTCGTGCACCTGCACCATGTCGGGCACGTAGCCGCTGAAGTCGAGCTCGGCATGCGGGCCCACCGAGGCCAGCTCGGCGGCGACGTCGCGGCCGTTGTCCTCGAACAGCAGGCCGTTCCACCGCCGCAGCGGGTAGTTGTTCAGGTGCAGGCAGGGGTCTTGCTGGAACGCCGGCGCACCGATCAGCCGGCCGTGCAGGTCATAGGTCCAGCGGTGCAGCGGGCAGACGATGTTGCCGGCGGTCGCCGCCATCGTGTTGCCGCGCCCGCGCAGCATCAGCGCCTGGCGGTGTCGGCAGACGTTGGAGATCAGCTCGACCCCGTCGGGCGTGCGCACCAGCGCGCGGCCGTCGCCCTCGTGGGCCAGCGTCTGGAAGTCGCCCACCACGGGCACCGCCAGTTCGTGGCCCACATAGCGCGGCCCGGCGTCGAACAGCTGGGTGATTTCGCGGCGCAGCAGCGCGTCGGAAAAATAGCTGGACACCGGCAGCGGGCCCTGGCCGCCCGGGTCGGGTTCGCTGCCCAGGGTCGATGCGACCCCGGGTTGCCGCCCGGCGCAGGCGGCCTGCGGGAAGCGGTCGACGCGGCCAAGGACCGGCGCTGACCCCAGAGCTTCGAGACTGTCGCTCAGGTTCGACATGATCCCCATGGATCTCCAGATGGATGTCAAAACCCCCACCCGGTGGCCCCGCGGATGGGATTTCATGATGAAAACGGCCACCCAGGGGAGTGGCCATCTCGTCAATTGTACCTACCCCGCTGTGGCGTGTCCGCGACGCGGCGAATCTAGAATGCCCCCTGCGCCGAATCGATGTACCCGATGTCCAGCCCCATCCCACCGCCTTCGGGCGAACCGAACGCCGACCAGGCCGCCACCGGTCCCGGGTTGCCGGCGCGCTACGAGGACGCGCTGGCCGAGCTCGAGCGCCTGGTGCTGGCGATGGAATCCAGCCAGATGCCACTGGATGGCCTGCTCGACAGCTACCGGCGCGGCGCCGCCCTGCTCGAGGCCTGCCGCTCGCGGCTGCAGGCGGTCGAGGCGCAGGTCAAGGTGCTCGAGGACGGGCAGCTCAATGACTGGTCCGGCGAATGAGCTTCAGCCGTCCGCGATGACGCCCGCGCAGTTCGAGGTCTGGGTACGCGACGAACTCGCGCTGGTCGAGCAGGCGCTGTCGCGCTGGGTGCCCGTGGATGCGCCGGTGGGCCTGGGCGAGGCGATGCGCTACGGCGTGCTCGATGGCGGCAAGCGGCTGCGTCCGCTGCTGGTGCGCGCGGCGTCGGTGGCCACCGGCGGCGACGCCGAAGCGGCGATGCGCGCGGCGGTGGCGGTCGAACTGATCCACGCCTATTCGCTGGTCCACGACGACATGCCGTGCATGGACAACGACGTGCTGCGCCGGGGCAAGCCCACGGTGCACGTCAAGTTCGGCGAGGCCAGCGCGATGCTGGCCGGCGACGCGATGCAGGCGCTTGCCTTCGAGGTGCTGACGCCCGAGTCGGGCATCGCCCCGGCGTTGCAGGCCCGGCTGTGCGGCCTGCTGGCGAGGTCGGCCGGCCACGCCGGCATGGCCGGAGGCCAGGCGATGCGCTACGGTGTTCTCGACGGCGGCAAGCGCGTGCGTCCCTTGCTGGTGCTGGCGGCCTCGCAGGCGGTGCATGGCC
>JAYVEF010000193.1:0-3581 GCA_043748965.1 Burkholderiales bacterium
CGGGGTTCCCGCACAAATCCTGATTCTGGTGCCCGAGATCAATCTAACGCCTCAGCTGGAGGGTAACATCCGGGCGCGCTTTCCAAATCTGCTGGTCGCCACCCTGCATAGTGGGCTGGCCGAGGGCGAGCGGTTGGCCAGCTGGCTGGCAACGCACCTGGGCCACGCGCAGATTTTGCTGGGTACCCGACTGGCACTGCTGGCGTCGCTGCCGCATCTGAAGCTGATCATCGTCGATGAAGAGCACGATCCCTCGTACAAGCAGCAGGAAGGCCTACGCTATTCGGCACGCGATCTGGCAGTGTGGCGTGCTCGCCAGCTGAAGATTCCGCTGCTGCTGGGGTCTGCCACGCCATCGCTGGAGAGCTGGCACCACGCGCAGTCAGGGCGCTACCGACAGCTCGATTTGCGCGAACGCGCCGTGCGGGATGCAGTGCTGCCGCAGGTACGGCTGCTCGACATGGAGCGCGACAAGCCGGCCGAGGGCATTACTCCGACACTGCTGGCAGCACTGCGCCAGCGGCTCGAAAGAGGCGAGCAATCGTTGCTGTTTTTGAACCGGCGTGGCTATGCACCGGTGTTGGCCTGCGATGCCTGCGGCTGGATCAGCAATTGTTCGCGCTGCACCGCGTTCATGGTGCTGCACAAGCCAGACCGCAGGCTGCGCTGCCATCACTGCGGGCTGGAGCACCGCATTCCAAAATCCTGTCCAACCTGCGGCAACGTCGATGTACAGCCGCTGGGACGTGGTACGCAACGTGTCGAGGAGGGGCTGCAGGATCTTTTGCCGCAGGCACGTTTGCTGCGCATCGATGCCGACTCGACTCGCCGCAAAGGCAGTGCGCAGGCGGCCTTCGATTCGGTGCATCGTGGCGAAGTCGATATCCTGATCGGCACGCAGATGGTCGCCAAGGGGCATGACTTTAGGAACCTGACGCTGGTCGGAATCCTGAATCCCGACACCGCATTGTTCTCGCAGGATTATCGCGCCAGCGAGCGACTTTTTGCGCAGTTGATGCAGGTCGCCGGTCGCGCCGGGCGGGTTGCGCAAAAGGCGGGCGGCAGTGTTAGCGAAGTGATGATTCAGACCCGCTATCCACAGCATCCACTGTACGCTGCCCTGATCGCGCATGACTACCAGCGCTTTGCCAGCGGTTTGCTGAACGAGCGCCGGCAGGCCGGGATGCCGCCGTTTATGTATCAGGCACTACTGCGCGCCGAAGCACGGGAGCTGCCGGTTGCACTGGCGTTTTTGCAGGCGGCGGCAGCAGCAGTGGTGCAAGACGGGATCATCGTAAATGATCCGATTCCAATGACGATGACGCGCGTAGCCAACGTTGATCGGGCCCAGCTGCTGATCGAATCAGCCTCCCGCCCGGCGCTGCAGGCCTGCCTGAAAACCTGGCTGCTCGCGCTACGTGATATCAAGACCCGCGCGCGCTGGTCGGTCGAGGTCGACCCGGTCGACATCTGAGCGCAGGGCCACCAGTCGCGGTGGCAGCAGCGCATCGAATTCGGGCCAGTCGCCGCCCAGAATCCGGCCCTCACCCTGCTCGATATCGCGCGCGCCGAGCGAGTGCAGCAGTGCGATCGCGTGCCGTTCAGACGTGTCGTCCGACACGCTGACGGCGATCATCATGCCGCCGTGGCGCACCGCGCCGGTGCTTTGGCCGGCATCGTCGTCCATTTGATTCAGACTGCCGACCAGATTGCCGAGGTGGGCGCCGACGAGCACGCCGGCAACCAGTCCGGCCGGCCCGACCAAGGGCATGGCGGCAGCACCGATGGCCATCCCGATCGTGCCTCCGCCGACCGGGCCGCCCGCTTCCAGTCCGCCACCACTATCTTTGGCGCCGCGCGACTTGTCGTGGTCGCCGCCGATCGGATAGCGATCGTGCTGTCCGGGCGGATTGACAAAAAAACTGGCAATCCGCTCGGCCGGTGTGCCGGCATCCTGAAATGCCGCGCGGGCCTTGTCGACTTCGGCTTGCTGACCAAATCTGCCTGCAATAATTTTGCTCATGAGCACGACTCCTTGCGAAGAATAGGCATGTAGAAATGAGTGTAACGCCGATTGGTTCGCAATGTTATTACTGCCAATAATTGCACAGTGACAGTCGGTGAAAAAATCAAAGAGATGCAGTGGCACGCTTGAGAACGGGTTACCGGCGCTGCGTCGACAAGGACGTGACGATGGCAGCGACTGGCCGACGATTGACCGATCGGTCGTCCGGCAGGATAGCGACCGACGTAGAGCCGGTTATTCGTATTGAATCTGCGCGGTGGCGCAAACCAGCGCTTCGGGTTAGTCCGAGTCGGTATCGAGCCTGCCTTCTTGCGCCAACTGTCGAATCAGCCGAATGGTATCGATATCGGCTTCCTGATAGGCCGAATGGCGAAATTTGTCGTAGTACGCGTCCATCGAATCCGGGGCGACATGAATCCCGTCTTCATACGCAAACCGCACGAAAAGCGTCGCCGATAGCGGTTCTTCAATCGTCATTGTCAATGACGATGGCGCGATATCGTTCTGGCCCGGCACGTTGATCACGATTTGCTGCTGTAGTGTCAGTGTGACCACATCAGTAATGGTCAGCGCGCCGTAGGTCAGGGCACGCTCGAAACGCTCAGTGCCGCGCGCGCTGATCAGGCAGCCATCAAGGTGCGGCACGAACAGTTTCGGTGCCTCTGCGCGCAACACCAGGCCGCGCCATAGCTGTGCGCGCGTCAGAACATCGACCAGCGGGATGAGAGGATCGTTGATTTCGATCAGGTGGTTAAATTGCATGGAGTGCGCCCTATCGATGCGGTAACAGATAGCGCCATTTTGGCGACCAGAGCAGCACTTGGCAAGCCGGTTTGATTGCTTGCCAACCCAGGCCGTCGAGTTTATGCTCACGCGTCGCAATGACAATTAAACCATTTGATGGAGAGCTGGATGACCCACCCTAAGCTGCTGGCGTACCCCGCCCTGATGCTTGCACTATCTGCGCCACTGGCAACCCCGGTACTGGCCGCTGACACCACCGCTGCGGTGACCGAAGCTGGTACCACCAGCCCGACGTTGCCGAAAATTGCTTACGAAAAATACACACTGCCGAACGGCCTGGACGTCATTCTGGTCGAAAATCATCGACTACCGCTGACCGCTGTCAACGTCTGGTATCACGTCGGTCCGGCCAACGAAGAACCCGGGCTGACCGGCTTTGCGCACCTGTTTGAACACATGATGTTCGCCGCCTCCAAACATGTTCCGCGCGGCAGTGCTGACAAATTGCTCGAAGGCGCCGGCGCCACCGATTCCAACGGCAGTACCGATTTTGACCGCACCAATTATTTTGATACGGTACCCTCGAACCAGCTCGAACTGGCACTGTGGGTGCATGCCGACCGGATGGGTTATCTGCTTGACGTGCTGGACCAGACGGCGCTGACCAACCAGATCGACGTGGTCCGCAACGAGCGTCGCCAAAGTACTGAAAACACACCGTATGGCATCGTCGAAGAAGCCATGATGCACCAGCTGTTTCCGAAAACCCATCCGTACTATGCCAGTGTCATCGGCTCGCACGCCGATATCC
>JAYVEF010000194.1:0-11460 GCA_043748965.1 Burkholderiales bacterium
CGGCAGGTTACCCGGTACAGCTGGCTGTACACCGAGATGGTGACTACCGGCGCGATCGTGCACGGCGACGTCGCACGCCATCTGGATTTCAATCACGAAGAGCATCCTGTGGCCCTGCAATTGGGTGGCAGCGACCCGGCCGACCTTGCCCACAGTGCGCGCATGGGGCAGAAATGGGGCTACGACGAAATCAACCTCAACTGCGGCTGCCCGTCGGAACGTGTGCAAAAGGGTGCCTTCGGAGCTTGCCTGATGGCCGAGCCAGCGCTGGTAGCCGATTGCGTCAAGGCGATGCGCGATGCGGTCTCCATTGATGTCACCGTCAAGCATCGCATTGGCATCGACCAGAACGAAACCTACGAGTTTTTGCGCGACTTCGTCGGGACGGTTGCCGATGCCGGTTGCGGCACCTTCATCGTGCATGCGCGCAACGCGATATTAAAAGGTTTGAGTCCCAAGGAAAATCGAGAGATTCCGCCGCTGCGGGCAGAGCCTGTGTATCGGCTTAAGCGTGATTTCCCTCAGCTTGAAATTATCATCAATGGCGGCATCCGCACTGCCGCTGAAATCGATATTCATCTGCAACATGTGGATGGCGTGATGCTGGGACGAGAGGCGTATCACAACCCTTACCTGATGGCGGACTTCGATGCCCGCTATTACAGCGCCACCTCGGCACCACGCAGTCGTGTCGAGGTGGTCGATGCCATGTTGCCGTACATTCGCGCGCAGTTGCAAGCAAGTCTGGCGGGTGATGCGCGTAGCGGGCCCCGGTTGAACAGCATCACCCGGCACATGCTCGGACTGGTGGCGGGTTTGCCCGGTGCGCGCGCCTTTCGGCAAACGTTGTCCGACGCAAAGCGGCTGGCGCTTGGTGACCCGATGCTGCTGTGCGCGGCGCTCGAGATGGTCGACGTTACTGACGGCCCGACCGTCGCGACTGTCCGGGTCAGCGGCTGACTGGCACCCGCGATACCGGCGTTATGCCTGCCTCGCAATCACGACCCAGACGTCCACTCCGAGGAGACGTGCGCCCCTCGGAACCAAGCCTATCTTCAAGATCGCCGACGCCTTGCAACGAGAGCCATCGCTGCCAAACCGGCGAGTAGCATCGCATAGGTTTCTGGCTCTGGCACCGGGGCCGCCAATGCCATCACTTGCTGAGCGCTCAAAGCCGTGTCATAGGTGCGCAGGTACTTAACCAAACCGCCGGCCGCCTCACGTTGACCCGTCGCATGATCATCAATGAAGAAATTGGCGGCATGGCCAGTAAAATTGGCGTAACCGGCTGAATCGGTAAAGCTGCCGACCAGAGCACCGTTTGAATAGATGCTGACCAACGCGGATGCGTCGCGCGTCAGCGTCAGGCTGCCATCGACACCATTGGCCGGCGCGGCACCATCGTCGGGCGCTAAAGGGTAAAAGTTATAGCGATTGCCCAATGTGTACATGCCCGCATCAGCTGCTAAATTGCTGAAATCAACGATTTTTTGCCAGCCGCTATGACTATCGTAATGATAGGACAGGTCGACGGTATATACCGAGCCTAGGTCCGCGTTCAAGGTCAGACCTTGGTTTGCCGCAAAGCTGTACCCTGCAGCGCTTAGTACTCCGCCGTTCGAAGTGAGGCTAACGCCACCGACGTCGTCGTTCAGCGAGCCGTTGAGTCGGTATTGATGAGTTTCGGTGGCATTCGCTGCGAATGCGCACAGCAGTGTCGCAATGGGGGCGAGTTGATGCATTTTCATGATGACTCCTTCGTGACGCGCCGTGCGTCGGGTTGTAAGCTTGCGGGTTGTAATCTTATTAACCATTTGTGTAACCAAGAACCAATATCATATTGTTAACATAGCTGTCAACCGGTGTTTATGTACTTTCACAATGTCAGGAGATGGCGTTGGTTGCGCCGAGGCGAATTGATGAATTGGAGCAGGAATGATGGATATTGCTGCAAGCCGGATTCAGTGCAGCATTTAGTCCATCACCGGCACATTGCCGTAATACTGCTCGTACCGCCAACCCATGCGCTGGCGGTCTCGAAGCGTTCAAACCGGTGTGCTCGGGCTTTTTCTATCGCTTAGCAACCCTGCTACGACCAGCGGCGATAACGCCGATGAGTTGGCAGGTGCCGGTGACGTTCCGGCGACGCTCGCGCCACCGGGGATGCTGTCCGAGAGTCAACGAGCAGCGATTCAGCACCTGCTGCACGATGGTCGCGCAGGACAAGCCTTGAACTATGCAGCACCCTCATTGCGCGACGGCGAACGCAAAAAAGAATCGAACTGCATATCGATTTTTTGCAGTGCCTTTTGTGCGTTCTGCATCTGCTTGCGAAATTCCGGGCCGCGCCGCAGCGCCAGACCCACGGCCAGAATATCGATCACCACCAGATGCGCAAGTCGCGCTGAAATCGGCGTATACGGATCGGTATGAAAATGCAGGTCGATCGGTACCAGCACGGTCGCCAGTGCGGCCAGCGGGGTGCCACTCGGCGACAAGGCGATCACGTCGGCGCCGACCTTGCGGGCCAATTGCACGCTGCGCAGCAAAGCGACGCTGTTGCCGCGCTGCGATATCGCCACCACCACATCGCCTTTTTTCAGTAGCGACGCTGCGATGCTGTGAATGTGTGGATCGGAGTACGCCACTGTGGGCACACCAGAGCGGAAAAACTTATGCTGCGCATCGGCCGCGACGATGCCGGACGACCCCTGTCCGTAAAACTCGATCTTGCGCGAACGCGCCAGCAGATCCAGTGCGCGTTGAATCGAGTCGGGATCCAGATTGTTGCGCAAGTCAAGAAGGGCGTTAATCGAGCGGCTGCATATCTTGCCGACCAGATCGGCGGCCAGATCGCTTTGCGTCAGATTCTGGTCCGCACCGGGCAGTGCAATTGCCAGCGCCTGCGCCAGCTTGAGCTTGAACTCCTGCCAGCCGTCGTGGCCGACGGCGCGGCAAAATCGCACCACCGTAGGCTCGGACACCTGCGCGCTTTTGGCCAGAGCAGTGATGTTTCCTGAAATCGCCAGGCCCGGGTCACGCAGCACCGCCAACCCGACCTTGCGCTCGGATTTGGAGAGAGAGTCGAGCTGGGTTCGGATCGAATCGAGTAGCATGCCGGGTTACATTTCCGGCAGTGCTTCTTCACGCCACTGCAGACCGTCGCGGCCAATCAGGGCGCTGGCAGCGGCTGGTCCCCACGTGCCTGCGGTGTACGGAATCGGCTCATTTTCTTCCTGTTCCCAATGATTCAAAATCGGTTCGACCCACTCCCATGCGGCTTCGAGTTCATCGCTGCGCATGAACAACGTCAGTTGGCCGCGTAGAACATCGAGCAGTAATCGTTCGTACGCTTCCATACGCGGAGTTTTGAAAGTTTCGCGAAAATCCAATTCCAGATCGACAGGCTTCAGGCGCATGCTGTCGCCAGGCGTTTTGGCCATCAGATTCAGGTGCAGGCCCTCATCGGGTTGCAGGCGGATCACCAGACTGTTCGGCTGAAAGCTGCCGGTCGATTGCGCAAAGATCGAATGCGGAATCGACTTGAAGCGCACCACGATTTCGGCCAGCTGATCGGCCATGCGTTTGCCGGTGCGCAGATAAAACGGCACGCCGGCCCAACGCCAGGTGTCGATCTCGGCGCGCACGGCGACGAAGGTCTCGGTGTGCGAATCAGGATTGGCACCTGGCTCCTTGCGATATCCCGGCACGGCCACGCCGTTGACGTGTCCGGCGCGATACTGTCCGCGCACGACGTTTTGCGACAGCGTCGCCGGGGTGAATTTTTTAAGCGATCTCAGCACCTTGAGTTTTTCGTCGCGTACGGCGTCCGGCGTGATGAGAGTCGGTGGTTCCATCGCGACGATGCACAGCAACTGCAGCAAATGATTTTGCAGCATGTCGCGTAATGCGCCCGAAGTATCGTAGTAGCCGGTACGGTTGCCGACCCCGAGCTCTTCAGCGATGGTGATCTGGACGTCTGAAATCCACTCGCGTCGCCAGAGCGGTTCGAACAGCACATTCCCGAAACGCAGGGCCAGCAAATTTTGCACGGCCTCTTTACCTAAATAATGATCGATGCGAAAAATCTGCGATTCGGAAAATACTCGGCCCACATCGGCATTGATTTGCTTGGCGCTTTCGAGATCGCGACCAAGGGGTTTTTCAAGCACGACGCGCGAGTTCGGTGTGGCCAGATTGCAGCTCGCCAGATTCAGACAGATCCCGGCAAACAGGCTAGGTGGCGTTGCCATATAAAATACCCGCGTCAATGCCGCGTCATCGCGCATGGCCGCGACTAGCGTTGCGTAGGTGGCGGCATTGCTGGCGTCGAGTGCGACGTATCGAATTCGCTGACAAAACCGCAGCCATACCGTCGCGTCCAACGTCTCTATGGCGATATGCGGTTTGGCGGTATCGGTGACCGACTGCAAAAAGGCTTCGGTACTGAGCTCATGCCGCCCGACGCAGATGATCCGCGCGCCGTCGGGTAGATCTTTGGCGCGGTCACGAGCGTACATTGCCGGCAGCAACTTGCGCATTGCCAGATCGCCGCTACCGCCAAACAGGACTAGATCAAAATCGTTTATGGCCATGATGGAATGTGGTTGGATGTAAAAATCAATCGGGAGATGGGGAAAATTGCAGGGCGCCGCGTGCCAGCGCAATCAAGGCCATCGTCGAACTGTCATGCGCTTGCGCCGATGCGGCACCGGTGAGTTCCTGCTGGATGGTGTGCGCCAGCACCTTGCCGAGTTCGACGCCCCACTGGTCGAAACTGTTGACGCCCCAAATCACACCTTGCACGAACACCTTGTGCTCGTACAATGCAACCAGTGCGCCTAGCGTGGCCGGCGTCAGTGCGTCCATCAGGATGGTATTGCTCGGGCGGTTGCCAGGAAAAGTTTTATGGGCAATCAGCTGTTCGTGGGTTTCGCCCGATAGTCCCTGCGCGTGCAAATCGACCCGTACTTCGTCGGCAGTTTTACCGCGCATGAAGGCTTCGGATTGCGCAAAACAGTTGGCAAGAAGCGCTGCCTGATGACCGGATAGCGTGTGGTTGGCCGACAGCGCTGCAATGAAATCAATCGGGATCAACTGCGTCCCCTGATGTAGCAACTGAAAAAAAGCGTGCTGTCCATTGGTACCTGTATCGCCCCAGATTACGGGACAGGTTTGTAGCGTCACCGGTTGCCCGGCGGCGGTCACCTGCTTGCCATTGCTTTCCATTTCCAATTGTTGCAGGTAGCCGGCGAAGTAACCGAGATCCTGGTGGTAGGGCGCGATCGAGACCGAACTGCTGTCAAAAAAATTTCGGTACCAAATGCCGATCAGCGCCAGCAGGACCGGCATATTCCGTTCCAGCGGTGCCGACTGAAAATGCCGATCCATCTGATAGGCACCGTCCAGAAACGTGCGGAAATGGTCGAAGCCAATGGCCACTGCAATTGACAGGCCAATTGCCGACCAGATCGAATAGCGCCCGCCGACCCAGTCCCAAAATCCAAACATGTTGACCGGATCAATGCCAAAGGCAGTGACGGCGTGCAGGTTGGTCGAGACCGCGACGAAGTGTTTGGCCAGATCGGCTTCGGTACCGTCGCGCAAAAACCAGCGGCGCGCAGACTGCGCGTTCATCATGGTTTCGGTGGTCGTAAAAGTCTTTGAGGCGATGATGAACAGGGTCGTTGCGGGATCGACCCTGGCGAGAACGGCGGCCAGATCGTGGCCGTCCACGTTCGATACGAAGTGGCTGGTCAGGCGCGCGTCGGCAAAAGCGCGCAAGGCCTGACAGACCATCTTGGGTCCGAGATAGGAGCCGCCGATGCCGATGTTGACGATATCGGTAATGGTGCGGCCATCGCGACCGCGCCAGCTGCCGTCACGTACGCGGGCGCTGAAATCATGCATCTGCTGCAGCACTGTGGCGATGTCCGCCGAAACATTCTGGCCATCGACGATCAGGGCGGGCGTGGCCGGTGCGCGCAATGCGGTATGCAGGACGGCACGCTGTTCGGTCAGATTGATTTTGGCACCAGCGAACATTGCGTCACGCTGCGCTTCGAGCTGACATTCGCGCGCCAGTGCGGTCAATAGGGCCAGTGTGGTTTGGTCGAGCCGGTTCTTGCTGTAGTCCAGTAGCAGGCCAGCGGCCTTCAATGACATTTTTTGAAAGCGCGCCGGATCGGCGGAAAACCAGTCGCGCAGCGTGTGTGCGTCCAGCAGCGCGTGGTGCGCACGCAGTGCATCGGTCGCCGAACTGCTGGAGTGTGTTGGGTCGGACATTAGCGGGAATCTTGAAGTAGCATAGTTACCAGCCACTATACCTCAAATTTTAGTAATTTCATTACAATTACGTGGAGAAAATTATATGATGAGACGCCGGGTTGCTGAAAAATATGGGTGAGATGCATTTTCTGCGTGCCTGCAATCAGCAATAATTTTGGAATCGTGGCAATGAGAACGTGGAATTGCTTGATCCACGGTGCCACTCTTTAAAAAATTGTAGTAAAATTTCAATTTAGTCGCCTAGCAAGGATTCGATATGCAAATAAACCCAGTGGTTTGCGCTGTTACAGATCGCGTTATCCAGCGTAGTCGCCCGTATCGCAGCGTCTATCTTGCGCGCATCGCCGCCGCCGTCCAGTCAGGCGTGCAGCGCACCGCGCTATCGTGTACCAATCTGGCGCATGGGTTCGCGGCGTTTCCGGCCAATGACAAACTGGCGCTGCGCCATGAGCGGCAAGCTTCGGTTGCGATTATTTCATCGTATAACGATATGCTGTCGGCACATCAGCCGTTCGAGCGGTTTCCACAATTGATCAAAGATGCTGCCCGCGCGGCCGGCGCGGTGGCGCAGTTTGCAGGTGGGGTACCGGCGATGTGTGACGGCGTCACGCAAGGGCAGCCTGGCATGGAACTGTCACTGTTTTCGCGCGATACGATCGCCTTGTCGACCGCGATTGCGCTGTCGCACAACATGTTCGACGCGGTAGTTTATCTGGGTGTCTGTGACAAAATCGTGCCGGGGTTGCTGATTGGCGCGCTGCATTTCGGGCATCTTCCGGCCGTGTTTATTCCTGCCGGGCCGATGACCAGCGGCTTGCCCAATTCTGACAAGGCCAAGGTACGGCAACTGTACGCCCAAGGAAAAATCGGTCGTGAAGAACTGTTGGAAGCCGAGTCACAGTCGTATCACGGCGCTGGCACCTGCACTTTTTATGGCACCGCCAACAGCAATCAAATGTTGATGGAAGTGATGGGGCTGCATCTGCCCGGTGCTGCCTTCATTACGCCGAATACGCCACTGCGCGACGCACTGACCGTCGCCGCCACACAGCGTGCCGTAAAGATTGCCACGCACACCGCTGCTTATACGCCGGTCGGTCGTCTGGTCGATGAAAAGTCGATCGTCAATGCCGTCATCGCGCTGCTAGCAACCGGCGGTTCGACCAATCACACGCTGCATCTGGTGGCAATCGCCAAAGCTGCCGGCATCGTTATCGATTGGGATGACTTTAGCGCGCTGTCCGGCGTTATCCCGCTGCTGACCCGGATATATCCCAATGGTGAAGCCGACGTCAATCACTTCAACGCAGCCGGCGGCCCGGGATTTGTGATGCGTGAGTTACTTGATGCCGGTTTGCTACATGACGACGTCACGACGATTTTGGGCAAAGGGTTGCGCGCGCACTGTCAGGAACCGATATTGGAAGGCGCCGAAGTAGCGTGGCGCCCGGTTCCGGAAGTGAGTGCCGATACGTCCGTGGTGCGGGGTGCTGCCGAGCCTTTTTCTGCCGACGGCGGGTTGCGTCTGCTGGCTGGCAATTTGGGTCGTGCCGTGATCAAGATCTCTGCTGTAAAACCGGAGTACCGCCTGGTCGAAGCGCCGGCGATGGTGTTCGATTCGCAAGAAGATTTTTTGGCCGCATACAAGGCAGGGGAACTCAACCGCAGCTTTATCGCGGTAGTACGATTTCAGGGACCGCGCGCCAACGGCATGCCGGAACTGCATTCTCTGACGCCGGCGCTGTCGAACCTGCAGGATGCCGGTTTTCAAGTGGCGCTGGTGACCGACGGTCGCATGTCCGGGGCATCGGGCAAGGTGCCGGCAGCGATTCATGTTTCACCGGAAGTACTGGCGGGCGGACCGCTAGGGCTGGTACGCGATGGCGATCTGCTTCGACTGGATGCCGATGCCGGCGTGTTGCAGGCGCTTGTGCCTGCAGCTGAATGGGCGGCGCGCACAGTGGCCAGCATCGATCTTTCCGCGAGCCATATCGGCATGGGGCGCGATCTGTTTGCCATGTTCCGGGCCAACGTCAGCGCTGCCGAAGAAGGCGCGGCCACGTTCGATCTGCCACCGCTACCGACCGCCGCTGCACTGGTTCTGGCCAGCGCATTCCATATTCCCGAGAAAGTCCCCTCATGAAATTGATGCCCGACCTGTTGCACATCATGCGCGCTTCGCCGGTGATCCCGGTGATTGCGATCGACGACCTCGACCATGCCGTTCCGCTGGCCCGAGCACTGGTCGCGGGCGGTATCCGGGTACTTGAAGTGACGCTACGGACGGTCCACGGCCTGGCGGCAATCCGGGCCATCGCCCAGCAGGTACCAGACGCGATTATCGGCGTCGGCACGTTGACGCTGCCGGAAGAATTCAGCGCAGCGCGCGACGCCGGCGCGGTGTTCGGTGTATCGCCGGGCCTTACCCCGGCGCTGATCGCCGCGGCGCTGTCGAGCGGCTTACCGCTGCTCCCGGGGGTGATGACGCCATCGGAAGTGATGCTGGCGCGGGAGGCAGGTTTTCGGCAATTGAAGTTGTTTCCCGCAGTGCCGGCGGGTGGCATCGGGATGCTGAACGCGCTAGCGGGGCCGTTGAGGGACGTGACGTTTTGTCCGACCGGGGGGATTAGTCTGGATACTGCAGCGCAGTTTCTGGCGTGCGGCAATGTGGCTTGTGTGGGGGGGTCTTGGTTGACGCCGAAGGCGGCTATGGAGGCGTGGGATTGGGGGAGGATTATTGAGTTGGCGAAGGAGGCGAGTGGCTTGGCTCGGGTTAAGTTTGTGGGGTCTGCGTAGTGGTCTGATTCGCATGCTGCTGGGACTGAAACTTCGGCTCCAGGATTTCTCTGGACCTGTCGGCTGCAACAGCATTGGCCGTAATGCGGGCTGCGATTTTTATTTTTTTGTGCTTCGTTAGGAGTTAGCTGTCGTGGGTGGCCCGGCGGCCGCTCACTTCTCTTGGCTTCGCCAAAAAGGAGTAAGCAAGGAAAAGGCGATCGCAGACCGCTGCCCTTCGGGTTCCCGTCAAAGAATCACAGGAGACGGGAAACGCGCACACTCGCTGCGCTCAGACAGGCGCGTTTTTTATTCGTCTCCTGTGACGTTTTTACGGTAGCGGTCCCAAGCGGGTTGAGAACCGGGTCAAGGCCAGCGACAAGAGCAGCCGCAACCGCAACCGCAACCGCCAATTCACCATAGGGATCAACTTCAATTTCAGCAGCAGTATTATCACAAGTCTTAACACTAATCAGCGACAGGCAGGAGCCACCAATCATCAAGGATGTGGCTTGGTCATGACCTCAACTCGCTTGGGATTGCTGCTGAAATGGTGTCACGAAAAGGCGGAGCAGAAGCGCGCCTGTGTGAGTGCAGCGAGTTTGCGGGCTTCCCACTTTTCGTGACACCGTTTCCGGAACCCAAAGGGCAGCGGTCTGCGGTCGTCGACGCACAAACGAGTAAAAAATAAATCGAAATCGTAGACTGAATTAACGCCAATGCTGTCGCCATTGACATTGCAGCTGCGCTGTCAACCCCGACCGCAGAAGCAGTATGTGTATCGGCAACCCGTACCCCTCTCAATTTCCCCCAAAGTACGCTACCGAACAGTCCATCCGGCGCACTCAAGGCATTCTAGGGTCTCTTATCAAAAATAATCTTTCAGGAGTATTTCATGGGAACAATTTTATTAATTATTCTGATTCTGGTCGTGATCGGTGCGTTTCCATCTTGGCCGCACAGCCGCGGCTGGGGTTACGGTCCGAGTGGGGTGGTTGGTCTGATCGTGATTGTTCTGATCATCATGTTGATCACCGGACGATTGTAGACTCGGCGGCGGACGCGGCGACGCCACGGCGCGTTTGCGCTGCCTGCTCCAGGTGGTACAGCACGGCATTTTTTGCCAGCGTTCGCCCTGGCGCAAACCCGAGCGCTTTCGCCGCTGCACTACGATGGAAGATTCGTGGGTCCGAGGAGCGCTGCTCAGCTAGAATAGCGGCTTATTAGCTTATTACGCCGCCAACATGACCCAAGACGAACAGAAGAAGGCTGTGGCCCGGGCCGCCATCGGGCATGTCATCGACGGCGAAATCGTCGGTGTCGGAACTGGTTCGACGGCGAATTTTTTTATCGACGAGCTGGCCAATATTAAAGCCCGGATTCGCGGTGTTGTCGCGTCGTCAGAGGACTCTGCCACACGGCTGCGCGCCCATGGCATCAAGGTATTTGATTTGAACGAGATCGAATCGATACCGGTGTATATCGACGGCGCCGACGAGATCACAGCAAGTGGTGCCATGATCAAAGGTGGCGGCGCAGCACTGACGCGTGAAAAAATTGTCGCCTCTGTGGCCACCAAATTCATCTGTATTGCCGACGGCTCCAAGCTGGTTGAAACTCTGGGCGCGTTCGGGCTGCCGGTCGAAGTGATTCCGATGGCAAGTGCAGTCGTCTCGCGAAAACTACGTGATTTGGGCGGTGTACCGCAGCTGCGCGTCAAGGATGGGCAGCCGGTGGTCACCGACAACGGCAATCTTATTATCGATGTCAGCGGCTTGCACATTGCAGACCCGGTCGCGATGGAGGACACCATCAATGCGATCGTGGGCGTGGTGACAGTGGGAATATTTGCCAAGCGCGGCGCGGATGTAGCATTGCTCGGGACGGCGGACGGGGTACAAACCTACGAGTTTTGAAGCAGCGTGCGGGTCGCCACGCCGTCAGCGATCGGCGGTAACTTTGCCCGATCGCCAACAGCGTAGCGTTTACCAATTTCAGTCCACCGGTGGGGTATATCCCTGCGCCGCATCGGCACCCTCGCCAAAAAAATGTTTTTCCATCTGCGTCGCCAAATATTTGCGCGCCCGCAAATCGGCCAGATTCAGGCGATTTTCATTCACCAGCATGGTCTGGTGTTTGAGCCAGGCGGCCCAGGCTTCCTTCGAGACAGATTCCCAGATGCGTTTGCCGAGTTCGCCCGGATACGGCGGAAAATCCATTCCTTCAGCTTCCTTGTCGAGCTTGATGCAGTGAACCATGCGAGTCATGTCGTGTCCTTGTTCGAGAAATAAAGAGGCGAAAAAAATCGGTCGATAACGCGCCCGTGCACTTGTACTTGTACTTGTACTTGTACTTGTACTTGTACTTGTACTTGTACTTGTACTTGTACTTGTACTT
>JAYVEF010000195.1:0-3521 GCA_043748965.1 Burkholderiales bacterium
AAAATTTCAGCATCCGCGAAAGCAGCGATCGTTTGCTGCCGCGCTGTCGCTGTTTCATGACCTGCCATTTTACTGAATCCAATGGGGGCAAAAGTTGAAGGCATCCCGCCAGCTCACGCAGTGCCGGTCTTTCTGCGCAAGGCACCTTCATGCGGCGGCAGCTCGTGCACCACCACGCCGACACCGTCGGCCACTTTGTTCAGCCAGCCCCGGCTACCGATTGCCCGCAACGCATCCTGGTAGCCCTGTTCCCAGCGCCACTCGATCGACCCGCGTGAAAAATTAATGTCCTTCGATGCCATGTGCCAGTCGCGGCCCGAATAAGGCAACCGCACGATGTGCATGGTCGTGTCACAGCCGAGCTCGGCAAGTGCCTGCATGTCGGTGGCGTGCTTCAATTTGGCAGGCATCTTTTCGTGCAGTGCATGTAGCGTGCGGCGCAGGTTATGCAGCTTCAGGTACTCCTTGATGTGCTGCTGCGACCGCGATGCAAACATGACGTCTTTTTGGCGTGTTTGCACCTGATCCAGCGTTGTGGGCTCGGGACCGTCAGCGCTCCACAGATCGACCATGAAGCACAGCGTATTCGAACGCGGCTCGTCGTCCAGTACCGTATCCAAAGGCGTGTTCGAATACAGACCACCGTCCCAGTACAGTTCACCATCCACGCGAACCGGCGGAAATCCGGGCGGCAATGCACCGCTGGCCATGATGTGTTCCAGTCCTACCGGTTGCTGCGCACTGTCAAAACTCACCAGCTCGCCGGTGGTGACCTTGAGGGCGTTTACCGTCAGCCGGATGCGATCATCTGAATTCAAAAAGTCAAAGTCGACCAGCTCTTTCAAGGTGCCTGCCAGCGCCGCGGTGTCATAAAAGCTGGCTTGCTCTGGCTCGACTGCTATTCCCATCGGAAACAAGCTGAATGGGCGTGGCGCAAAAAATCCGGGCACGCCGCGCGTCATCGAATCCATCGTCGCCAGCATCGTATTCAGGCGGCGTGCTTCGTCCGGCACACTGTTCAGATCGAAGCCATCCTGATGTGCAATGCGTTCCCAGAATTCGCGCAACCGCGCCAGCCGCATAGGCCGGTCGTTACCCGCGATCAACGCGGCATTGATGGCGCCAATCGAGGTGCCAATGACCCAGTCCGGCGTCAGATCATGTTCGTCTAGCGCCTGATAAATACCGGCCTGATAGGCTCCCAGTGCACCGCCCCCTTGCAACACCAGAGCGATGCGCTGTTCGCGCGATTTTTTGGGGAGTGACATGGGTGTTTTCATGGTGGTACGTTACCACGATCCGGGCATCCGGAATTGCTCTAAAGATGTTTTTCGGGCTTCTACCTTCGTGCGATGCGACGCCCCTCGCTGCCGCTGGTCACCAGCGAAGGATTCTGTGGGCTGATCGACAGCTCGCTGCAGAGCGGAGATAATACGTCATTAAATTTCTGCTGCCGCTGGACCGTGATGCAAACCACGCATTTACCGTTACGACCCGACACCCCATGCGTGGCAGTCTGCTCGACCACTTTCGATGCGATCTGTCGCGGTTGCGGTCGCACTGTGGCCGAGGTGGCGCAATGGGTGGCCATGACACCAGATAAAAAAGAACAAGTCTGGCGCCGTCTCGAATCGGAGGGGTACCCGCGTCGTCAGGGCTGATCGAATCCGGCCGGGTTATTACTTTGCCAGCGCCAGTGGTCGGCGCACATCTGATCGATGTCGCGCTCGGCGCGCCAACCCAGCAGCGCTTTCGCTTGGCTAGCGTCGGCAAAACATTTGGCAATGTCGCCCGGGCGACGATCGACAATCCGATAGGCGATGGTGCGGCCGCTAGCCTGCTCGAATGCACCGATCATCTCAAGTACGCTGCAGCCATGACCGGTGCCGAGATTGACAGTGAATCCCTGATGGGTGCCGAGCAGACGCTCCAACGCGGCGACGTGACCGATCGCCAGATCGACCACATGAATATAGTCACGCACACCGGTCCCGTCGACCGTTGGATAATCGCCGCCGAACACCGATAGCTGCGCCAGTCGACCGACGGCGACCTGTGCGATGTACGGCACCAGATTGTTCGGCACGCCGCGCGGATCTTCACCAATCAGGCCACTGGCGTGCGCGCCAACCGGGTTGAAATAGCGCAAGACCCCGATCGCCCATGTCGGATCGGATTTTGTCAGGTCCGCCAATAATTGCTCGACCATCAATTTCGAGCTACCGTACGGATTGGTGGTGGATAGCTTGGCGTCTTCGCGAATCGGTACGATTTCAGGGTCGCCGTACACGGTAGCGGACGAACTGAAGACAAAATTGCGCACGTTGGCGCGGGCCATCTCCTGCAGCAGAATGATGCTGCCACCGACATTGTTATCGTAATACATTAACGGCTGCGCGACCGATTCACCAACTGCCTTCAGCCCGGCGAAATGAATCACCGCGTCGATCCGGTTAGCAGCAAACAACGCCTGCAGCACGCTGCGGTCGCGTATGTCACCATTGTGGAATTGCACCGTGCGCCCTGCAATCTGTTCGACTCTGGCCAGCGATATCGCTGAACTGTTGGACAAATTGTCGAGTGCGATCACAGCGTAGCCCGCCGCCAGCAGTTCTACGCAGGTATGAGAACCAATAAACCCGGCGGCGCCGGTGACGAGGACGGTTTTTTCAGATGTCATGGAATGCGCGATCAGGGTTGGGGATCAGGACGGTGTGCTTGACGGCAGGGCGTCCCGACCGCAATTTTTCGGTGCGGTTGCGACGATGTCAAATTGTACGTTACCCCGCGAATACCGGCAGGGCAGGCATCGGTTCGCTGGTGCACGGCTAGCAGTCTGGCGGTCGTTTGGCTGCACGCAAAACGCGCAGTTGAAATTGGCACCTGAAAATGTCAAACTACAGATAAAATTGACAACATGAACCCAGACCTTTCGGATTCACATTTTGCCATCGTGCCGGGAGGCGGCGACGTTGAGTCGTGCGCAGCTCTGATTTGGCATGCGCCCGATGCGCTGATGGTTATTCAGGACGAGCGTCTCGCGTTGCTCAGTCTGGTCGCTCTGACCCAGCTAGAATGCTTCGACCCCGACCAACTGTGCGGGCAGACCTTGGCGGCCATCATCGGCCCGGACGATCTTGAAACAACCTGCGCACTGATCCGACACATGCTGACCAGTGGAACAGCGGCCAGTCTTGGTGAAATTCAACTACGCACCCTAGCGGGCACCCTGATCGATGTCGACGTCAATGCGGCACCTTGCCAGTACCGGGGTCGCCCGGCGGTGCAACTGGCGGCCCGCGCCATGACTCCACGCATGGAGCACAGCGCGCATTGCACATGGCAAGGTCTGCAGCATGAAAAACGCCTGCTCGAAATGATTGCGCTGGATCACCCGCTGACGACGGTGCTGGATGCGCTGTGTCACAGCGTCGAACAAGTATTCGGTGGCACTACCCGTTGTTCGGTGATGTTGCTGGAAGCCGACGGTACCGTGCATGTGGCCTCTGCGCCATCATTAC
>JAYVEF010000196.1:0-3521 GCA_043748965.1 Burkholderiales bacterium
TGTAGGCGGTGTAATATTCCGGCGCGCGACCGGAAACGCCGGTTGTCCAAGGGGACGGATTGATGAACTGACTCTTCAGCTCGCCAGCAGGAAAATACAGACTGATTTGCCCGCGCTTTCTCAAACTCAGGTGATACCCGGACCAGTTCGTCACGCGGTAGCCTGGTTTCTTGCGCTTGCGCTCCGTTCCTTCCTTCAGCCTGGCTTTGTACGGCATAACAATCATCCATTTGATTCCTGAGATTGCATTTATACAACAGTCAGGCGGCTACCCGCAAGACCCCTTCCGAACAAAGCCCTACCGACCGGGCTCTTATGTTTCCGAGCCATCTTCTCGATGGGCGGCAGGAAGCGGATTGTCCACCGGTTGATCGACGAATGGTCGACCGACACGCCGCGCTTCTCCATCATCTCCTCGAGATGCCGGTAGTACAGCGGGTAGCTGGCGTACCACCGGATGCAGAGCAGGATCACATCGATAGGAAAGCGTATCCCTTTAAAGTTAAGCATGTCGATCTGTCCTGGGCGGCGGGCGTCGCAGCTTACCTAAACGCCGGCCCACGTTCGCTAATGCGACAGAACCTTATCAACGCGCCTGTCACGCTGGCTTGCCCGAAGCCCCGGCAGAATAGTCGACGCAATCGCAACGCGGCAAATGATTCAGCGGCGCTATTTGCAATAAAATATTACACAATTAAATCGTGTACAATTTAGTTTAATGATAGTTATTTGTCCGTCATATCGGGCACACGCGACAGCTAGCGAGCAAGTCGTTTGGCATTGAACCCCTCGGTTTTTTATAAAGCACACGATATTGATGTTGCTGCGACTTATCGCGCCGCGACATTGAAATTACCCACCTCAAAGGACTCATCATGACTACTTCACGCAACTTGCTTCTCTCCGCCACGCTTGCCGTCGCTTGGGCCCATGTCAACGCCGCCGGCAATCCTGCGGTTGAGCACACCACCCAGGCATTTCTCGAAAGTCTTGCCAAAGGTGGCGGTCAACCGATCGAGACGCTGTCTCCGCGCGAGGCGCGCGCCGTATTGACGGGTGCCCAAGCCGGTGCCAAGTTGCCTCCAGCAGACGTATCTACACGGACGATCAAGGCCGATAGCAAAGAGATTCGCATCACCGTGGTCAAGCCAGTCGGCGTGACCGGCGTGTTGCCCGCATTTATGTTCTTCCACGGTGGCGGCTGGATCCTTGGCGACTTCCCGACCCATGAGCGTTTGGTGCGTGATCTGGTCGAGGCATCCGGCGCGGTTGCCGTGTTCGTCAACTACACGCCCTCGCCGGAGGCACGCTATCCGGTTGCGATCAACGAGGCCTACGCGGCAACCCAGTGGGTCGCCCAACACGGAGTCGAGATCGGTGTCGATGGTAAGCGCTTGGCGGTGGTCGGCAACAGCGTGGGCGGCAATATGGCAACCGTGGTCGCGCTGATGGCAAAGGAGCGCGGCGGCCCGGCACTGCGTTCCGAGATTTTGTTGTGGCCGGTTACGAATGCCAATTTTGAGAACGCTTCTTACGACCAGTTTGGCAAAGACCACTTTCTGTCGCGCAGCATGATGCGATGGTTCTGGGATGCCTACACGACCAATCCGAAAGAGCGCAACGAAATCACGGCCTCGCCCTTGCTGGCGACAACGGCACAGCTGCAGGGCTTGCCGCCAACCTTGATTCAGACCGCTGAGAACGACGTCTTGCGCGACGAAGGCGAAGCCTACGGACGCAAGCTCGATGCCGCTGGTGTCAACGTGACGGTGGTGCGCTACAACGGCATGATCCACGATTTCGGTCTGCTCAATGCCTTGAGTCAGGTACCGGCAGTCAAGACCGCGCTGCGCCAAGTGGGTGGCGAGCTACAGTTGCGCTTGAAGTAAGATTGAGCGTTACCGCCACATTCTATCGCTGATGTTTCCACTGCCCACTACCGCAACCGCACCGTTCTGCCCATCGGAAGTAGCCGGCACGGTCGAGGTTGCGCGCAGTGATCCGCTTTGGAAAAGGCTGGCAGGCTTCGCCGGCCCCGGCTTGCTCATCTCGGTGGGCTATATGGATCCGGGCAACTGGGCCACCGCAATCCAGGCCGGTTCGGTGTACGGTTACCGTCTGTTGTTCGTCGTCTTGTTGTCGAGTCTGGCGGCAATCGTCTTGCAATGTTTGTGCGTGCGCTTGGGCATCGCCAGCGGTAAGGATCTGGCACAACTTACCCGATTGCACTACGCGCCGGGTTGGGCACGGATTCAGTGGTTGCTGGCGGAACTGGCCATCGTCGCGTGCGATCTGGCCGAGGTGCTTGGTTGCGCGCTGGCGTTCAAGTTATTGTTTGGCGTTTCGCTGCCACTGGGCGTCTTGCTCACTGCCTTTGACACTCTGTTGGTGCTCGGGTTACAAGGCAGGGGTTTTCGGCGGGTCGAAGCAATCATACTGGCGCTGGTCCTGACGATTGCCGTGTGCATCGGAGCCGAACTGGTATTGATCAAACCTGATTGGCATGCCGTGGTGCAGGGCATGATTCCGTCATGGCAGGCGGTATCAAGCCGCGACGCGCTATTTCTATCGATCGGCATTTTGGGCGCGACCGTAATGCCGCACAACCTGTATCTGCATTCGTCGATCGTGCAGACGCGGCGGGTGCGTCCCGATCTGGATAGCAAGCGTAGTGCGATCCGGCTGGCCAGCGTTGATGCGGTCGTTTCGCTGCTGCTGGCGTTGTTGGTCAACGGCGCGATCGTCGTACTGGCCGCTGCGGCCTTCCATGCAACCGGAAACACGACGGTGCAGGAGATCGATCAGGCCTATCACCTGCTCGATCCGATTGCCGGGACGGCGGTTGCTGGCGTACTGTTCGGACTCGGCTTGTTCGCCTCGGGGCAAAGCTCGACCTTCACCGGCACCATCGCCGGCCAAGTCATTATGGATGGATTTTTACAGCGCAAGATTCCGTGCTGGCGGCGTCGTTTGATAACGCGCGGACTGGCGTTGATTCCGGCATTGATCGGTGTCGTGTCGCTGGGCGAGCATTCGGTCGGACGCTTGCTGGTGATGAGTCAGGTGGTGTTGAGTCTGCAGCTGCCGTTTGTCATGTATCCCCTGATCCGGTTTGCCAGCCGGCGCGATTTGATGGGCCCGCTTGCCAGCGGATGGCCTCTGACTGCCACCGCGTGGGGCTTGTTTGCGGTGATTTCGGCGGCCAATCTCTGGTTGGTCATGCAGGCCTTCTGAATCACGCAATCGGCGCGCCCGCGCCGGATCGATCAGGTTGCCTTCAAACGATGCAAATCGGCGTGGGGTTGCGGCATTAGCGGATCAAGTGTGATGGCTTTTTCATGGCTTGGTGCACTTCAGGATTAAGAAGTAGTTGATGGTTGGATGCTGCCACAATTTTACTGATTCTATCTGATGCCAAACAAGCACAACGCCGAGCGCCGTCATCACATCCCGAAGATGTCATTCAAGGTTCAGAACTGGCCGGAATATGAAGCCGGACTGCGGCGGCGCGGCAGTCTGAC
>JAYVEF010000197.1:0-11317 GCA_043748965.1 Burkholderiales bacterium
AAGGTCGCAATTCGCGTCGATCACAAGAGCCGATCTGCGGACGTGGACTTCACCGGCACGTCGCCACAGCTGAACAATAACTTTAATGCGCCTAGTGCGATCTGCATGGCCGCGGTGCTGTATGTGTTCCGCACTTTGATCGATGATGAGATTCCGCTCAACGGTGGCTGTCTGAAGCCGCTCAACGTGATTATCCCGCCTGGCTCCATGTTAAACCCGCACTACCCTGCGGCCGTCGTATCAGGCAATGTCGAAACCTCCAGCTGCATTACCAACGCGCTGTATGGCGCGCTGGGCGTGTTGGCTTCAGCACCAGGGACGATGAATAATTTTACCTTCGGCAACGAGCAATATCAGTACTACGAAACGATTTCTGGCGGGTCGGGTGCGGGTAACGGATTTAACGGAACCGATGTGGTGCAGACGCATATGACCAATTCACGGCTGACCGATCCGGAGGTGCTTGAATGGCGCTATCCAGTGCGGCTCGACAGTTACGAAATTCGCCCGAATTCAGGCGGCGGCGGCCAATGGCACGGTGGTAATGGCGGGGTCAGACGGGTACGCTTTCTGGAACCGATGAGCGCTTCGATTCTGTCGAATAACCGGATCGTGCCTCCATTTGGTGCTGCCGGAGGCGCGCCCGGCGCATGCGGCAAAAATTATGTGATCCGTAACGATGGCAGCCGCGAAGAACTGGGATTTGTCGCTAGTACCGAGATGCAGCCAAATGATGTATTCGTGATCGAAACGCCGGGCGGCGGCGGTTACGGCCGGCCACAGTAACGCGGTTCTTTGGGGGACGAAGCTGGTATCGCGATTGACTGCGCCTCCCGCCGTTCGCCTTTAGTGATCAGCCGACAGCATGAGTTCCCAGTACCCGACATCGACCCAACGGTCGAACTTGCGACCGACTTCACGCAGTTGTGCAACCTGTACGAAGCCGAGTTTTTGGTGCAGCGAGATGCTGGCCTGATTCGGCAATGCGATGCCGGCGAGTACGATATGCGCTCCCCGCGCACGCAAATCCGACAGCAAACGCAGATACAGCAATCTGCCAATACCCTGCTTACCCTGATCGGGCGCCACATACACGGTACTTTCCACGGAATGGCGATACGCACTTCGCGCCTTCCACGCCGACGCGTAACAGAAGCCGACCACCCTATCGTCTTTTTCGAAAACGAACCACGGCATCGTAGTACTGCCCTCTTGTATTCGGTGCGCCATGTCTTCCACTGTCAACCGGACTTCTTCGAAAGTAATCACGGAACTGCTAACGTAGTGGTTATAAATCGCACACAGCCCGGCTGCGTCGGTCGGGAGGGCCGCTCGTATCATTGCGTGCTCCTGAAAGTTAGTCAAACATCGCGTCGGGTCCGTCTTCCCTCGACCTGGGTGTCGGGTTCGATCGGGCGAGTGCTCGGAATCCGGTCATAGTCGGCAGGATCACGGGCATTGCGCGACATGGTGGTGAACAGCCAGTCACGCCTACAATAACTGCGCCGAGCTGAATCCAGTCTGTGATCGGAACCTATATCTGGCCGATTCAAAACGCTCGGGGTGTCCTCTCGAAAGTTAAACCATCGAAATACGGCGTGGACTCTGGATCTGCGCAAGCCATACCGTTCGCATGAGTTATTCAGAGCTGAATATTCTCTATAATAAACTAGTGGTATTTACCAACACGGAGTACAACCACCCAAGCCGCCAGCACCATGGTCAAAAATCGCTCGATCAACTTGCGAGAAGCGATCGAGGAAATGATCGCAGTCGGCGCTGTTGGTTCTGGTGCCCATCTGTATGAAACTCTGCTGGGTGCGCAATTCGACGTCTCGCGCACACCGATCCGCAAGGCACCAATCCAGTGGGCATCGGCGGGACTGATCGTGTTACAGCCCCGCCGTAGCGCAGCGGAAACTGCGATCGAGATCGAACCTTAACAACTGGTCCAGATGTTTGAAGTCATAGCAATGAGCGGCGATCAGGATAGGGACGCTCATTTTTATCAAAACGAATAATTCCACGAGGCTATTTATCACCCCAGCTACGATACTCTCTGGGCTTGTCAGGCGCGGGTACTGTACCGTCATCTGCAGCCTTACCGGCATCTGCAATTGCAGGGCTGTTACCAAGTCAATCCATCGTTTCAAGAACGAAGCGATGGTCCGCACGATCCTGGCCAGCAACGGCGACGCTCTCACAGCCTTGCTGCGCAAGCACATCATGATTCAAAGGCGGCGCTTCGTTAATCTGATCGCTTCGCTACCACGGTTGCGCCGATGATCTGCGCTCGTTATCGGTATCACGCAACACGTTGCTCTCCTAATGCTGGTTTTCTGATTCAGGTCTCGCTATGAATGTTCTCCTTACCGGCGTCACCCTTTTCGCGGTCGCGATCGGCGCTGGCGCTATTAACGCGGTCGCCGGTGGCGGCTCGTTCATCACCTTCCCCGCATTGATGTTGGCCGGACTGCCGGGAATTTCAGCCAACGCCACCAACAACACTGCCATGTGGCTCGGCACGGCTGCCAGCGCGCATGGCTATCGTGAAGAGTTGCGCGAGACCCGTGCGGTTAGCCTGCGACTGGTGCTGGCGAGTGGAGCCGGCAGCATCTTCGGCGCGATACTAGTACTGCTGACGCCCGAGGTGGCGTTCATCCGGGCGGTCCCGTTCCTGCTGCTGGCGGCGACGCTGGTATTTATTTTTGGACCGCTGCTCACACGTCGGCATGGACCCCAACCCGATCATGTGATCCTGCCCTCGTGGGCCTTGCCAGCGCAATTTTTACTCGGAATCTATGGCGGCTATTTTGGTGCCGGCGTGGGGATCGCCACTCTAGCGCTTCTGGGCCAGATTGGATTTACACGGATTCACCAGATGAACGGTCTGAAGACCTTGCTGACGTCCTGCATGAATGGTGTCGCGGTACTGCCGTTCGCTCTGGCCGGGGCGATCGTGTGGCACTGGGCGCTGGTGATGTGCGGAGGGGCGATACTTGGAGGCTACGTTGGCGCGCGACTGGCGCGCAAGGCCTCGCCGCGTCTGATACGCTTTCTAGTAATCGTAATCGCAGTAGGCATGACAGCGTACTTTTTCTGGAGGACCTATCTCGCCGCTGCGCCGCCCCACTGATCTGCGTGGGACGTCAGTCGATTACGCGAATTCAGTCTGGTTTGAAAACCTTGCCACTTGGCCATCTAAAATAAAAATGCCGTTGACTGATCGCAAACAATACCCGATGGCTTTGTAAAAAGTCTGCCTCGAGCAGCATGTCGGGCTGTGCGTGCACGTAACCAGATGTGGCCATCAGATCGATATCCTGCTGCACGGCGCTCCATAGATCCGCCATTTCGATGCGAGTGTTTTGAATGCTTTCGTCACCGATCGAAAATTGCACCACCGGCATCACCCAACTGTCGAGAGCGTGCGTGCCGACACCCTTCAATTGGTGCGACTGCCGGACCACGTTCAGCGACTCTGCAGTGATCCCGAGGCGCGCAGCAAAGTGGGTATCGATCACCGAGCGATCGGCACCCGAGTCCACCATGGCACGCGCCTTCACACCATTGATTACAACTGGGACAATTTGCCGGAGATCACCAGCAAACGCCGGCTCGACGTCGACCATCGATATGTAATTCGCCCAATAGTCTAGAAATCTATTCGGACAATCCGTTGCAGAAAAGAATTGCAAAGTAAGCTTCGCTAGATCGAGTTCAACATCCTGTTGAAACAATAAGTCTGCACCAACAAAGCCATCGATACGATCACTGCCAGCGGTTTCCAAAACATCGAGATGTACATTCTTCTAGTGCACCGGGCCGAAAGAAAATTCGCGGAGCAAAGTAGTGTGGGTTGCGGACTCACCGCTTACGCCAATCGCCCCAATCTCGGTATGGCCCAGCGTTAAATGCAGCCGCTCGGCAAGGCGCCCCGTCAATGACGTCGTGGAAGCACCGGCATCGATCAGAAGGTGCATCGCTGCGCCGTTCACCACCCCATCAACATATGGCAGTCGGCCGTCGACAGCCATTGGGAGACTTCCGAACTTCACATATTTGCAGGCCGGCGCGGCATGCAGCGTGACGGCGGACAACGCTGGGATGAGCGCCAGCAGATATGACGGACGACCACCTGAATCAATTTTCATATTTTTAGTCTATCGAGGTGCGAGCAGCGAATGCAAACGATCATCGCCGCGCAACAAAATCTGCCATTGTCAGATGCCCATCGCTTTGTTCGATACGCCGCAACCAGCGCTCGACCGCCGGATATTGAGTCAGATCAAAGCCGCCGTCGCCCGCAACATGGGTATAGGCATATAGGGATATATCGGCGATAGTGTACTGATCGCCGATCAAAAAATCAGTCTGACGCAACTGCGCTTCCATCACGCCGAGTGCTTTTTTTCCGCCCACCTGTTTGCTGCGATATTCCAGTTCGCGCACAGTCGGCAAACCCAGATATTTGGCGATGAAGCGCGCCACGGCTATATAAGGTTCGTGACTGTACTGCTCAAAAAATTGCCATTGCAGAACGCGTGCGCGCGGCAAAGTTTCTTGTGGCAGGAAGCAACTTCCCTCCGCCAGATAGTTCAGAATCGCATTCGATTCCGACAGGTAGGCGCCGGGCGCAATTTCAAGCAGTGGAATCTTCGCGTTCGGATTCATTCCGGTGAACGGAGGCGTCTGCGTCGCGCCCGCCAGAATATTCACATGTTCCCACTGGTGTTCGATACCGAGCAGGCTGACCAGCAGCTTGACCTTGTAGCAATTGCCAGATTCGATATCGCCGTAAATTTTTATCATGGAAGTGCCCTGATTCCTGTTCACGTAGCACCGTTGCTCGTTCCGTTGCAGCACCGACGGCGCGTCTTTCGCCCGCCCAGAAAAAAATGTCAACCCCCTGTACCATCGCAGTGCTGCGGCCTTAACCTGTGCTGCTCACCGATTTTATTCAGGGAGTTTTCGATGATCCAGTTGTATTTCCATCCGTCGCCTAATCCGCTCAAGGTTGCTCTGTTTCTTGAAGAAGCAGGTATTGCGTACGAAATCATCCCGGTCGACACTCGAAGGGGTGAGCAGCACTTACCCGAATTTTTGAAGATCAATCCGAACGCCAAGACCCCCGTCATTACCGATGGGGATGCGACAGTTTTCGACAGCAATGCAATACTGCTGTATCTGGCCGAAAAGTCCGGAAAATTTTTGCCGGAGAATACAGCTGCCGCACGAGGACAGATGTTGTCCTGGCTGATGTTTGTGGCGACCGGCGTAGGCCCCTACTCGGGTCAGGCGGTGCACTTCAAACATTTTGCACCAGACCCTAAAGAGTATGCGGTGAATCGATACCTGTTTGAAGCCGAGCGGCATTTTGCCATTCTGAACACGCAACTCAGTGAGCATCACTACATGTTGGGCGACACCTATACGTTGGTTGATATGGCCGTATGGGGCTGGGCGCGGGTGGTACCGTTCATCCTTGGTGCCGATGCCTGGACTGCGCTGCCAAATCTGAAACGCCTGCTCGATGAAATTAATGCCCGGCCGGCAGCCCAACGCGCCGAAGCGTTGAAAACCCGGTTCGAGTTCAAGACCGAGATGGACGATGCTGCCCGCGCCAACATGTTCCCGCAAAACAGTCGCTTGGCTAAATAATTAAGTCTGCATGCTACCGACAGATCGCTGCACTGTAGTATCGATCTTTCGGTGGCACGCGCCGACGCGCTTACCCGGTCACGGTGCACTGCCGGGCAGACCGTTTTACCTGTTCAGGTGCACCAGCTCGATCAAGGCCAAAACATGGACGGAGCCACCCGATACGGGTGATCACCAGATCGGTTCCCAGCCAGCAACCGACGATCGTCAAACCAAAAATCAGTAGCGGCTCCACCACGGGACCAAGCTTTAAAGGGACCAGCCAGTATGCCAGCGGCACGATCAGGCTCTGGTGCAAGATATACCACGGGTACACCGACTGCCGCGCCCATGGCAACCATGTGAACGGACGATTCAGCAAATGATGTGACCAGCCGAGAATCGCGCAAATCGCCAACCATGCATATAAATTGCGCAACGGCCAAGTGCTGATCATTGCCCACGCTAATGAATCCTCAATGCCAAGCTTTGCGCTGCATACGTACGCCACGAAGCAGGCAATCGCCAGCATGCTGGCGGCGCAACGCAAACGCGCAAGCTCTCGCCAGATGACGTCACTCCGGCCGAACCACCAACCATACAAAAACACAGTGAAATAAATCGCGTGCAAGAACCAGTCGTCGACCAGCGCATGGGTTTCAGAAAATAGCGGCTTGAGTACGATGGTTGCAACTGCGAGCGGCAGCGCCGGCACCGATAGCAGCCACGCGCCGCGCAGTCCGGCAAACCATCGTGCCAGCCGCTGACCAATCGGGCTGTCGAGCACCGGCTGCAGTGCAAACAGGATCAGGGTGTACGCCAGCAAATAGGCTAAGTACCAGAGGTGATTCCAGGTGAACCCATATTGCCATCCATCAAAGGCGTCGGCAGGCCACCGGTACCGCGAATAATAATTCAGCAGAAAGTGGCCAAATCCCGGCACGATCAATCCATTCGCAACGCCTTGGCAATACGGCTGGAGCGGTACCACTATCGCCATTCCAAACAACAGGGGCAATAGCAATCGCAGCGCCCGTTTGCGCACAAAACCGGATTTGGCTGTTTCCCGTCGCGCCGCCATCATCATCGCCGTCGACACCCCCGAAATGAGAAATACCAGCTCCATACGCCAGCGATTGACCAGCGCCATCGGCCATTCGAGCCAGTCCGACTGATAGCTGCTTTTAAGATGCCAGTGTTCGTTGGCGATGTATAGCATCGCGGTGTGATACAGGATCAAGACAACAAACACCAGAAATCGCAATGCGTCGATATCGTGGCGGCGCGCAAAAGGTGGCATGACAGTTCCTTGAAGTGGATTAATGCGGTGAGTCTGGCAAACCGGAACCACACCGCCAAGCACTGTGGGATCGGACGACAGCGCACTGTGACGGAATGCGTTGTCCCGGTGACGAATGGTGGGATAGACTTGGCGCTTCCTTACGTAGCACGCCGGTTGGCCTGAAAACCCATGCAAACACATTCCAGCGATTGGCTCAGTCGCTATCAACCGTGGCGCAGAATTATCGAACCAGGCTTCTGGGTCGGATTTTTTTGTTTGCAGGCCGCGTTGAACAGTTCAGTAGTGATCCTTGATTTGCGGCGCGTGGGCGCTTCGGTACCGTTATGGGCACCATCCTTATGGGAATGGAGCAGCAATCTGGTGGTGCTGGCGCTGGTCCCGGCGATCATCGCGTTTGAGCGGCGCTTTCCAATTCGCTGGGGTATGCTGCGACGCAATCTTGGAATCAACCTGCTGGGCAGTATCGGCTTCTGTATTTTGCACGTCGGTTTGATGGTAGCGCTGCGTAAGCTCGCCTATGCAAGCCAGAATCAGATCTACCACTTCGGACCCTGGTGGCGTGAGCTGGGCTACGAATACATGAAAGATTTTCGGACCTATTTTGGAATCCTCGGAGTCGCGCGCTTTTACCAATTACTTTTGCTGAGTTGGCAGGGCGAAGCCAGCTTGCTGGTCGCTCCGGAAAGTGGCACGGCGGTCGAACCGTTGGAGCGACCGGAACGATTTCTGGTGCGCAAATTGGGTAAGGACTTTTTGCTACCAGCGATTGATATTGACTTTGTTCAGGCATGGGGCAATTACGTCAACTTGCGCGTGCGCGGTCATGACTACCCGTTACGTTCGACCATGGCCGCAATCGAAAAACGCCTCGATCCAGGTCGATTCGTACGCGTGCACCGAAGCTATATCGTCAACTTGAGATCGATCGTCGAAATTACGCCGCTCGAATCCGGCGACGCCCGCGCCATGCTGCACAATCAACAGGAAGTGCCGGTTAGCCGTCGATATCGCGATGCGCTGCGCGTTGCCGCCTTGGCAGCAATTGTGCCGGCGCGGCGGAACCACGCGTCTGCGCGTTGACAGGCATGGCATTTTCGGCGCTGCCTGCGGCGGCTCCCGATGAATCGCTGATCCACGTCACTCCCACCACGCAGCAAATTTTTGATTAAACTGAGCTAGGTGCAATGCGCTCTTTGCAGCCGTATGGCGCTGCGCTATTTCTCATCGCCTGTCTTATATTTGGAAAAGCATGAATTCAATCATTGATTTACGCAGCGATACCGTCACCCGTCCGGACGCCGCGATGCGTGCTGCCATGTCTGCAGCCGAAGTCGGCGATGACGTGTATGGCGACGATCCCACCGTCAACCGGTTGCAGCAATTCACTGCCGAACTGTTCGGTTTCGAAGGCGCCTTGTTTGCGCCATCGGGAACGCAAAGCAACCTCATCGGCCTGCTGGCGCATTGCGCTCGGGGCGACGAATATCTGGTCGGCCAGGAGGCCCATACCTACAAATACGAAGGTGGTGGAGCGGCGGTATTGGGCAGCATACAGCCACAACCTTTGCCTCATCAACCCGACGGCTCACTTGCAGTTGCCGATATCGAAGCGGCTATCAAGCCCGACGATGTCCACTTCGCCCATACCCGTTTGCTGGCACTCGAAAACACCATTGGCGGCCGTGTGCTGTCACGCGCCTATCTAGACGCAGCAACCGCGCTTGCGCATGGGCACGGATTGATCACCCATCTGGATGGGGCGCGAATTTGTAATGCAGCGGTACAGCAGGGAATCAGCTTGCAAGCCGCCACCGCAGGCTTCGATTCGATCTCGGTGTGTCTATCCAAGGGGCTAGGCGCACCGGTCGGGTCGCTCCTGTGCGGCAGCCGCGACGTCATTGCGAGGGGATTGCGCTGGCGTAAAATGCTGGGCGGTGGCATGCGCCAGGCCGGCATCCTGGCGGCTGCCGGATTGCATGCACTTCAGCACAACGTCGAACGACTTGCCGATGATCACGCCAACGCTCGGCGCCTGGCAGCCGGACTGTCGGGGATCGACCTGCTCGCGGTCGGTACCCCGCACACCAACATCCTCTACGTAGATCTTCCGACCTCGAAATTTGCTGGTCTTGAACGCCACTTGCAGGAATGCGGAGTCATTGCGCGCGTCACACCACATATGCGGATGGTGACGCACAAGGATATTTCTCGCGCAGATATCGACCGGGTGATCGCGGCATTCAAAGGATATTTTGTCCAGAAGAAGTAGCCGTGAACAGGCTCACCGATCGCAAAAAAGTCGTTGCGCAACAGCGGCTTTCTCACTACAGGTTGGTCATCGGTAGCCGGCTATCTTGCTTACTTTGTGCCGGAATCACCAGACGATTGGTCGTCGCTGGCGAGTTTGCTGGCAGTAACCGGTTTGATAAGCTTTACCTTGGCCTTTTGTTTCAATACGTTGATGTAGGCCAACATCTCCTGTTGTGCCAACGCGCTGGTAATTTGCTGCTGCTCGGCCTGCCGACGCGCTGGATCGACTTTATCCGATTGCCCAATCTTACTGATCCTGTACACCGCGTAGCCCTGCTCTCCCAAATCAGCGCCTACTACGACGGGCAGTTTGGTAACGTCGGCTTTCACCACGGATTCAAAACCGACTGTAGCAAGACCATCATTTTTGGCCCGAGTGACAATTTTAGGGGCGCCGAATCCACTGGTGTCGTCAGCGGACCTTAACGCCACCAATTTTGCCTCGCCAGCTTTTTTGGCGAGTATCGCCGCTTCTGTGGCAATCACACGTTCTCGCACCATTGCTTCGACATCTTTAAACGAACGCTTCGACACAGGTTTGTATTCTACGATGCGAGCAGCGATCAACGTGCTGGGCGCCACCTCGACGGCTTCGGTATTACGTTTGTTTTTCAAAGCGTCATCAGAAAAGAGCGCCTTCAAAAACTTGGGATTATCATACGGCGCCTCCGCGCCGGCTGCCGGCTTCGACGTGCGCGTGAGACCTGCAACGGTTTCGATTTTGAGCTTCAGTTTGTCAGCCACTGGTTTCAAACTATCGGCTTGTTCATATACAGTGTTAGTGAACGATTCAGCTAGGGCAGCGTACTCCCTCGCGGCCTTCTGCTTCTGGATCTCGGCGACAATTTCAGGCTTGACCTGCTCCAACGGTTTGGTCGTGGCAGGTTTGATGCCGGTGACGTGGATGATGTGATAGCCAAAGTCCGAGCGGACCAGATCACTGATTTCGTCCTCTTTAAGTTTGAATACAGCCTCTTCGAACGGCTTCGTCATCATCCCTTTGCTGAAATAATCCAGATCGCCGCCATTGCTCGCAGTACCGGTATCTTCAGAACTTGCTTTGGCAATTTTGGCGAAATCACCCGGATTTTTTCGTACTTGCGCGAGTAACTGCTCAGCTTTTGCTTTGGCAGCAGCTTTGTCTGCAGCGGTTGCATCTTTTTTCAGATTGATCAGGATGTGACTGGCACGCCGCTGCTCTTCGACGCCAAAGCGCTTGACATTGGCCTTGTAAAAATCGGCAGCTTCCGCATCGGTGACCACTGCCTGCGCAGCGAGCGTGGTGCCGCTAAGCACCACATATTCTATCTTTGCCTGCTCCGGCAACTGAAACAGATTGCTGTTTGTTTTGTAATATGCGTTCAGCATTTCAGGCGTTACTTTGACCTGCGCCGTAAAGTCGGCAGGTTTGAAAACCAGTTCCTGCACCGTACGTTCCTGATCATTGATATTAGACAGTTGCGCCACGACGGTTTTCGGTGCAAAAGCGCTGTTTTGGATTGCCGACGTTACCTGCTGAGTCTCCATATCCTGACGCAGTCGCTGCTCGTACATTTCAGGTGTCATGCCCTGCATCGCGAGAAGCGAACGATAGCGCTCACCATCGAATTTTCCGTCCGGCCCGGTCAGCCCGGAAATCCCTGTGACGCTCTGCGTCACGGCAGCATCCGACACACTGAGGTGCTGCCGCGTGGCTTCAATCGCCAATGCGCGTTGCGCAATCAGGTTGTCCAGGATGCCCTGCCTGGCTTCGGGCGTATCGAACATCTTAGGATTGAACTGCGCGCCGAACATCTGCTGAAATCGCTGCATTTGCTCCCGCTGCGCGATGTCGTATTCTGGCTGGGTAATCGTCTGTCCGCCAACCTTGGCGATCGCGTTATCAGCTTCGCCAAAATGACTGTAACTGCTGATCCCCACCATGGCGAACGATGGGAAAATAAACAGCAGGAGCAAACCCTGCATTAAGCGTTGATGGGTACGAACGAATTCAAACATGATCCACCATTCACGGGCAAATTGCGATCAACCGCATCGCATGAAACACATATGAAAAAAGGCGAA
>JAYVEF010000198.1:0-3497 GCA_043748965.1 Burkholderiales bacterium
CAGCGCAATCGTCTCGCAGCGACTGGTACCATCGATCGGTGGTGGCCGCACGCCCGCGGTTGAAGTCCTGCTGAACACCCGTCATATCGCCGATCTGATCGAACAGGGTGAGATCGGCCAGATCAAGGAAGCGATTGAAAAAAGCATGTCGCCAGGTTCGCAAACCTTCGAGCAAGCTTTGCTGGAATTGATCCGTGATGGCAAGGTGACACAAGAAGACGCAATGGCTTACGCCGATTCAGCCAGCAATCTTTTCTGGATGCTCAACAACGCCGATGCTGCCAGATCACCGCGCGACGAACCGACAGTCGCAGCGGACGACGGTCCGACCTTCACTGAATTTACGTTTAACACCTGAATGGAAGCGGACATCACACTGCACGGTATTCCGAACTGCGATCAGGTCAAAAAGGCCCGCGTCTGGCTCGACAGGCAACAGGTAGCGCATCAGTTCCATGATTTTAAAAAACACGGGGTTGATCGGACCATGATCGAGAAATGGCTGCAACAGATTCCCTGGGAGACGCTGCTTAACCGCAAAGGTACTACCTGGCGCACTTTGCCCGAAGCACGGCGTGCGTTGATTACCGACGCCGATAACGCGATGGCGCTGATGATCGAAGCGCCAACGATCATCAAGCGGCCGATATTGACGACACCCCTGCATAGCGTCAGCGGATTTAGCGACGACCTTTATCAACGTATTTTCAAGAATTAATGCAATGAGCAAAACCCTAGCGCTGACCGAACAACTGATCGCGCTGTCGTCGGTCACGCCCGAAGATAACGGCTGCCAGTCGCGTCTGATCGCGCTCCTTACACCACTCGGCTTCGTTTGCGAAATCGTCCAATCCGGCAACGTCACCAACCTGTGGGCGCGCAAAGGCAGCGCGCAACCGCTGATGGTATTTGCCGGGCACACCGATGTCGTTCCGACCGGTCCGGTCGATCAGTGGAGCTCGAACCCATTCATGCCCACGCAACGGGACGGCAAGCTGTATGGCCGCGGCGCTGCCGACATGAAGACCTCGATTGCTGCGATGGTGGTGGCGACCGAAGAGTTCGTAACGGCGCACCCCGACCATCGCGGCTCGATCGGTTTCCTGATCACCAGCGATGAAGAAGGTCCCGCTACCGATGGCACCGTGGTGGTCTGCAAGTTGCTGGAAGCGCGCGGCGAACAGATCGACTACTGCCTCGTCGGCGAGCCGACCGCTACGCATCAATTAGGCGACACCATCAAAAATGGCCGCCGCGGTTCGATGGCAGGCAAGCTGGTCGTCAAAGGCATTCAGGGTCACATCGCTTACCCCCAACTGGCGCGTAATCCGATCCACGTCGCCGCGCCGGCAATCGCCGAACTGGTGGTCGAACAGTGGGATCAAGCCAATGAATACTATCTGCCGACGTCATGGCAGGTCTCCAACATTCATGGCGGCACGGGTGTCTCGAACGTGATCCCCGGCGAACTGATCATCGACTTCAATTTTCGGTTTTCAACGGCCAGTACGGTCGAAGGATTGCAGCAGCGCGTGCACGCAATCCTGGATAAACATGGCCTGGAGTACAGCCTCAAATGGACTATCAGCGGTCTGCCGTTTTTGACGCCGCGTGGCGTATTGAGCGATGCGATTTGCGCAGCAATCAAGGCTGAAACAGGGCTCGATACAGAATTGTCGACTACCGGTGGCACCTCGGATGGGCGCTTTATCGCGCGCATTTGCGCGCAGGTAATCGAGGTTGGTCCGCCCAATGGCAGCATCCACAAGATCGATGAACATATCGAAGTACGTTACGTCGATCCGCTCAAGAATATTTACCGTCGCACGCTGGAAAACCTGCTGACCTGACCACTCCGGTCGCTGCGCGACGCACCGATGCGCCGATGCGCCGTGGCGACGCTGTGCCTTCTATCTGACTTGCGAGTAACCGCCATGACTCAAAATTTTTTGACCATCCGTGACGTGCTGCGCTACGCCGTTACCCGGTTCAACAGTGCCGGATTATTTTTTGGTCATGGCAGCAGCAATGCACTCGACGAAGCCGCCTACCTGATCCTGCACACGCTGCACCTGCCACTCGACAAGCTTGATCCGTTCATGGATGCACGCCTGCTGCCGGACGAAATCATCCAATTACTCGACGTGATCGCGCGTCGCAGCGTCGACCGGCAACCTGCTGCCTACATCACCAATCAGGCCTGGCTGGGTGGCTATGAATTTTATGTGGATGAACGGGTGCTGGTACCACGCTCATTCATCGCCGAACTGATTCCGGACAGGTTTTCGCCGTGGGTGCAGGACCCCGATGCCGTATTGAACATTCTCGAGTTGTGTACCGGGTCCGGCTGCCTGGCCATCCTGCTGGCAGAGGCTTTCTCGAATGCGCAGATCGATGCGGTGGATATTTCTGCGGACGCGCTGGCCGTGGCGCGCCGCAATGTCGACAGCTATCATCTGCAGGATCGCATCACCCTGATTGATTCCGATCTGTACGCTGCCGTGCCGGCAAAAAAGTACGACCTGATCATTACCAATCCGCCCTATGTCAATGCCGGATCGATGACACAACTGCCGGAAGAATACCGGCGCGAGCCGCAGATTGCCCTGGCGGGCGGCGCCGACGGCATGGAATTGGTGCGCACGATCGTGGCCGGTGCGCGCCAGCGTTTGACGCCGGACGGGCTGCTGGTCGTAGAAATCGGCAACGAACGCGCGCATGCCGAAAACGCTTTTCCAACTCTGGAACTGACCTGGATGATTACCAGCGCAGGCGACGATATGGTGTTTCTAGCGACTGCCGCGCAACTTTAGACCGATGGTTTTACTGTTGTGCACTGCGGCATTGCCGTACACTCCGCGCTGCGTCACGCCGCAGGTGTGACATTGTTATCCACATTGAATCTTTAAGAAAGGGGAGCGTTTCGCGCTCCCGCCAGTGCAACAACATGATTCGTTTCCAGCAAGTTTCCATGATGCGCGGTATCAAGCCGCTGCTCGACAATGTCGACCTGACCTTGAATCCCGGCGACAAAATCGGCCTGATTGGCGCCAATGGCGCTGGCAAGTCGAGCCTGTTCGGCCTGTTGCGCGGCGAACTGCACGCGGACTTGGGCAGTATCGACTTTCCGTCCAAATGGCGAATGGCCTATGTTGCGCAGGAGACGCCGGCACTCGACCGTGGGGCGCTGGAATATGCCATCGACGGCGACGTCACACTGCGCCGCCTTGAAGACGAACTGGCATTTCTAGAGAGCGAGCCTGAAAGCTCGGCCAACGGCCTGCTGATCGGCGACCTGTACAGCGCGTTAGCAGATGCCGATGCCTACACGGCAAGGTCACGTGGCGAGCAACTGCTGACCGGTCTGGGCTTTTCGATGGCGCAGATGGATCAGCCGGTAGCGAGTTTTTCGGGTGGCTGGCGGATGCGCCTGAATCTGGCGCAGGCACTGATGTGCCCCTCGGATCTGCTCCTTCTTGACGAGCCCACCAACCATC
>JAYVEF010000199.1:0-3491 GCA_043748965.1 Burkholderiales bacterium
ATTTACCTGCCAAACCGGTCACCCCGCGAAAGCCCAATGCCGCCTTCATGAAACCGATGACCCCATCGGCCGTGCTGGCTGCTGTAGTCGGTGCCGACCCGCTGCCGCGTACCGAAGTCACAAAAAAAGTTTGGGAGTACATCAAAAAGCACGCGCTCCAGGACGAAGCCAACAAGCGCATGATCAACGGCGACGACAAACTGAAAGCTGTTTTTGGCGGCAAGAAACAAGTGTCGATGTTCGAAATGACTAAACTTATTTCCGACCACTTAAAATAACTCGCACCGAGTGCCAAACAAAAACGCCCGCAGCTCGCGGGCGTTTTTGTTTTTGTGCGATGAAAAAAAATCAGGAATTCTGGGTCACACTCATCAGACACCCGGCGCTAATCCATGAAATCGTCATATTCTTTTTGCGCATAACCGCCCAGCCGCTTCCATGGCAACGCGTAGTCCGGCGTGGCCGGGCGCAACGACAGCACCGTGCGGCGAGTGGTCGAGCCGTCGCTCTTGCCGGACTCGACCTCCAGCGCGACTTTGTCGTGCGTCGACCAAAGGACCCGGTTGTACCAGCCGTTACGGGCTTCCTCGTGCCACGCCGTGTCGGCAATCGTGGTGGGGCGTGTTGATAACGGCATCGCCAGCACGGTTTTTTCCGCCACCATCTCTGCCGCGTTATCCCAAGAGCCATCGAACCCGCTGATGCTGTATTCGGTCGGTGGGACGTACACGATCTGGCGCTGATCGCGGTCGATGTATTCGGCGCGGATGTCGCCGTTGGCGCTGCGCGTCAGGTGCTGGGTCGAAATATCGAAATCGACATGCTTGTGCCCGGCCTCGCTGGCGTCATGGTGGTGGCTGGTCTCGACTTGGTCGGGCACCATTCGCTCCATCCAGACATGACCCGGGCGCCGGATCAGGATATTGCGAAACCGTCGGGTTTCGGTGACACCGGCATGCGTCACAGTCGTGCTGTCATAGCTGACGGTGGCGTCCAGCGGCGGCAATTCTGCCGCGTGCGCCAATCCGACACAACTTGCCAACGCAGCGCACAGGAATTTATAAGAAGGTTCAGACATGATCGGTTCCAGAAGTAAAAAAATGACCAGTCGCGCAGCAACTGGTCATCATGGCGCTGCGTTCGCATTACAGAGCACCGGCACTCTTCACAAGCGAAAACACTTTGGTATTGTCCATCGTGCCCTTGAAGGTTTTGGCCGCAGCGCCGGCGCTGTATAACTGCACGTCACCGCCGCCGTGACTTTCACCGCCATTGTTGGTGCGAATCGCCGCTTCTTGCTGGTAATCGAGTCCTTCGACAATACTGGTATCCACCGTCACCCGAGTGTCCTTGCGGTTCGGTCCATTCCCGAACACTAGTGTCGAATACGGGACGCCGTCGGCGTCCAGACTCGGTTTGCCAGTCTGATAGTTGATGTTGTTGCCGAGGATCGGCGAGCCGCGCTTACCGTAGCCGTTGAAGGCCATCGTGTGGTCATGGTCCGCCGTCACGACGATCAGTGTATTGGTCAGATCGACCTTGCCGAGCGCCATTTTGATGGCATCGTCAAACGCAATCGTGTCCTCCAGCGCGCGCTTGGCGTTAGTGCCATGCAGCGCGTGATCGATCCGACCGCCTTCGACCATCAGGAAATAACCTTTAGGATTCTTCGACAAGATATCGATCGCCTTGCTGGTCATTTCCGACAGACTCGGTTCTTTGGTCGGATCACGATCGACGTTATACGACATGTGCCCTTGCGGCAGCGCAAAATCGAACAGTGCCAGCAGTTTGCTGCCGGAGGTGGTTGGGGCGGCGTTCATGCTGGCAAGATCGGTGGCAAAGGTATAGCCATTGGCCTGCATTTCGGCGACCAGATTGCGCCCGTCCGGACGGCCGCGTGGCGTCGTCACTGCCACGTACGGCCGCCAGTAGTAACTGATGCCGCCCATCATTACATCAAGTCCAGTGCCGAGTTTGGGATTCGCACCAGCACCGCCGGGGACTGCCTGACGAGCGATTTCGTATTCGGCGTCACGATGGCAGGAGTGCGCATAGGTTGCCGCCGGCGTAGCATGCGTCAGACGGGTGGTGGTGACCGTGCCAGTCGCCTTGCCTGCTGCAATCGCGTATTCGGTCAACGTCATCACCGGCGTGCCATTGCCGTTTGCAGCGCAGTTGGTGACCGCGTTCGAGACACCGGTTGCAACGTCTTTGCCAGGCGGCTTGGCAAGCGTGTCGCCGCTCATCGACAGCACATCGTTGCGCTCTTTGACGCCGGTCATGTAGGCTGCCATCGACGGCGCGCTGTCGGTAGTCTGCGCGTCCAGTGAAAAAGTCTTGATACGCGCCGTGTACGGCATCGTATCCATCGCCAGCGAGCCAGACTCGGTGTATTTGTAGATACGCGCCGCGGTCTTGGTGACCGGACCCATGCCGTCACCGAGGAAGAAGATTATATTTTTTGCTTCGCCCGCGGCCATTGCCGGAGCGGCGATTACAACCGCTGCGGCAACTGCGATAATCGCCGCAGCTAGTTTGATTTGCTGGTTCATGTATTGGTTCTTTCCTGGATGCGCGATCAAAGTCCGGCCGCTGATTTCATCAGCGTGAAGACCTGCGTGTTGTCGAGTGTGCCGTGGAAGGTGTCGGCGCCGAGCCCCATGGCGCCGAGAAAAACATCGGCGCCGCCGTGGGTTTCAGCGCCGGCCGGCATCCTTACCGCCGCTTCCTGATGGTAATTCTTGTCGTACACCAGCGCGTCGGTCAGATCGACGGTCGTGCCGCGGTTTGCCTGCACGCGATTTTCACCATTGCCGAAAACCAGCGTGGTGTAGGGCTTGCCGTCGATATCCTTGGCCGGCTGGCTCGGATCGGTGAACGCCCGCATCAATCCAAGAATTCCGGGGTTGGTATCGGTGGTCTTGCCGGTCAGCGCCGCGTAACCGTTCATGACCATCGTATGGTCGTGGTCTGCGGTAACCACGATCAGTGTGTTAGCCAGCGTCGGATCGGTCAGACGGACCTGAGCGATGGTGGCCTTGATGGCGTCGTCGAACGCCTTGGCATCCTGCAGGGCCTTGCGCGCCAGCGTCGGATGCAACGCCTGATCGATGCGCCCGCCCTCAACCATCATGAAATATCCTTTCGGATTTTTCGAGACGATTCCGAGTGCTTTAGTCGTCATGTCGGTCAGACTCGGCTCTTTGGCCGGGTCCCGATCCAGATCAAAGTTCATATGGCTTTTAGTAAACAGCCCCAGCAGCTTGCTGGTACTGGCGGGTACTGCATCGAGCCCCGCCTTGTCGGTAATATAGCTATAGCCTTTTGCCGTCAGCTCTGCGGTCAGGTCACGACTGTCGCTGCGCGATGAGCCGGTCGCCGCACCCTTTGGCAAAAAATGCTGCCAGCCACCACCCAGCACCACGTCGACGCCGTCGCTACCGAGCGCAGCGTTGTAGCCGGCACCACCCGGCACCAGTTGCGCGGCG
>JAYVEF010000200.1:0-11252 GCA_043748965.1 Burkholderiales bacterium
GGTAACGAACTGTCCCGGCAGCGCACGCCGAGAGGGCCGCATCTGGCGTGCGTGCAGCAACGTGCGCATGTCCTCGATCATTGCGGGATTACCGCACAACATGACGCGTGACTGTGTGACCTCGAGTACCAGACCGGCGGCCGATTCGAGAACGCCGCCTTCGAGCAATGTGGTGATGCGGCCATGCAGCAGCCCAGTCGCCGTTGTGGCCCCGTCCCTGGTCAACGCGTGCAATACGGTCAGCACGGGAGGGGTGCAGGCAAATGGCGGACGGGCGACCATGGCGGCAAACTCCTCGGCGTACGCCAGTTCCGCAGAAGTGCGCGCGCCGTGTACCAGGACCAGCCGGGCAAAACGGTCCCATACCAGACGCTCACGCAACATCGACACGAACGGCCCCAATCCGGTGCCGGTAGCGATCATCCATAACGCGTCACCATCGACAAAGCGATCGGGAGTCATGAACCAAAAACTTTGCTGATCAACCTGCAGTAAATCGCCGATTACCATTTTTTTCAGGGCTTGTGTAAAGGGGCCGGTCGGAACTGTGACGATCAGATATTCAACAAAGTCATCGGCCGGCGTTGACGTGATCGAATAGGCACGCCACACCATTTGCCCATCGATCTCAAGTCCGAGCCGGGCATATTACCCGGCCTTGAACACAAACCCGGGCGGGCGCTGTGAACGTAGCGAAAACAGCGTATCGGTCTACCAGTGCCAATGCGTGATGCGCTCGAGGGTACTTTTCGGTGTCGCGGGAAGGATAGGCTGCATGTTGTGGTCGCTGGAGATTGCCGGCGCGCTGCCTGCGGCAGGCTAACAAAAAATTTCCATTGCGGGACACAGTTTATTTCGGCGAAAAGCCACTGCGCGGCAAGCCAACGATCTTAGCTGCATGGACTGATTACTTTCGTACATCGGTAGCACCGTTTTCGTGGCGATCGGATGCCGGTGAAGCGCTCGATTCGAGCACGCTGGCAGCGACCGCTGGGCCAGTACTCGACGCTACAGAAAAACATATCGCGCGTTTTCATTCGATCTGACGGCGCGATGGCGACGGCCACTGGCGCATGGTTTTTTACCGGAGCGAAACTTTGTGCGATTGCAAAATGCCCTGTGCATGATTGCGCGATTCCCCGTCGATTAAAGAAACCGTTCACAATTGCCGATAAACCTGTCATACACTCCCGGAGACATTCATGAGCGACGCCACCATTTCCAGTCTGGTGAACAATCTTTCGTCCAGCAGGATCGATCCGTCGGTCGGTATCGCAGTCCTTAAAAAAGCACTCGACAGCGACGCGGCGACCGCCACCGCATTGATCGATGCACTACCGCCGGCACCAAACCTGCCGGCCCATCTAGGGCAGAACGTTAACACGACGGCATGATTGGTTAGATTGACGTGCTATGGCAATACACGTCAATCGAATAATCCACCTTCGTTGTTGATCACGCATCCTGATGTATATTGTTGCCGGTTCAACCACGGCAACGATGTCGAAAGGAGCAAGTGTGGAATTCGGTGGCGAAACTGCGCGGACGGTTATCGATTTCTGGTTCGGCACGTCCACCGAAAACAGTGTCGTCGCGGCGCAGCAAACCCGGCTCTGGTGGATCAAGAATCTCGCCACTGACCGGCTGATCCGTGAGCGCTTTGCCGCCACTACGGCCGCTGCAGCCCGCGGCGATCTGAACGGATGGGCGCAGCAGCCGTCTGGCCTGCTGGCGCTGATTTTGCTCACGGATCAGTTTCCCCGCAATATGTACCGCAACACGCCGGCAGCATTTGCGCACGATAGCTTGGCGCATCAGTGGACACTCGATGGGCTCGAGCGCGGCACCGACCTGCGTTTGCGGCCGATCGAGCGGCTCTTCATGTATCTGCCGCTCGAGCACGCCGAATCAAATAGCCTGCAGGCGCGTTCGGTCGAACGGTTCACCCGATTGTTTCATGACGTGCCTTCGGGCGATGTCGAAACTTTTCGCGGCTTTCTGGTGTACGCGTTGCGACATCGATCAGTGATTTCACGCTTCGGCCGATTTCCGCATCGCAATGCGATTCTGGGACGAGACTCGACGATCGAGGAGCTCGAATTTCTGGCCAAGCCGGGATCGTCTTTCTGAACTGGTTTGGCGGCCACGCAAAGCGACTGAATACTCCATTGACTCGGCCTCGATGTCTCCTCGGCTAACCATCAGCCCGATACGGTAGAACCGAATTATGAACGCGCCCTGGAACGGCGACTGATTTTGGGCGACGAATTATCCTGCATGGCTAAACGCATCTGGACCAAGGGCCGCCGCCACGCTGCTTGCGCGAGTGATGGCTCGGCAGCGTCTATACCCATCATGAAGGGAAATTTCTTGCGATCGCCGAGCCCGAAATCCGAGGCAGGCTGGCGCTTGGCCTGCGCTGGTTTGAACGATACGGCTGGTCCGTCGAAAGTCTCGTGGGCTAGTGCTCAGACTGGGGCTACTCCCGCCGGAGATCGAGTCGTGCCCGACTGGTTGCGGACGCTCAGCGACTGATCGCAGGCGTGCTGGAATCGCGCTCCTCCATGACCAAAGACGCGTTTGCGTGCAGTTGGCAAAGTACGCATTGGCGCACCCCGTAAAAAAAGCAACCCGGAGGCTGCTTTTCGGTACTGGGTCTGCTGTGGCGTCGTTAGTATCTGCACAGCACGCCGATTACACTATTTGCTTTGCGAGGCGGTGATCTCGTTCGCAAGCGTGGTAGCGCCGTAAATTTTGTTCATGGCTTCGAGAAGCATGCCGCTGTCAACCGCGACCGACCGGTTGTTCGATTTATCGTAACCGAACGCGCCGCCCAGCGAATGGATATTGCCGTCAAAAATCAAGCCGACGACTTCACCCTGGCGGTTCAACATCGGACTGCCCGAATTGCCGCCGATGATGTCGTTGGTCGTGACGAAATTGACCGACTGTGCCATGTTCAATTTGCTCTTCGCCGTATGCCACGAAGCGGGCAGCGCAAACGGTTCCGCACCGGTATCGCGCTCGAACGCACCTGCTATGCGGGTAAAAGGTGCGACTGGCTTGCCCGCCTCGGTCCATCCGGCGACTTCACCGTATGACAGCCGCAGCGTAAAGGTGGCGTCCGGATAAGCGCTAGTGCCTTGTTGTAAAAAACGCGCCTGGGCAATCAGTTCAGCATTCTTTTGGGTGAGCGCTTCGACGTCTTCTTCGTAGCGCTTGCGCACTGCACGCGCAGCCGGATCAACCACAAATGCTAGCTGGATGAACGGATCGGTCGATTTTTGCAGGGTCGTCAGATCCGTGTTCCAAAGTTTTTCCCGTGTCGCAACATCGCCCAGCGTCGTGCGTTCGATAAGACTGCCGGCAAGTTGCTCGGGCGTCTGGCGACCGAGCACTTGCTTGACCACTGCTTGATCGACGCCAAGCTGCTCGCGCATTTTTGTCAGCGATAGCGCCAGCAACACTTTTTCATAGTCAGGATAAATCGGGGCGTTCGAAAACAGATTTTGCTCGACTGTCGGCAGGCGCGCGTCGGTGAATTCCGGAAAACGTTCAGCGTTCGGTTTGCTGCGCTCGACGGCACCGCGTACCAGCGTTCGGGCGATATTAAAGTAATGGCCGCTGAAGGCTCGCCCGCTTTCGAGCATCGAATAGGGCGTGTTCAGGTTGCGGTACGACTGCTGCGCTCGCTCGATCGCATCCCAGGCACCACCGACTTTAGCCTGCAAGGCCGGGTTGTTCGCTACGTAACTGCGCAATGCGGTTTCATCGCTTTGTTTTTGCTGCAGCAGGGCAGGGTCCAGCAGTGCTTGCAGACGACCGTATTGCGCCTTGTAACCGTTCTCGATACCAAACAGATCGCCATTGGCATGGCGTGCGGCTTCGGGACTAGTTTTGCTATATTGCTCGAGCACGCCACGGTATTCCGCCAGTCGCAGCAAGCCATTGATCAAACCCAGATCGCGCTGGGTCGCCAACTGCGCCATCGTAAGCTGTCGCTCGGTCGAACCCGGATGTCCGGTAACAAACACCATCTCGCCGGCAGCAGCACCAGCTTTGCTGAACGGGAAATAATCCTTCACGCTGGCAGGTTTGCCGTTTTCATAGGCGCGCAACATGCTGACGTCCAGGTCGTAGCGCGGAAAATTGAAGTTGTCCGGGTCACCACCAAAAAAGGCAATGGCTTTTTCGGGTGCCCAGACCAGCCGTGCATCCTGGAAACGATGATACTGATACAGAGCATAGCGGCCGCCGTGGTAGAGATCGACCACGTCGCAGCGCACCGTATTCTTGTCGGCACCCACGCACGCCGAAACAATGTTGGCGCGGACGGCATTCTGGGCGCGCTTGAATTCTGCGCCGTCCAATCCGGCGGTAGCGGCTTTAACCTGAACCGTCACGTCGGTAATTTTTTCAAGGCGATTGAGTTCGATTTCAGGACAGCGTACTTCATCCTCACGACGTTTCGCCAAAAAGCCGTCGTGCACAAAATCTTTACTGGCAGTTGAGATTTGTTCGATACAGCTATTGGCACAATGATGGTTGGTCATCACCAAACCGTCTTTGGAGATGAACGATGCCGAGCAACCGCCGGCGATCCGCAGTGAAGCCCGCATCATGCGATCCACCAGCGCCGAACCGGGCGCGAAACCGTATTCGGTCTGCATCCGCGCAGTGGGCAAGTTATCCAGAGTCCACATGCCTTCGGCGGCGCGGACAGGACCACAAAAAATCAGTGCGGCGGCTAATCCTGCCAGCAACATTAAAGTACGCATTTAAAAATACCTTTGATAAAGAAGATAGTCAGTGACGATAGCATGACGACATATCCGAATCCCGTGTGCCGCCGGGATTTTTTGCGGTCAGCGGATCGAGCCGGCGTTGAAAGAAGCAATCCGATGCGGACGAGGCTTGATACGTCCGTTGAAAAAATCTGGTGCTCCCACGGCGACAATCGCACACCTGACCGCGATCCCGTGCGCCCCGCCGTTGCTCTGCAGGAGCATCCGTAAAACTGGTCTATACTCCTCGCGTCTGTTATTTCGGCACCGTGCGCGGACTGCCTTCGCAACCCCTAACCGACCGGTTCGCCGCCGTGTCCCGCTACCTTGAATCGTCTGCAGCGTTTTTTTTCTGAGCTCACACCACGCCGCCTGTTAATCGCAGCGCTGTGCCTGTGCACGGTGGGTGCCTTTTTTGTCATGATGCTGCTTGGTTATGCTTTCGTAATCGTCGGCCCGCGACTGCCATCGCTGGATGCACTGGTCGACTACAAGCCAAAAATTCCATTACGGGTACTGACCGCCGATAACGTTCTAATCGGTGAGTTTGGTGAGGAGCACCGGAATTTTGTGCCGATCCGCCAGATTCCCGCACAGCTAAAAAATGCCCTGTTGGCAATCGAGGACAGCCGGTTCTACGAGCACGGTGGCGTCGATACCGTTGGCTTGCTCCGGGCCGTGTTGAACGATCTGCATGGCGGCTCATCGCAAGGTGCGTCGACCATCACGATGCAGGTGGCGCGCAATTTTTTTCTGACCCGCGACAAAACAATTTCACGCAAGATCAATGAAATCATGCTGGCCTGGAAAATCGAGCGCAAGCTTTCCAAGGATCAGATTCTTGAGCTGTACATGAACCAGATCTATCTCGGGCAACGGGCGTATGGTTTTGGCAGCGCCGCTCAAACATATTTTGGCAAGCCCCTCGATCAGCTGACCTTGGCACAGGATGCCATGCTGGCCGGGTTACCCAAGGCACCGTCGGCATACAACCCGATCGTCAACCCCAAACGCGCGCTGGTGCGTCAGCAGTATATTTTGCAGCGCATGCGCGAACAAAAATTCATCACGCCGACGCAGTACACGCAAGCGATTGGCGAGGACATCAAAGTCAGACCAGCCGGTCAGACGTATTCAACCCATGCGGAGTATGCCGCTGAGATGGTGCGCCAGGCACTCTACGGGCAGTACCGCGACGAGATTTATACGCGCGGTTTTACGGTCGTCACTACACTGCGCTCACGCGATCAGGACGCCGCGTATGCGGCAGTGCGACGCGGCGTGATGGACTACGAAAAGCGCCACGGCTATCGTGGTCCGGAAGCCTTCATCGATTTGCCCGACGAGGCCGAAGCGCGACAGCAGGCGATCGACGACGCGCTCGATCTGCATCCCGACAGCGACGATCTGGAGTCGGCGGTGGTAACCGTGGTAACGCCGCGGCTGGTGCAGGCAACGCTACTTTCGGGCGACGTGATCGACGTGATTGGCGATGGCTTGCGGTTTGCGGCAGCCGGTCTGTCGCCCAGGGCTGCATCGGCGCAACGGATTCGCTCTGGCTCGGTCATTCGTGTCACAAGGGACAGCAAGCGTCGCTGGAGCATCACCCAGCTACCGAACGTGGCGGCGGCGTTCGTCTCGATGGATTACGAGAGCGGCGCGTATCGGGCACTGGTCGGCGGGTTCGATTTCAATCTGAGCAAATTCGATCACGTCCGGCAGGCCTGGCGACAGCCGGGCTCGAGCATCAAGCCGTTCATTTATTCCGCCGCGCTCGAAAAGGGCTATAGCCCGGGCAGCATGATCAATGACGCGCCGATCACCATCGGCGGCGAAAACGGCGTACCGTTGTGGGAGCCGAAAAACGACGATAACGTGTACAGCGGACCGGTGACGATGCGCACTGCGCTGGCAAAATCCAAGAACGTCGTATCGATCCGGCTGCTGCGGTCGATAACGCCGCAAGCCGCGCAGGATCATCTTGCGCATTTCGGCTTCGATCCTGCCAGACATCCGGCCAATCTGACGATGGCACTTGGCACCGGTTCGGTGACGCCTTCGCAGATGGCAGCAGCATATGCGGTGTTCGCCAATGGCGGCTATCAAGTCACGCCGTATTTGATTCAAACAATCACGGATTTGCGTGGCACCATTCTGGCTCGGTCGCAACCTGTGATGGCGGGTCAGGAATCGGCGCGGGTAATCGATGCCCGGAACGCATTTGTGATGGATTCGATGCTGCGCGATGTAATCCGTTTTGGTACCGCTGCGGCCGCCAGCAAACTTGGACGGGCCGATCTGGCCGGCAAGACCGGCACCACCAGCGGTGCGGTCGATGGCTGGTTTGCCGGGTATGGCGGCGATGTGGTTGCGGTAGCGTGGATGGGTTACGACGAACCGAAATCGCTGGGGGGGCGCGAATTTGGCGCCACGCTGGCTTTACCGTTATGGATGAGTTACATGCAAACCGTGTTGCGCGGCCAGCCGCTACTGCAGCATCCAGTGCCGGATGGACTGAATCGCGATCAGGGTGATTGGGCCTACAACGAATTTTCGCAAGGCGCCGGCTTGCGCTCACTGGGTATGGACGAGCCGGGTGCGGTGCCGGAGTCACTGCCGCCGCCCGACGGTACCAATACCGGACTGTTCGGAGAACCACGCGTGCCGCCCGACCCCGAAGCCCAGCGCATGAAAGAAATTTACGGCCCCGGCAATTGAGCCAAATATGTCAGTACACCGCGGGCGGCGTGCTGGCCAGTGGCCAGACAAGCATTTAGCAAATAACCGCCGGTAGGTGCTTCCCAGTCCAGCATCTCACCGGCGCAAAACAGGCCGGGCTGGCTGCGACACATCAAATTCTGGTCGAGTGCCGCGAAGCGTACGCCACCGGCACTGCTAATGGCAACATCGATCGGACTGGTACCTGTCAGCACCAACTGCAAGCCTTTGATGGCGTCAGCCAATTGTGTCATGTCGTGCATGCCGTTGGTATCGAGCACCTCACGCAGCAACCCGCTCTTGGCACCAGTCAGGCCAACCCGACTTTGCAAATGACTCGACAGCGAGCGTGCGCCTCGCGGATGCACGACCTCGCTTAAAACGCGCTCGAACGATTTGTCCGGCGCCAGGTCGATCGTGATGCGGCTCGACCCATACTGGCTGATTTTCTGACGTAGCATCGCCGACAGCGCATAAATCAAACTGCCTTCCAGACCGGTTTTGGTGACCATGCATTCGCCGCGGCGCCACTGCAAAGCGCCTTGGGCGTCAGTCCAGCCGATGGCAATCGATTTCAGCGCAGTTCCGGCGAATTTTTCAGAAAAGTGCTGACTCCATTTGACCGTGAAGCCGCAATTGGACGGTTCCAGCGTGGCCACCTCGATACCGCGCGCGCGCAGCCACGGCACCCAGGCACCGGTTGATCCGAGCCGCGGCCAACTGGCGCCGCCCAGCGCAAGCAAGACCGCATCGGCGTGGGGCTCTGCAGAATTTGTTACCTCACTATTATCCGGACGATCGAATCGTAATTGGCCAGCATCATCCCAGCCCTGCCAGCGCCGGCGCATATGAAATCGCACGCCGCAGTCACGCAGTCGATGCAGCCATGCTCTCAGTAACGGTGCCGCTTTCATGTCGACTGGAAAAACTCTGCCGGATGACCCAACGAAGGTCGCTATTCCGAGGCCGGCACACCAGTCGCGTAACGCCTGGGCGTCGAATGCAGCGAGCATCGGCGCCAGCGCATTCTGACCCGCGGCATACCGCGTCAGAAAATCCTCGACCGGCTCGGCATGCGTCAGGTTCATTCCGCCTTTTCCGGCCAGTAAAAACTTTCGGCCGACCGACGGCATGGCATCGTACAGATCGACCTGAACGCCGCCGGTCGCGAGTACTTCGGCCGCCATCAAGCCGGCCGGTCCGCCGCCAAGGATGCTCACGCGACGGGATGCGGGCGAACTTATATCAGCCACCCGTTACCAGTGGTGGAACAGCGCGATTGGTCCATGCACGCCATAAACCTTCGCCTGAATACACGACCAATGCCGCCCAGATTGCCATGAAACCGATCAGGCGATCGCGACCGAAGGGCTCGTGGTACAGCCAGACGCCCAGCGTCAGTTGCAGGCTCGGGCCGAGGTATTGCAACAGCCCGAGTGTCGCCAGTGAAATCCGTCTGGCACCTGCAGCAAACAGCAATAACGGGATCGCCGTAATCGGGCCGGCTGCGACCAGCAGCCACTGGGACACCGGTGGTGCATTCAAAAAAGCATTTTGCTGATGCAGCGTCAGCCAGATCAGATAGGCCAGCGCAAATGGAAACAACAGCATAGTCTCTAGTGACAACCCTTCCAGCGCGCCGAGTACCGCGGTTTTGCGCAACAGGCCATACGTCCCGAACGACACCGCCAGCGCCACACCAATCCACGGCGGGTGCCCACTCTGCCACGTCAGCCATGCCACCCCACAGCCAGCGAGTGCTACGGCGCTCCACTGGACCAGTCGCAGGCGTTCGCCAAGTATCAGGTACCCGAGCAGTACGTTCACCAGCGGATTCATGAAATAACCGAGGCTCGAATCCACCACTCGGCCACTATTAACGGCCCAGATATAAATAAACCAGTTGGTCGACAGCAGCACCGCGCTTGCTGCAAAACCTGCCAGCACTTTAGGCTGGCCCGCGAGCGCGCGTAGCCACGACCATTGACGCCGTATGGTTAGCACGACGACCAGAAGCAGCAGTGACCAGACGATGCGATGCGTCAGAATCTGCTGCGCGGGGACCGCCTGAAGTGCCTTGAAGTAAAGTGGAAACAGCCCCCACAAGATGTAGGCGGCCGCAGCGTATAGCATGCCAGTGCGCATGAAAATTCTCAGTGGATGATCGGGGCAGGGTCGCGGGCACAGCAAATCGCCACGGCCAGAACCCTGCCGGAGCGCAATTATGCCATTGTCGCGCTGCTGTCGCAGCTGCTGATTTGCCCGATCGATTGGGGATCAATTGGCAAAAATCCCGATATAGTCAGATCTGAACCGAACGCACTTCAACTTGACTCCGGTAAAGAGACGCTAATGGACCAGCAATTTAAAGACGGCTTGGCACGGCGCCAACAGGTTATGGGCAAGAAGTTCGTCGATACTGCATTTGCCGGCGCCGATGACTTCAGTACGCCGATTCAGGAATCCATTACCCGTAACGTGTGGGGAACGTTCTGGTACCGCGACGGTCTTGACCTGAAAACTCGTAGCTTGATCACACTGTCAATGCTGATCGCCCAAGGCCGCAGCCAGGAAATCAAAGGTCACGTGCGCGGCGCATTGAACAACGGTGTTGCCCGCAGCGAACTGCGCGAACTGTTGTTGCAATCGGCGGTTCATTGCGGTGCGCCGCTAGCATTGGATGCGACCGGTTCGGTACAGGAAATATTGGCCACGATGACCTGACCAGAAACTGCACTTTTTTGGTGCGCTCGCCGCTCTGCGAGGCGCCGCACAGACATCACGGTCAGTCTCCAATAGATTGAGAGTCGTTGCAGATGGCACAGACATGCAGGTATTCCAATCATGACTGCTGCAGAGAACCGTCTTGCGCATCACCCGCAAATCACGTGGCCCGGCATATCGATGATCAATTACGCGCAAGCACTGCAAGACCCGTTCGAATTATTCGTCGAGGTGCAACGTCGCTATCTGGACGTTTCAGCTCAGGTCGCCGAGCAGTGCGCCGCCTTCCACGCCTGTATGCATGTAATTTCCGAAGGCCTGAAGCAAGCACCCATAGCGCAAACGATCGTGACCCGGATTGACAGCGCGAGATTGCGCCGGCGGGCCCGCGAGATCGGTGTCGCCGTGGCACAACTGGCGGCGCACGCGACCAAAATTCACTACGAGTATCTGACCATCGCGCAGCACTGTCTACTGTCAAGCCACAATAGTCTGCACCGTTTCCACGATGTTCTGACTGTCTCCGACCCTGAAAGCGTGGAGAGCATTGCGGTATCGCTCGGCGCCAGTGTCGCCGCGTTGCGCCAGGCAATTATGGGTATCGATACAGTGATCGCCACAACGACACAGCGTGCGCTGCAAATCAAACGCGCGGCTGCCACGGTGGCGCAGCGGACGCAACTGATTTGAGGCAGGAGGCTTTGCCGCGTACTACCTGTTAATGCAGTCTGTGCCGCGGCTTTCGTGCTCGATTCGGGTCCAATACGCCAGAGCGAGACGATGGCCGGCGTCTTCAGCGTTTGAGCATCCTTTAAATTTCTCACAATTTTACAGTCACGTCGCGCGCGCGCAGGTATATTCGAGCTAACGCGACTTTGCGCTGACACCAAAGTATTCAAATCGAATGCAAGCGCAGCATCGACCGGATTCGTCACCTCAAACCGCAGCCAGCGTCGGCGGGGTAACCCGACCGGATGTGCCATCGGCTTTGGGCCGGTCGCGGCCGGTTTTGCTGGGTCGGCTGGT
>JAYVEF010000201.1:0-3478 GCA_043748965.1 Burkholderiales bacterium
CTTTTCCAAGTAATACATCGGCTGCTTCGCTGGTATGCGGCCGGATTGCTACGCATGCGCATTTAAGCGTGACTTCACAAATGCCGGAGCACGGTGTAATTTTCAGTGATGGGATTGAGGCGGACTATCTGGAGTTCAATTCCGGAATCGTGGCGCGGATTGGGACCGCGGAGAAAAAAGGCCACCTCGTAGTCTGATCCGGCAGCGCAAACCCCTGGCCGAGGATCTAACGATGCAGCTTTGGCAGTTCCACCCACGGTTGCGCAAAAACAATCGCCTGCAACAAGCTGATACGTCCGGTCATAAAATACGGCGATGCGATTCAAAATATCCTGAAAAGCCGGCACTGCCATCGACCTAGTCGATTTGCATATCTCGATAAAAAAGGTGCCCTAATGGCACAATATGATTCGCTGGTGGTCGGCGGTGTCGGTATCGACACCGTCGTCCGGGTACCCTCGCTGCCACTTGAAATGTCGGATTCGATTCATGTGGGCGCGGTACGCGATAACGTGGCTCAATAAGGTACCGGGGTCGTGCTCGAATCGTCTGCATTGGGCCGCATGACCAAGCTCATTGATTTTATTGGCGCCGATCCGCAAGGTGACCTGGTGCGCGCTCGCTACCGCGACCGCAAGCTCGATTTCAACTACCTTGTTCAACCTGCCGGAACGCGCCGCAGCGTCAATCTGGTCGACCCGGGCGGGCGTCGGCTATCGCTTTACGACGGGCGTCATCTGGAAGGATTGCGGATCGAGCGCAGCTTCTACCTGCCTTTTCTTTAAAATAGCCGACGTGTCCACTTTTCGATCACGCCGTGGGCGCGCGATCTTTATACCGACGCCCAATCACGCGGCATCAAGGCTTCAACCGATCTGCACGACTGGGATGGTGTCAACGGCTATCACGAGGAATTCGCTTTCCGCTCTGACCTGGTATTTCTGAGTACGGCAGCACTGCGAGGACATCACGAAAAGGTCATGCGGAGCATCTTGGCGCAAGGCAGGGCGGAGGTCGTGATTGCGATGGCCGGCTCAGAGGGCAGCCGTCTGCTCGAGCGCGCCACGGGCAAAGTGCAGCAGGTAGGCCTCGCAGGATTGGGCCGGCCTATTGTCGACAGCAACGGTGCCGGCGACGCATTCGTTGCCGGCTTCCTGCATGCCCATGCAGAAGGCATACCGCCAAACGTGTGCATGCGAATGGGCGCTATTGCCGGAGAATACGCTTGCCGGGTATCGTGCACCGCCGAGGAATTTCTGGCTCGCGAGCGGCTCGCTGCTTACGCAGTTGCTTGAAATGAGGCACGCTGGATGCGGCAGGCCGGTGCCACGGGCAGTCACTTCGTACGATCTAGCTTGCCAGCTAACGGCACGTGGCGTCGCACATGAAGAATCTACCTGCACTCTAATAAATGAATCATAGCTGCGTACCAGCGACCACGTTTGCCGGCGACGTCAAAAATTTAGGCGCAGATATCACTCGACTTCGGGTGCCGCTGCGGGCGCGCAAAGGTGGTTTGAATGCAAACCTTCAGAGGATCAAAATCGCCCGAAAATCGTTGACGTTGGTACGGGTCGGGCCGGTCACCACCAGATCCCCTAGCGCACTAAAAAAACCGTAGCCATCATTATTATCGAGCATCGCGTTTGGCGTCAGCGCCAAAATAGCCGCACGCGTCATGGAATCCGGCCCGTACAGTGCACCGGCATTGTCCTCCGAGCCGTCGATGCCATCGGTGTCGCAGGCCAGCGCGTACACGTCATTGGTGCCGTGGAGGGCAACGGCTAGTGCCAGCAAAAATTCCGCATTCCGCCCGCCGCGTCCGTTCCCGCGCAATGTGACAGTGGTTTCGCCGCCGGACAGCAACACGCAAGGCCGTGTAAATGGCTGGCCATGACCGATGATCTGCCTCGTGATGGCGGCATGTACCTGTGCTACGTCGCGCGACTCGCCTTCGATGCAGTCCGAAAGAATATGAGGCAGAATCCGCGCCGCACGGGCACATGATGCCGCCGCGTCGAGTGCCTTCTGGGCGGTTGCGACGACGTGATGGCGGTTCCGGGCAAAGCGGGGATCAGTGGGCTTGGGAGTTTCACCGGCACCGGATTGCAAATGCCAGTACACCTGCGGGTCGACCTCGATCGCATATTTTTGCAGGACCGCAAGCGCCTGCACACACGTCGTCGCATCAGGCAAGGTGGGGCCACTGGCCACCATACCGGGATCATCGCCGGGCACGTCCGAAATCAGTAACGTCACCACACGAGCAGGCGCGCAGGCGAGCGCCAAACGCCCGCCCTTGATCGCTGACAGATGTTTGCGTACGCAATTCATTTCTGCAATCGTCGCACCGCAGCGCAGCAGCGCTTTGTTGATCGACTGCTTTTGTGCCAGCGTGATTCCTTCGCCTGGCAAGGCCAGCAACGCCGAGCCGCCGCCCGAGATCAGGCACAGCACAGTATCGTCAGGTGTCAGCCCCTGCACCATCGACAGCATGCGTGCCGCCGCGCGGTGGCCTGCGGCATCCGGCACCGGGTGCGCAGCTTCGACTACCTCGATCCTGGCGCATTCGGCACCATGACCGTATCGCGTTACGACAAGACCTGTCAATTCGCCCGGCCAATGCTGTTCGACCACGCGGGCCATCGCAGCGGCGCCCTTGCCGGCGCCGATCACCAGTGTGCGACCGGTTGCAGTGGCAGCTGGCAGATAGGAAGCAAGACAATCCGGCAGGCAGTTGTCGGCGCTAACCGCATCCACTGCTGCCTTGAATAGTTCTAGCAAAAACTGACGCGGGTCGAAATTATCCATGACGTGCGGTATTTCCAATGGTTGCAGATGAAACCCATTTTATTTCATGCCGGCGCGGTGGAGTGGTTCACTGTCTGCAGATTCCTCGCAGTTGACGCAGCCGTGGCACCGGTGCCGATGCAGCCGCTGTTTGTCCTAATTATTTCTCCGATTCATGCATAGCGGTGCCATCGGGATCTGCGCCTGGGCGTTGAGCAGAGATCCTCAGGCAGCTTGCGTCAGATTTTAAAAGTGCGCGTCCCTTTCGGCAGTAGAATTTAACGGATCAATCTCAGAGGCCGTGTTCTGCACGCCAGTGGAGTCCGTCACGGGTCGCGCCAGCCGGCTTGTATTCGCAGCCGATCCAGCCGTCGTAGCCAATGTGCTCCAGCCATTTGAAAAGGTAGCGAAAATTGATTTCGCCGCTGCCGGGCTCAGTCCGACCAGGGTTGTCGGCCAGTTGAATATGCTTGATTACTGGCAGGTTTGCCTGCAGCGTGGCGGCAAGTTCACCTTCCATCCGCTGCATGTGGTAGATGTCATATTGTAGGAATAGATTGGTTGAGCCAGTCGCAGTAATCAGGTCGCACGCCTGGCGCGTCCCGCTCAGAAAAAAACCGGGAATATCGAATGTATTAATCGGTTCGACCAACAGCCGAATACCCTCGGCCGCGAGCATGTCCGCAGC
>JAYVEF010000202.1:0-3437 GCA_043748965.1 Burkholderiales bacterium
GGGTCTTCGGTCACCATGATCCCGGCGGCCTGCAACAGCGGAATGGTTTCTTCAAAAATCCGGCCCTTGGACAAGGCCAGTGTCAGCTGCTGGTCGATCTGAAGATAGCTCATTTGATCCGCTCGATCTGCGCGCCGATGGCGGCCAGTTTGACTTCCATTCTGTCGTAGCCGCGATCCAGATGATAGATCCGCTCGATCAAGGTTTGCCCACGCGCCGCAAGGCCAGCGATTACCAGCGATGCCGATGCGCGCAAGTCGGTCGCCATCACCGGCGCGCCGACAAATCGGTCGACGCCTTTCACAATCGCGGTGTTGCCCTCAATGTCGATGGCGGCACCCAGACGGTTCATCTCCTGCACATGCATGAAACGGTTTTCAAAGATGGTTTCGGTGACGTGGCTGGTACCGTCGGCGATCCCGTTCATCGCCATGAACTGGGCCTGCATGTCGGTCGGAAAACCCGGATATTCCGTAGTCCGAAATGTGACTGCTTTGGGCCGCTGTGCCATCTGCACCCGAATCCAGTCGGCGCCGGAGGTCAGAATGACACCGGCTTCGCGCAGCTTGTCGAGCGCTGCGTCGAGAATATCGCTGCGAGTATTCTTGAGCGTCACGTCGCCACCGACCGCTGCGACCGCGCATAGGAACGTGCCGGTTTCGATCCGGTCGGGAATCACCGAATGCGCGGCGCCGTGCAGCCGGTCGACGCCCTGAATCACCAGACGATCGGTACCGATGCCGTCGATCCTGGCACCCATTGCCACCAGCAGATGCGCCAGATCGGTGACCTCGGGTTCGCGTGCGGCGTTTTCGAGGATAGTTTCACCGTCGGCCAACGTGGCGGCCATCAGCAGGTTTTCGGTCCCTGTCACGGTGATCATGTCGGTTACGATCAGCGCACCCTTGAGCTTTCTGGCGCGAGCATGAATGTAGCCGGCTTCGATGGTGACCTCAGCACCCATTGCCTGCAGGCCCTTGATGTGCTGATCGACCGGTCGCGAACCGATCGCGCAACCGCCCGGAAGCGAGACGCGAACTTCACCGAAACGCGCCAGCAGCGGACCCAGTACCAGAATCGAGGCACGCATTGTCTTGACCATCTCATACGGCGCTTCAAGCTTGTCGATAGCGCTGCCGCACAGCATCAGTCTGCTACCCTCGTGCTCGACTTTCAAGCCCATCTGGCGCAGCAGCTTGATCATCGTGCTGACGTCCTGTAACTGCGGCACGTTCGATAATTGCAGCGTGTCGGCGGTCAGCAAACCGGCGCAGAGAATCGGCAGCGTGGCATTTTTGGCGCCCGAGATGACGATCTCGCCCGCCAGGCGGTTGCCACCCGTGATCAATAATTTGTCCATTATCCGTTGAATTCTTCCGGCGTCAGGGTCTTCATCGAGAGGGCGTGGATTTCTTCACGCATGCGTTCGCCGAGTGCTGCGTACACCAGTTGATGGCGCTGGATCAGTCGCTTGCCGGAAAACGCTGCAGCGACGATCAGGGCCTTGAAATGCTGACCATCGCCTTCGACCTCAAGGTGGCTGCAATCGAGACCGGCGGCAATATAACTCTTGACGAGTTCGGGAGTCGGGAACATGGTTCGGTTTCTGAAAAATGAATGAATGGGGCGAGCTTAGCGGCGAAGCTTGTAACCACGTTTGAGCATCTGCACGGCGGTCACCGCCAGCAGCAGCGAGAACACCCCAACGATCGACACGCTCAACAGGGGATTGACGTCGGACTGGCCAAAAAAGCCGTAGCGAAAGCCATCAATCATATAAAAAAACGGGTTGAAGTGCGATACCGTTTGCCAGACCGGTGGCAGGGAGTGAATTGAATAAAAGACGCCTGACAAGAACGTCGCCGGCATGATCAAAAAGTTTTGAAACGCTGCCAGCTGATCGAATTTTTCGGCCCAGATACCGGCGATCAGGCCCATCGTACCGAGCATGGTGGCGCCCAGCAGGGCGAAGATCAAAATCCACCACGGCGCCACGAACGATAATTTGGCGAACCAGGCGGTGATTACGAATACTCCGGCACCGACTGCAAAGCCGCGTACCACTGCAGCCAGCACGTAGGCGCTGAACAGCTCCCAGTGCGACAGCGGCGGCAACAGTACAAACACCAGATTGCCGGTAATCTTGGATTGGATCAGTGACGAGGATGAATTGGCAAACGCGTTTTGCAGCACGCTCATCATGACCAGTCCGGGAATCAGAAACGCCGTGTAGCGCACGCCCGGATATACCTGCACGTGCTCTTCGAGAACGTGGCCGAAAATCAAAAGATACAGCATGGCGGTGACGATCGGTGCCGTCAGGGTTTGTGTCGCGACTTTCCAGAAGCGCAGAATCTCTTTGTAGAAAAGGGTCTGGAAGCCGATCATTTTTCACCTTCCATGATTTGCAGGAACACGTCTTCCAGATCGGCCTGCTGCAATTGCATGTCGTCGATTACCGCGCCGCTTTCGCGCAGGCTTGCCAAAATCGGTTCGACTTCGGTGTAGTCGGTCACGCGCAGGGTGTACCTGGTTCCACTGATCAGCTCTTCCGGGTGCGACACCAGCGGCTTCAGAGCGTCTGGTAATCCGCCCGATGCAAGGTGGACCACCAGCTGCGAACCCGAAATACGCCGAATCAGCGCTGCCGTGCTGTCCAGCGCGACCACACGACCGGCTTTCAGCATCGCGATACGGTTGCACAGTGCCTGGGCTTCTTCAAGATAGTGGGTGGTCAGAACCACCGTGTGTCCTTCCTGATTCAACCGGGCGATAAATTTCCAGAGCGTCTGACGTAGCTCGACATCGACCCCCGCGGTCGGTTCGTCGAGCACGATCACCGGTGGCTTGTGCACCAATGCCTGCGCCACCAGTACCCGACGCTTCATGCCGCCGGACAGGGCACGGGTATTGACATCGGCCTTGTTGGTCAGGTCGAGGTGGTGCATGACCTCGTCGATCCATTTGTCGTTATTTTTAAGTCCGTAATAACCGGACTGCATGCGCAGGGTTTCACGCACCGTAAAAAACGGGTCGAACACCAGTTCCTGAGGCACCACGCCGAGTCTGGCCCGTGCCGCCCGATAGTCGCTGACAACGTCGTGCCCTTCGATGGTAACCGTACCACTGTCCGCACGATTCAAACCGGCGATGATCGAAATCAAGGTAGTTTTACCGGCACCGTTCGGGCCGAGCAGGCCAAAGAATTCCCCGCGTTCGATGGTCAGCGACACGCCATCAAGGGCGCACAGCGACTGGTAGTTTTTTACAACGTTGTTGATCTGAATGGCGGCCATGGCGGCGTAGGTGCGCAGTGCTTAGAAAAGGGCAGTTGAAGTTAAAGTGAAGCAGGACTGAGCAAGCCTAGCGACAGTAAGACAGAATTCCAGTACGCCGAATCGGTAGCCAAACGTATGCTGGCGAGCGATCAATCAGGT
>JAYVEF010000203.1:0-3434 GCA_043748965.1 Burkholderiales bacterium
CGACACCAGCGCGATCACTGCCAGCGAAGTCGCTACGATCGACTTCGCGCTGAGATCGGTAGCACGTTGCAGAGCCGGCACCATGACGAAACCACCGCCGACACCCAGCAGGCCCGATAGAAAGCCAGCAATCGCCCCGGCCATGCCGAGCGCGCGCACACAGGGGGCGGTCCAGATCAATCGTCCCACCTGCACATCAAGGTGACATGGAGGAGTGCGCTGCGCATCGGCAGCGCACTCGGCGGCGCCGACAGCTTTCCGATAGAGCCGGTATGCGACGAACAACAGTACAACGGCAAATACAGCTGTCAGCGGTCGATTCGGTGTGCGATGGGCGAGCCACAGACCGGCCGGCGACAACGGCACGCCGGTAGCCGCGATCAACAAGGCTGCCTTGTAACGCACGGTGCCGGCTTTGAGTCCTGACACTGCGCCGGCACCGGCCGCCAGACCAACTGCCAACAATCCGACCGGGCCAGCCTGGGCGACACTCAGGTGCGCACCGAACACGAGCAAGGGTACGGCGAGAATCCCGCCGCCGGCACCGGTCAATGCCAGTATGACGCCCACAACCCCGCCAAGGATCAGATGCAGAATCATCGCATGCGCCCATTGCTCATACTGAGGTGCTGGCTCGGACCGAGCCGCTGCCAAGAAGTCGCACGTCCCGGATCGGGACGATGCCAGCGCCGGGCAATGACCGCCTGTTCATTTGCATCGCAACCCATCGGCCCGTCTCCTCATGCCGTCAAGCTGCTCGAGTCAGCTTGCAATAGCAATACACGAACTGCTGCACTGTACCCGACGGGGTTCGTTGGTGTTCGACGCGGCTTTCAAGCAGCTCAAAATCCGGACCGAACTCGCCATGCAACGTATCGCTACCGTAGCGCACCACCGCCAGACCACTGCACTGAAGAGGCCCTTCCGGACCAAACGTCGCGACGATCACAAACCGCCTGGCTTGACAGCACGACGTACCTGCTCCACATACACGGCGCTTTGTATGGCGTCGGTCAAAAAATGGAATACCGCGCGGTCATGCCAGACCTGGTAGTGATGCGCCGCCAGCGTCACGTCCGTCATGTCGGCCGCGCACCATTGCACTGTCGTCGAAGTCCGTGGCAGGCGCGCACGCGTCACGTCCAGCGCTACCGCCGAAATATCCAGCACGGTCAAATCGATATAGCCGAGTTCGACCAAATCATCGATGAGCGTCGATTCACCATTACCAATATCGATAATGGCGGCGGTCCGATCGGGGGCAGATTGCCGTATCAGCGCAAGCGAGGTATCCAGACGTACGCGGTACCAGCTGACCTCGTCGGCAGCTTTTGACTGGCAAACCGATTCCCAATGGCATTGTGTCGTCATTGCTGCCTCATGCACGGCAATCGATTGCCGAAGTACGCTGGCTACCGCCGCACGGCGGCCATGCCAAGCAAGGCCGATTGGCCAACGTGCTGGCTACCTTCGGCAAGTACTTCCTCGTACTCGATCAGCTCCTTCAAGTCCATGCCATCGAAGGCGCTGCGTACCATGTCTGCAGTGTACAAATGGTCCAAGCGGCCCGGACCACCGGTATCAAATTCTAGCTGTCGCCGGGTATAGCCTTGCAAAATTAGCGTACCACCCGGCTTGAGCGTGTCGGTCATCCGGGCAAACAATCGCGCCCGCAGAACCGGATCGGCAAACTGGATAAAGATCGCGGCGACCACGTCATAGGCGCTGGCCCGCCAAGGCCAGTCATCGACGTCACAGACTGTGAAGCAGACCTTGACACCCTGCTGCTCGGACAACGCCTGAGCCTTCGCAACACCCGCTTCAGCAAAATCGAACGCGTCAACCTGCAGGCCCTGTCGGGCCAGCCAGACGCTATTGCGTCCTTCGCCGTCGGCAATCGAGAGCGCCTTTCCGCACGGCGGTAGCCGATACAGCTGCTTTGCCAGATACGCGTTGGGCGCTGTGCCAAATAAAAACTCTGGTGTCGCAAAGCGCCGGTTCCAGGTTTGCGCACTTTGCAAAAACGGTGCTTGTGTCATGACGTTCCCATTTGAATATTTGCATGCCGCGGAGCCGCGCATCGCAGCGCTTAACGCTTGCGTGATGTTTTGGCTGGAGCGCAGTACAAGTGGTACAGCACCTGTATCACCGCGAGCGCCTCGGCGCTCGCGATCCGATAGTAAATCTGCTTCCCGTCACGCCGGGTATCCACCATCTGCTCCTGGCGCAACACACCGAGTTGCTGGGATAAGGTCGGCTGCTGGATGCTTAACGCGATTTCAAGCGCACCGACACACTGCTCGCCTTGTATGAGCTGGCACAGAAGTAACAATCGCTCTGGGTTTGACAGCACCTTCAGCAGGGCGCAAGCCTGCGCAGCGGATGCCCGTAAAATTTCAGGATCGACGGTCGTGGTGTCGCGTGGCATTTTCAAAAACTCCCAGCATGGCCTGATGTTTAATATTATATTTTATTTATAAGTGTTATTACATATATTGTCAGACGTCTGAGAAATCGCGATAGCCGCCAAGTCAACGGGACCAAACGCGGCATCCCGCTCGCCGGCAACACCGGCCCTTTCTTCTTCGTCTCAAAAGGATTCACACGTCTTTTTTTATACTGCGCGCTCAGCCCGATTCGTACTTTGGCAAACGCTGGTGACGAATCTCAGCCTTGCAGACTCGCCGTCATGTGCGCACAATATTTTTCAAGATTTTCTGGCAGATGGTCGGGGCAAACACCGCACGACTGATTACCGGGCACGGCGAAATCGATGAACTTTGGGTACGGCAGGTCGAGGGCAGCCATGATTTCGCGAAACTGCTCCAGCGTACGTTGCTGACCGAGGCGCGGGTTGCGCTGCTTTTCCTGCGCAATACTCGAAACCCGTCGCCCATGATAGTCATGCGCTGGGAATACTAACGTGTCGTCAGGCAGTGTGAACAGTTTTTGGGTCACGCTGCGATAAAGCGTATCGGCATCGCCCTGCTGAAAGTCGGTTCGGCCGCAGCCTTCAATCAACAACGCATCGCCACTGAACAGACGGTTGTCGCCCCAATACGAAAAGTGTCCCGCCGTGTGTCCCGGCGTATGCAGCGGTTGCAATGTAACGCTACCGAGCTGAAACGTTACCTCTTCGGTAATCGGGTGATCGACGCAGGGCAAGCGATCATGTGCGGGTGCTGCAATGCGGCTACCCGTGGTTTTCTTCAACTCGCGCGCTGCCGTGATGTGGTCGGCGTGGATGTGTGTGTCGAGCGTGTAGGCCAGCGTTAATCCCAGCTTGCGCAATTCGGCCAAGTCGCGCTCGATTGTGACGATGACTGGATCGATCAGCACCGCTTTACCGGTTTCGGTACAGCCAATCAGGTAGGTATAGGTACTCGATAGCGGCTCGAACATCTGACGGAACAACATAGGATGTCTCCAGTTTG
>JAYVEF010000204.1:0-11102 GCA_043748965.1 Burkholderiales bacterium
AGCGGTTTTGTTTGCCCAGCTGAAACCGGGTACAGATATCTTTGCACGCTACCTGACCTGGAGTGCGCTGCTTCATGAGGTCGGTATCGCCGTGTCGCATAGCGGCTATCACAAGCATGCAGCCTACATGATCGAGCATGCCGACCTGCCCGGATTTACGACCCACGAGCAACGCACCATGAGCACCTTGATCCTGGCGCAGAAAGGCAATTTGCGCAAACTTGGCGACGCGCTGGATGATCCGGATTTTGCCAAGGCGGTGCTGGCGCTGCGGGTTGCAGTGATGCTGATGCATGCCCGCATCGGGGTCGAAAGCGGCCAGTTACGATTAAAAATGAAAACTCGTATCGAGATCGAAATTCGGCGAGATTTACTGGCCGCGCATCCGACCCTGTCTTACTGGATGGATAAGGAGCGAGAGTGGTGGGACGCCGTCGGTACAGAGTTCGTGATCAGGCAGCTCACTTGATGGCATGATCGTTCTTGCGAAAACGCAATAAATTAACTATATTGTTTATACGATTATCTTTTGCCAGATAGCTTTGCGTCATCGTGCGGGCCGGATTCTCCCAGTTGTTGCTGCTCAAACCGCCACCGATACCGTAGCCGATTAAAATTGAAAGTGAGGTTTTGAATGTCAACTACCGTACCGCAAAAACCACCCGTAAAAAAAATACCGGCAACGGCTGTCAAAATAGCGCGCCCAGCGCCTACGCGCAGCCCGACCGTAAAGCCAGGTACCTCGACCAGGCCTGCATCAGTGGGCAAGGTTGCCGCAGCCTCGCCGAAGCCGGTCGCCAAAGCCGGGCCAGCGCAAACAAAGGTCGCCAGCGCTGCGGTTGCGCCAGCCACGGAGTCCCGCGAAAAAGCCAGGAAAGCAAAACTGGTCCGAGACAGTTTCACCATGCCTGAACTTGAATACGCCGCGCTTGGTGAAGTCAAAAAGGCCTGCCTCAAAGCCGGCTTCGAGGTCAAGAAAAGCGAACTCCTGCGGATAGGCGTCGCCATGATTCGAAAAATGGAACTGACAGCGCTAAAAATCGCGGTGGCGGCGTTGGCACCGCTAAAACCAGGGCGCCCGCGCAAGGAAAAATAATCTATTGGTGCCCAATGAGCCCGGACCAATTGCAGCGTCACACGGAGACGCCGCAATTGGTCCGGGCTTGTTTGCGTCGTGTTGCCATGTCATTAAATTGACATTGTCCGGTCATTTCGCCGAAGCAATCCCCGGTTACGCTTTGCTCGTCTTAACCATGAGGGTGAGCAATGCGATTATTGACTGCTGCGGTCGATGCCACACCGAGTTTTTCGAAGCTCACGTTGAGTCTTGCAACCACCCCCGAAGAAGTACGCGAAGTCCAGCGCCTGCGGTACAAGGTTTTCATCGAGGCGATGGGATTGTCGGCGCTTGAAAACAAAGACGGTCTGGATCGCGACGATTTTGACGCCTACTGCGATCACCTGATTGTGCGCGACGCCAGGTCACTCAAGGTGGTTGGCACCTATCGCGCAATGAGCCCGCACGCCGCGCGCAGAATGGGCCAGTATTATTCCGAACAAGAATTCGATCTGAGCCGTCTTGATCATCTGCGCTCACGCATTGCCGAAGCCGGTCGCGCCTGCATTCACCCGAATTACCGTAGCGGTGGCGTGATCATGCTGCTGTGGGCCGGCCTGGCCGCCTTCATGAAAAAAGAGCAGTGCGAATATTTAATCGGCTGTGCCAGCATCAGCTTGGCCGACGGCGGCCATAACGCTGCCGCGCTGTACAACGCGCTCACCGAAAACAATCTGGCGCCGGTCGAGTATCGCGTTACGCCACATTTGCCGTTCCCGCCCGATGCGCGTGAAGCCGGACATGTGCCGGTGACACCGCCGCTACTGAAGGGGTATCTGCGCAGCGGTGCATGGGTCTGCGGTGAGCCGGCCTGGGACCCGGATTTTCATACCGCAGACCTATTCATGCTGCTGCCGCTGGCAAAGCTCGACAGCCGTTATGCCCGCCATTACCTGGGCAGTTCGAGGGCGACATGACTTCACGTGACCAGTTTCTGGCATCGGATTTTTCTGCTTTGAAAACCGCTGGCAAGCGCGGCGTGATCTGCTTTCGCGCCATCTGGATCTCGGATGTTCATCTGGGTACCACCGGCTGTCAGGCCGGACGACTGTTGGAATTTTTGCGCGCCACCGATTCCGAGAACCTGTATCTGGTCGGTGACATCATCGACGGCTGGCAGTTGAAGCGGCGCTGGTACTGGGATCAGGATCACAACAACGTAGTGCAGACGGTACTTAAGAAGGCCCGCAAGGGTACTAACGTAGTGTTCGTGCCGGGCAATCACGACGAAGCGATCCGGCAATTCATCGATCTCGACTTCGGCGGTATCAAGGTGCGCGATGAACTGATCCACACGACGGCTGGCGGCAAGCGGATGCTGGTATTGCACGGGGACCGTTTCGACGGTGTGATTGCCTGCGCCAAATGGTTGGCGTACCTGGGTGACAGCATGTACACCGTAATCCTGAAATTCAATCAGTGGTTCAATAGCTGGCGCGCCCGCGTCGGACTGCCCTACTGGTCGCTGTCGCAGTATCTGAAACTCAGAGTCAAAAATGCCGTCAGCTATATTTCTGCGTTCGAGAACGCGCTGGCCGCAGAAGCCAAAAAGCGCGGTGTGGATGGTGTCATCTGCGGCCATATTCACAAACCTGAGCTCCGCGAAATCGATGGCATCACGTACTGCAACGACGGTGATTGGGTCGAAAGCCTGTCTGCGCTGGTTGAAGACCATGCTGGGGCATTGCGTTTAGTCACCTGGCAGGAAATCATGCTTCACCATGATCGTCTGCAACTATTGCCAAACATGTCGCGCGGTCCGATGCCGCTGTAGTGCGGGAGTTCTCCGCAACGCTGTCGGACGGAGTCGTTTTCATGCTAACATTTGCATTGTTGACTAGTCGACGGCTAAATACCTGCTGGACGAGCGTCGTTATTTTGGTACGAAGAAAATGGATTCGGTTATGACACCGCGAGCTTCAGCCATACTTTGGCTTCGCTAACCAGGCCTCCCTCGTTCAGTCAAACTGAAATGCGCGATTCGGTCGCGTTTTTTTTCGTCCTGATTTTGGGGCATGATCCGTACTACCGTTTGCAACCGCCAGCCCGTTTCAATCACGCAATCTTGTCCGGCAATGGCTTCGTCGCCTCGCCCTGGAGTTAAAAAATGCTGTCAATTCGCCTCCCCGATGGTTCACAACGTCAGTTCGACCAAGCCGTCACGGTAGCGCAGGTCGCCGCCAGTATCGGTGCCGGGCTCGCCAAGGCTGCCTTGGCCGGCAGGGTCGACGGAAAGATAGTGGACACCGGATTTCTGATTGAACGTGATGCAGACCTTGCAATCATCACCGACAAGGACGCCGACGGTCTGGATGTGATTCGGCACTCGACTGCCCATCTGCTGGCACATGCAGTCAAGGAGTTGTATCCGGAAGCACAGGTGACAATCGGGCCGGTGATCGACAATGGTTTTTATTATGACTTTTCGTACAAGCGGCCTTTTACGCCGGATGACTTGACCGCAATCGAAAAGAAAATGACCGAACTGGCGAAAAAAGATGAGCCGGTTTCGCGTCGGGTGATGGCGCGTGACGCTGCAGTGGCGTATTTTGAATCGATCGGCGAAGCTTACAAGGCCGAGATCATCGGATCGATCCCGGCCGATCAGGAAGTCTCTCTCTATACCGAGGGTACATTCACCGATCTGTGCCGCGGACCGCACGTGCCATCGACCGGAAAATTAAAAGTTTTCAAGCTCATGAAACTGGCGGGAGCTTACTGGCGTGGCGATTCCAAAAATGAAATGCTGCAGCGGATTTACGGTACCGCCTGGGCCAAAAAAGAAGACCTCGATAACTACCTGCACGTTCTGGAGGAAGCCGAAAAGCGCGACCACCGCAAGCTCGGCAAGGCACTTGACCTGTTCCATATGCAGGAAGAGGCGCCCGGCCTCGTGTTCTGGCATCCGAAAGGCTGGAGCATCTGGCAGCAGGTCGAGCAATACATGCGCGGTGTATATCGCGACAGCGGCTATCAGGAAGTCAAGGGTCCGCAGATTCTGGACCGCTCACTTTGGGAAAAAACCGGTCACTGGGATAATTATCGCGACAACATGTTCGTCACCGAGTCCGAAAATCGGACGTATGCCTTGAAGCCGATGAACTGCCCGGGGCATGTGCAGATTTTCAAGTCGGACTTGCGCAGCTATCGCGACTTGCCGCTGCGCTACGGCGAATTCGGTCAGTGCCATCGCAACGAACCGTCGGGTGCGCTGCACGGCATCATGCGCGTACGCGGCTTCACGCAGGACGATGGTCACGCATTTTGCACCGAAGACCAAATCCAGAGCGAAGTGGTCGACTTTCACATACAGGCGATGAAGGTCTATAGCGACTTCGGCTTTACCGATATTGAGATCAAACTGGCACTGCGACCGGATAGCCGGGTTGGTACCGACGCGGTCTGGGACAAGTCCGAAGAAGCGCTGCGCACAGCGCTGCGCAGTTGTGGCGTCACCTGGACGGAGCTGCCGGGCGAAGGAGCGTTCTACGGACCAAAGATCGAATATCACCTCCACGACAGCCTGGGGCGTGCCTGGCAGGTCGGCACCATGCAGGTCGACTGGAACACGGCCGAACGTCTGGGCGGAACCTATATCGGTGAGGACAGCAGCAAGAAGACGCCGGTGATGCTGCATCGGGCGATCGTTGGTTCGCTCGAGCGTTTCATCGGGATTCTGATCGAAAGCTATGCGGGCGCGTTGCCAATATGGCTGGCTCCGGTGCAGGTCGCCGTTTTGAACATTTCCGAAGGCCAGTCTGATTATGCCCGGGAGGTGACACAAAACCTGAAGAAACAAGGGTTTAGAGTGCAGGTCGATTTGCGTAACGAGAAAATAACCTATAAAATACGCGAGCATTCGGTTCAGAAGATTCCTTACATCGTGATTGTCGGCGACAAGGAACGGGATGCAAGTACGGTGGCCGTGCGTGCGCGAGGCAATGTCGATCTGGGTGTCATGCCCGCCGAAATATTGGTGCAACGCCTCATCAACGAGGTAGAAACCAAAGCCTGATCGGGGTAACTCGAAGCGCAATAGCACGGCTTATTTATTTGATTTTTAAAGGAAACTACAATAGCTACTGACAAGTCGCATCGCATCAACGGCGAAATTACCGCGCCCGAGTTGCGCCTGAGTGGAGTGGAAAACGAAGCGCTGGGTATCGTAACTCTTGCCGAGGCCTTCCGCATGGCGGAAGAAGCAAACGTCGATCTGGTAGAGATTGCGCCAACCGCGCAACCGCCGGTCGCGCGGTTGATGGACTACGGCAAGTTCAAATACCAGGAGCAGAAAAAAGCCCACGAAGCCAAGCTCAAGCAAAAGATCATTCTGGTTAAGGAAGTTAAGTTCCGGCCCGGTACAGATGATGGTGATTACAATATCAAACTGCGTAATTTGATCAAGTTTCTCGACGACGGCGACAAGACCAAAATCACCCTGCGCTTCCGCGGTCGAGAGATGGCCCATCAGGATATCGGGGTGCGCATGCTGGAGCGACTGAAGCTGGATCTGGAGCCATACGGACAGGTCGAGCAATGGCCCAAGATGGAAGGCCGCCAGATGATCATGGTGCTGGCGCCGAAGAAAAAAAAGTAAGCTGCGGTTGCTTAGACAGCGCCTCAAAATTCGTGCAGATGGGTCGCAATGATCCATTCGCATAATACGGCGGTGAACTCGATTTCACCGTACGACAAGTGAGAGCAGGCATCCAAGCGCAACGAATTGTTGCCACCTGCAATCATGTTAAACATGGAGCTGTCCCTGAAAAGACAGAGTTGCTATGCCTAAAATGAAAACGAAGAGCGCAGCGAAAAAGCGCTTTCGCGTCCGTCCGGGTGGTACCGTCAAACGTGGTTCAGCGTTCAAACGCCACATCCTGACCAAAAAAACTACCAAAACCAAACGTCAACTGCGCGGTGCCAAGGAAGTCCATGCCTCGAACATGGTTTCGGTCCGCACGATGATGCCGTTCGCTTAACCTCACACTCAATCTCAAGGAGTTACCATGACACGAGTAAAACGTGGGGTCACAGCACGGGCCCGCCATAAAAAAGTTCTCGACCAAGCCAAAGGCTATCGTGGACGTCGTAGTAAAGTATATCGAGTCGCCAAACAGGCAGTAATGCGTGCAGGCCAATATGCTTATCGTGACCGCCGCAACAAAAAGCGAGTGTTCCGTGCATTGTGGATCACGCGTATCAATGCGGCGTCGCGCGAACATGGCCTGACTTACAGCGTATTCATGAACGGTCTGAAGCGCGCTGCAATCGGTCTGGATCGCAAGGTGTTGGCTGACATGGCTGTGATGGACAAGCCGGCATTTGCCGCGATTGTCAATCAGGTGAAAGCTACCATCGCCGCATAAGCATTTTGAAGTATGGTTCACTTTCGAGTGAGCCATCGAGCGGGGCAGAGGTTGACTAACCTGTGCCCCGTTTTATTTTTGGCGCCGCTTTTGGCATTTTTTTCCTGCACGGGAAGCGCATGACTCCACTAGAGCAATTGGTACTGCAAGCCCACGCAGAATTTACCGCTGCCCCCGACGCTGCCGCGTTGGAGAATGCCAAGGCGAAATATCTTGGCAAGACTGGACAGATCACTGAACAGATGAAAGGGCTGGGCAAGCTCGGTCCGGACGAGCGCAAAGTGCAGGGTGCGATTATCAACGCTGCAAAAGTAAAGATCGAAACTGCGCTGACAGTCCGACGAGAAACGCTGGCCGACGCACAGATGCAAGCGCGCCTGAACGCCGAAGCGATCGACATCACATTGCCCGGGCGCGGTCGCGGCATCGGCGGAATTCATCCAGTCATGCGGACTTGGCAACGGGTCGAACAGATATTCGGTTCGATCGGTTTTGCGGTCGCCGATGGCCCGGAAATCGAAACCGACTGGACCAACTTTACTGCCCTGAACAGCCCGGAAAACCATCCGGCACGTTCGATGCAGGATACGTTTTATATCGAGGGCGACGACAGCGCGGGCAAGCCGTTGCTGCTGCGTACCCACACCAGCCCGATGCAGGTGCGCTACGCCCGCATGCATCAACCGCCGATCAAAGTGATCGCGCCGGGGCGCACGTATCGGGTCGACAGTGACGCCACGCACTCGCCGATGTTCCATCAGGTGGAAGGTCTCTGGATCGATCGTGACATCAGTTTCGCCGATCTGAAGGGCGTGTATCTGAACTTCGTCAAAGCCTTTTTTGAAACCGATGATTTGCAGGTGCGCTTTCGTCCATCGTATTTTCCTTTCACTGAACCGTCCGCTGAAATCGATATTGCGTTCGGTACGGGCCCACTGAAAGGCCGCTGGCTGGAAATCTCCGGCGCTGGACAGGTGCATCCGACAGTACTGCGCAACATGGGTCTTGATCCGGAAGACTATATCGGCTTCGCTTTCGGATCGGGCCTCGAGCGGCTCACCATGCTGCGCTATGGAATCAGCGATCTACGTCTGTTTTATGAAGGCGATTTGCGCTTCTTGAAGCAGTTCAACTAACGTCGAAATCTATCTGCGTTGGTTGGCCTTCGCGCCCATCGCCGCGTGCTTGGTTCAACTGTATCGTCGGCTGTTTGCCTACTTATTCATCGCGACCACGGTCGTAAAAAGGTTGTCACATGCAATTCTCGGAACACTGGTTGCGTACCATGGTCAATCCGGATCTGACGTCCGACGCGTTGTCGCACATGCTCACCATGGCGGGACTGGAAGTCGAAGAAGTCGAGCCGGTCGCGCCACCTTTCTCGAAAGTAGTGGTGGGTCTGGTGTGCGAGCTTGAGCGCCATCCAAATGCTGATCGACTCAACGTTTGCCAGGTCGATGTCGGTACCGGAGCGCTTCTCAATATTGTGTGTGGTGCACCCAACGTGCGCGTCGGTATGAAAGTCGTTTGCGCGCTGCCGGGAGCGCTACTTCCGCCGGGCGATGACGGCAAACCTTTTGAAATCCGCGTCGGTCAGTTGCGTGGCGTTGAGTCGCAAGGCATGTTGTGTTCGGCGCGTGAGCTAAGATTGTCGGACGATCATGGTGGTTTGATCGATTTGCCGCAGGATGCACCGATTGGCCAGAATTTTCGGGATTACTATCAGCTCGATGATCTAAAATTCACCATCAAGCTGACACCCAATAAAGCCGATTGCCTCTCCGTGCTCGGCGTCGCGCGCGAAGTAGCCGCTTTGACCGGCACGGCACTCAACATACCGACTTATCAGATTGCCGCAGTCACGTCGGATGAAGTGTTGCCGGTTAAAGTCAGTGCGCCGGACTTGTGTGGCCGCTTCTCGGGCCGTATCATTCGCGGCCTGAATGCACGTGCCGCCACCCCCGACTGGATCAAGCGCCGGCTCGAACGCAGTGGTCAGCGCTCCGTATCTGCGTTGGTAGATATTTCCAACTACGTCATGCTGGAGCTCGGCCAGCCTAGCCACGTTTTTGATCTGGCAAAAATTCAGGGCGGTCTGGATGTACGCTGGGGACGTCCCGGTGAATCGCTAAAACTTTTAAACGGCAACACTGTTGCGGTCGACGGCTGGATCGGTGTGATCGCCGATCAGCACGCCATCGAATCGCTGGCGGGCATCATGGGTGGCGATGCCACGGCGGTCTCGCTCGACACGCAGGATATCTATCTGGAAGCCGCATTCTGGTGGCCGCAAGCCATTCAGGGGCGAGCCCGGCGCTTCAATTTTTCGACGGATGCCGGCCACCGCTTTGAGCGTGGGGTCGATTTTGCGACAACGGTCTCCAGCATCGATCGGATTACCGCTCTGCTGATTGAAATCTGCGGGCAAGGCGCACAGACACGAGTTGGACCGATCGACGATCAGATCATCAATTTACCTGTGCGGACACCCGTGAAACTGCGTTCGGCACGGGCAAGCAAAGTGATCGGTGTGCCGTTCAGCGAGGCACAAATTGCCGATATTTTTAGCCGCTTGGGGTTGCCGTTCACGCAGGCCGCAGGTTCGTTTGCGGTAACTCCACCGTCCTGGCGCTTTGATATCGAAATCGAAGAAGACCTGATCGAAGAAGTGGTGCGCGTGTATGGCTTCGAGAATATACCGGGGCTGCCGCCTGTGGCGGCCAACGCAATGCGTATTGATCCGGAGCAGCATCGATCGCTGTTTATGCTCCGGCGGCAAATCGCCGATCTGGACTACCAGGAAGTCGTCAATTTCAGTTTTGTCGAAGAAGCATGGGAACGTGATTTTGCGGGCAACAGCTACCCGATTCGTTTGCGTAATCCGATTGCAAGTCAGCATGCCGTCATGCGTTCTAGTTTGATCGGCAGCCTGATTGCGACGGTCCGCTATAACCTTAACCGCAAGGCCAACCGCATCCGGGTATTTGAGATCGGCACTGTCTATCTGCGTGATGCCAGCATTGAGGACGGTCCGCTGTCGGTTGCCGGATACGATCAGCCAAAACGGCTGACGGCGCTTGCTTACGGGCCGCAGGCAGAAGAGCAATGGGGACAGCCGATGCGCAACGTAGATTACTTCGATGTCAAAGCAGATCTGGAAGCACTGCTGGCGCCACAGGTCGCCGAATTCACCAGCGTCAATCATCCGGCGTTACATCCCGGCCGAGCGGCCAACATCGTAATCGACGGGCAGGTAGTCGGCTTGATCGGTGAATTGCACCCTGGTCTGCAACAACGCTACGACCTGCCGCTAGCGCCGGTCCTGTTTGAAATCGACAGCGCAGTCTTGCAACGTTGCCAGTTGCCGGTTCATCAGGAGATTTCGAAGTTTCCAGCGGTCACCCGGGATATTGCGGTGGTGGTCAATCAAAGCCTGCAAGTCCAGGATCTGGTGCGTACATTCGAGCACGAAAAGCGTTTTAACCCAGTCTGCAATGTCTTGCAAGCCATTGTTTTATTTGATGAATATCGCGGCGCTGGCCTGCCCTCGGGTGAGAAAAGCCTTGCTTTCCGATTCACCTTGCAAGATACTCAAAGCACACTGCAAGACGATAAAGTCGACGCCGTTGTCGCAGCGCTGACTTTGGCCGTCGACAAAAAACACGGCGCAAAATTGCGTACTTAGGGCAGGGCGGGAGTTATTATCATGAACGACGTTAGTTCAGTGGAATTGCAATCTGTATTGAGTGCCGATCTCAATCGGGCGATGCGCTTGGCACAAGCGCGTTCGCAGGCGGAACAAAATCTGCCAACGCTGACAAAGGCTGAGCTGGCCGTCCTATTATTTGAGCAGGTTGGTTTGAACAAGCGCGAAGCCAAAGATTTGGTCGAAACTTTTTTCGACCAAATCCGCGACGCGCTCGAACGTGGCGAATCAGTCAAGTTGTCCGGTTTCGGTAATTTCCAGTTGCGCGACAAGCCACAGCGGCCTGGCCGCAATCCTAAAACCGGCCAGGAGATTCCGATCAGCGCGCGCCGGGTCGTCACTTTTCACGCCAGTCAAAAACTCAAAGGCATGGTCGATACCGCCAGCGAGGCGCAACTTGTTCGCGCTGCGTAACGCCAACCACCATGAACGAACGCACCAGCAAGCCTGACCCAATCGTGTTGCCGTTGATTCCCGCCAAACGTTATTTTACGATCGGTGAAGTGAGTGAACTGTGTGGCGTCAAGCCCCATGTACTGCGCTATTGGGAGCAGGAGTTCACCCAGCTCAAACCAGTCAAGCGGCGCGGCAACCGGCGCTATTATCAGCACCACGAAGTGCTCTTGATCCGCCGCATCCGCGAGTTATTGTACGAGCAGGGTTTTACCATCAGCGGCGCGCGCAACAGGCTCGACAGTCGCGCAGCGCGGGATAGCGAAGAGGGTATCGATGGCAACGGCATTACTGCGCCGGTCGACCCGCTGTTCGACGAACTGCGCGCAGAACTCACAGACATTTTGACCCTGCTGCAGATTTGAAGCCTGCGGTGAATCCGCAGCGGGGCGAGCAACAGAGTGCGGTTAGTTCAAGCAACGCTTGATCTGCCGGGTGGCTTCGCTACTGGCGCTTTATT
>JAYVEF010000205.1:0-3403 GCA_043748965.1 Burkholderiales bacterium
TGCAATTGCGGTAGCGGTAGGGTGAATTGCCGATTCACGGCCATCACGCGCCAGCGCACGACGTTGAATCAATCCTTTGGCGGCTAACCCGTCGAGCGATCGCGTCGCGGTCGGACGCGCAATTGCCAACGCGGCGGCTAGTTCGCTTTGCAACAGACCCGGTCGGTCCAGCACGGCGCGCAGCATGAACGCTTGTGGCGGTGTCAGGCCAAACGAATGGAACGCCTGTGCCCAATGACGCTCGAGCTGGCGCGCCAGCGCTGCGGTGTTGAAATAGAGACAGTGCTCAAACATGCGCCATGTCTAACCCAATATCATTAGCTATGCAACTACAAACAGAGGCCGCCCCGAGCCATTTTTTATTCGCCGTCCGGGTGCTGCCAGAGCGACGCCCCACGAGCCCCGTGATGCGGTCGCCCGCTAAATTGTCGGTCAAACGTCGTTTGCTGCGCCGGTGACAGCACCGCATAAAACGCGCGCGTTGCGTCGAGTCGTACCTGCATGCGTTGTTCACCTTCACGCATGGTGGCCAACATGTGCTCCATGCGTTCTGGCGCGCTGAGTTTGGCCATTTGCCCCTTGTTCGGCACCACGATCGGCGCGGTCGGACGGGTCCGCACGGTAAAATCTTTCCACGCAGGTTCCTGCGCTGCACTCAGTTTGAGGGCATCGCGTAACCCCAGCTGCTTGCGCTCAACCCGTCGGGCGAACTGTTCCGGGTTGTCCAGCTCGTGTTCGCCGGGTGGCGCATCATAGGGGCCGGGTGCGGCTTGTGCGAAACCCACCGTGCTAAAACCGATCGCGGTGAAACCGATCAAAAACCGTTTGCCAAATTTAAACATGCGCGGCGCCCCTGTTGTTTTAACAACCTCGATTAAACCGCCCGCGTGTAACGGCAGGGTGTTCCGAATGCGCACATTTGTATCGCAACATGGCATTTTCGGCCTTGTCTTGTAACGCTATGTATCAACCAGCCAAGTCGAGACGAACCATTACAAAACTGCGCACGCGACAGTCGCTAGGATGACGATAATGAAAGGCATGGAAAACCCGACGCAGATTCTGGTGGTCGACGACGACCGCGAAATTCGTATGCTCCTGGCTGAATATCTAGACAGCAATGGCTTTCGCACGTTCACTGCCGGCAATGGCGTCGAAATGCGCAAGCAGCTTGAATCGGTGCGGATCGATCTGGTCGTGCTGGACCTGACCCTGCCTGGCGAAGATGGCCTGACCCTGTGCCGCACGCTACGTGCCAACTCGACGCTGCCGGTCATCATGCTGACAGCGCGCGGTGATCCGCTCGACCGAATCCTGGGGCTTGAAATGGGTGCCGACGACTATCTCGCCAAGCCTTTCGAGCCGCGTGAGTTGTTTGCACGGATCCGCAGTGTGCTGCGCCGGACCAACGCGCTGCCACCGAACATGGCGTCCAGCGAAGCGCACACGATGCTATTCGATGGTTGGCGACTGGATCTGATGGCGCGCCATTTGCTGACCGCAGATGGCACCGTGGTAGCGTTGTCGGGGGCGGAATTTCGCCTGTTGAAGGTATTTCTCGAGCACCCCAATCGAGTCCTCAATCGCGACCAGTTGCTCGAACTGACACAAGGACGCGAGGCCGATCCATTTGATCGCTCGGTGGATATCCAGATCAGCCGGTTACGCCAGAAACTCGGCGACGATGCACGCACCCCGCGTATCGTCAAGACAGTGCGCAACGAAGGCTACATATTGTCGGCCACGGTCACCGTCGAGAACCGTCGGTGAAGAATTTTTTCGACTCGATCGCGAATCGCGTCTTCGTGATTTTGCTGGCTGGAATTCTGGTGGCGGCCGGTGTCACTGCGCTGCTGGCCGAGCGTCAGCGCGAAGGCGCTATCGACGACATGCGCGCTGCGCACACCGCCGAACGCGTGGCGCAACTGGTACTGGCACTAGACGATGCGGCGCCGGCAGTACGACCGGCGATTCTGCAGACTGCAGCGAACTTCGGTGTGGTCGCGGCGATTGTCAACGACATGCAGGCGGTCGGCAGCAGCGACGGCACCATGGTCGGGTTACTGCGGGCGCGGCTGGGGCCTTACCGTCAGATTATTGTTCGGCCGCAGTCCAATTGTCAGCTGCGCCCAGCCCGGCTGCCGCGTTTTGACCGCCCGCATGCGACCGATTGTCAGGCCATTCTGATCGGCCTTAGTGATGGCGAATTATTGCGCGTACAACTGCGGGTGCCGGGCGCCGTCCAGCGTACGATGCCGCCGCCTTCCGGCCCGCCGACGTTTTATCTTGGATTATTTCTGTTTTTAATCGGCCTGCTGGCGTACTTGGTGGCGCGCATGACGGCGCGACCGATCCGCCAACTGGCCGCGGCAGCCGGCGCGCTCGGCAGTGACCTGGATCGGCCACCCTTGCCGGAAACCGGTCCCACTGAAATCCGTCTGGCCGCCAGCGCATTCAACGCGATGCAGGCGCGCATCCGGCGGCAAGTACAGCACCGCACGCACATGCTGGCGGCCATCACGCACGATCTGCAAACCCCTCTGACACGCCTACGGTTGCGTTTTGAAAAAGTTACCGACCTTGAACTACGCACCAAACTAGTTGACGACCTGGCGGTGATGCAATCGATGGTGCGTGAAGGACTCGACCTGGCACGCAGCATGGATTCGCCGGAGCCGTTGCAACGCCTCGATCTGGATTCGCTGATTGACAGCGTCTGCGCCGACGCCACCGATGCCGGACACGATGTCAACCAAAGCGGTCGCGCCGGTGTGCCAGTGCTGGCACAACCCAATGCGCTGCGCCGTTGTCTGACTAATTTGATCGACAATGCACTCAAGTACGGCAAGCGCGCCCGCGTCATCGTAACGCGTGAATTGCAACGCGATGGCGACCGTCTGGTGGTACGCATTCGGGACGCCGGCAGTGGCTTGCCGGAGGACCAGCTCGAAGCAGTCTTCGACCCGTTCTTTCGCCTCGAAACCTCGCGCTCACGCGATACCGGCGGCACGGGTCTGGGTCTGACGATCGCCCGAAATATCGCCGAAAACCACGGCGGCACGCTGCACCTGCGCAATCATCCGGACGGCGGTCTGGAAGCCACCCTGCAACTCCCCGTGAAATCTTTCGCGTAGATTCGCGCGCTTGGCATCCGATGGACCTCTGGTCGTCTCACATGTTGCGGCGATACTGACCACCGACCGCGAATAGCGCCTCCGTAATCTGCCCGAGCGAGCAGACTTTGACAGCCTCCATCAATTTTTCAAACACGTTGGCGTCATCGATTACCGCCTGCTGCAAGGTGGCTAGCATGGCGGGCGCCTGCGCTGCATGGCGCTGTTGAAACGCACCCAGACGCTGCAGTTGCGATTGTTTTTCTTCGTCCGTCGAGCGCGCCAGTTCA